>CAIRXI010000164.1 GCA_903882525.1 uncultured Pseudomonadota bacterium | reverse complement strand
GTTAGTCGTGCCATCTAATGGATCAATAATCCAAATAAAGTCAGACTCAATATTTGATTCACCAGATTCCTCACCTAAAAAGCCATGATGTGGATATAAGTCTTTCAGCGTTTCAATAATTGACTGCTCGGCGGCACGATCGACTTCAGTGACAAAGTCATTATAAGTTTTTGTTTGAATTTTAAGAGATCCGAGATCTTCAGAGGCACGCGTAATAATATTACCGGCGCGGCGGGCAGCTTTCACTGCATTGGTGAGCATTGGATGCATATTTTCTCGTATCTATTTAGGGGTTCAGTCTATTAACGCAATCTGCGCCATGCAAAAATTAGCGCAAGGCAAAAAGATCTGCGCTTGCGTTAATCTAATTTAAGACCGTTTTAAAGAACTGATAAAGGTGGCATTTTAATACATATCATTATTTAAATATACTTTGTTAGGGCATGTATCAAATACAGTCATTTATAAAATTCTCCTTCTATGTAATTAGTTCAGGCTTTTTATGTCAACTACGTATTTCCAGGTTACTCACCAATCATATTCATGATGAATTAATATATTCAATTTAGTTATAAATATATAAATAAATATTCTTTTCAATTCTTTATAAAAGTTTATATAGTGCACGCATTCGTATTTAACGAACTTGATTTTGGATTAAAAAATGGCCAAATAAAAATAGAAGTGACAATAAACCATAACTGCTGACCAGAAACTGGAAGCTTGAAACAGGAGATTAAAATGCAAGTCAAATTTACAAAATTCGCCACAGCACTTATTGCAGCAGGCTTCGTTTTACTGCCAATTGCAGCTTATGCAAATGACAGCAACGAATTAGAACAACTTCGCTCCCTAGTCCAAGAGTTAGACCAAAAGGTCAAAGTACTTGTCAGAAAAAATGAACTCGCTGATGAAGTTGCAACGCTAAAAAATCAAGAAACATCTATCGTTACTTCTAACCAAGATAAATATAACAGTGGATTTGGTATTCAATCAGCGGATGGCAAAAATAAAATTCAATTTGGTGGGTTACTGCAATTGGATAACCGTCGTTACCCTAGTGCAAACGAAGGTAACATCAGTGGTTTTGATGTTCGCAGAATTAGGCCTATTATCCAAGGCACTCTTGATGGTATCTATGACTTTAAATTTGCTCCAGAATATGGCGATAACAAATTTGCAAGCTCAGCGACAAATGGTGGCATTGCAGACGCCTTTATCAATGCTCGCTTTAAGCCATGGCTTCAACTGCAAGCAGGTAAGTTTGCACCAGACGTTGGTCTTGAGCGATTGGAAAGCTCTAATTTCAATAAGTTTATTGAGCTTAGCACTGTCAGCAATAATATCCTCCCTAATCGCGACCTAGGCGTCTCTCTGCACGGGAACCTGATTGACAATACGCTGTACTATGCAGTTGGTGTATACCAAGGCGTAGTAGATGGTGGAGATGCCCTTACATCACAAAGTTACAATGGCAACAACGAATACACTGCACGCCTATTCGCAACCCCATTCAGAGGTACTGATTCGGCATTTTCTGACTTAGGTTTTGGTATTGCAGTTACACACGATCATGGTTATGGAAGTAGTACTGCCGCTACTTCTACTACAAATAGCGGATTACCAAGCTACAAAGCACCAGGACAAGCGTCCACTTTCTTTGCTTATGCATCAGGAGTATATGCGAATGGTTCTCGTAACCGCCTGACGCCACAAGCCTATTACTACTTCGGCCCATTTGGTGTGATTGCCGAATATGCTTCCGTACGCCAAGATATTATTAGTGGCTCAACACTCGACAGTCTCAACAACAACGCTTGGGAAGTTACGGGCTCTTGGCTATTGACAGGAGAAAATGCTACACACAACAATCCTGTTAGTCCTAATATGCCATTCAGCTCTAATGGTGACGGATGGGGTGCGTGGGAAGTAGTAGCGCGATTCCAAGAAACTAATCTTGATAAGAAAGCTCTAAGTTATGTATCTACAACAACCCCATTAAGCACTTCCAGCATTACGGGGCTAGCTGCACGGACAGCAAAAACATGGGGTGCTGGTATTAATTGGTACCTCAGCAAGAACCTAAAATTAGCAACCAACTTCGAAGTGACTAGCTATGATAAATTTTCCCTACAGACAGTAACGCGTCCCGATGAGAAGTTTATCGACAGTCGCTTGCAGTTAGCATTCTAACAAAGGATTCTTGCCATTCACTCTTGCATGCATAACGAGATTTTAAGAGCCATAGGATTACATCTAAAAATTACAAATACAAACTTCATAACCGGCAGTTGCAGCTAACGTCCATAGCCACCAAAATTAGCTAAAACCTGTTAAAGCGTCATAGATTAGGTGTATAGCTGGTAAAATAGAACATTAACGGTTATACCGTAATTTGAAAATATGACTGCAAAATTAGATTCCAGCCAACTGCATTTACTGCAAAACTTCCGTGTGATTCTCTGCCAAACTAGCCACCCTGGCAACATCGGATCAGCCGCGCGCGCTATGAAAACCATGGGTATCAGCCAGCTATATCTGGTGCAACCTCATAGCTTTCCTGATGCGCACGCCACTGCCCTATCCACCGGCGCGGCAGATTTATTAGAAAATGCCATCGTCACTGAGACTTTGGCTGAAGCCCTTAATGGCTGTGCTTTTGCGATTGGCATGAGTGCCCGCAAACGCAATCTTTCGCATGAGCTAGTGAATGTGCGTAGCGCTGCTGCTACGGCTATTGATATTGCAGCCAACCAACCGGTCGCATTGGTGTTCGGCACTGAGATGAGTGGCTTAACCAATGCGGAGCTGGACTTATGCCAGATGCTGGCAATGATTCCGGCCAATCCAGAATATTCCTCACTCAACTTAGCTGCTGCCGTACAAATCATGTGTTACGAACTACGCATGGCTGCGCTTCAAGACGCGCCAATCAGCCCGAATACTGTAAATGAACTGGCTACGATTGATAGTGTAGAGGGGTTTTACGCGCACTTGGAGCAAACTTTACTGCATATTGGCTACCTCAATCCTGCAGCGCCAAAGAAACTAATGGAGCGCATACGTCGCATTTACGCAAGAAATAGGCTAGAAAAAGAAGAAGTCAATCTGTTACGTGGCATACTAACGCTTACCATTACTCCTAGAAAACACGATAAATACTAAATTATGTTTGATCACGTTAAAGAAGATATCGCAATAGTATTTGAACGCGACCCTGCGGCAAGAACGCATTGGGAAGTGCTCACCACTTATCCTGGCGTGCATGCCCTGCTAATGCACCGGCTATCGCATTGGTTATGGAAAAAACATTTTTACTGGCTAGCCCGCTTTAACTCTCATATGGGGCGCTGGCTTACCGGCATTGAAATTCATCCAGGCGCCACCATTGGTCGTCGTGTATTTATTGATCACGGTATGGGCGTGGTCATTGGTGAAACTGCTGTCATTGGCAATGATTGCACGCTATATCATGGCGTAACGCTGGGAGGCACTTCTTGGAATAAAGGCAAACGCCACCCTACACTGGAAAATGGCGTAGTGATTGGTGCTGGCGCTAAGGTATTAGGCCCGATTACCATTGGTACTGGCGCTAAAATAGGTTCGAATGCAGTGGTTGTCAAGGATGTGCCCGCGAATGCCACGGCAGTCGGTATACCGGCACGCATTTTAGAGGAAGAAAAAACCAAGAAGCGCTCAGATACCGCTAAAAAAATAGGGTTTGCTGCCTATGCTGTAGGTAATGACGAAAATGACCCGATGATTAAAGCCATCCACTCTTTACTTGATCATGCAGAGAAGCAAGACCGCGCATTGTCGGACCTACAATCACAGCTAAGTCGCCTGAATATGGACACAGAAACTGACACCGAAGTGGCTGAAGCTTTTGCACTCAAATCCTTAACACCTAAGCCATCAAAAACGCCTAAAGAAAAATAAGCGCATACCGCCGTTTCACGCAAAAAATATATTTATCAATGCGTGGAACCAATTGCGCTTAATAGTTGACCAAAGTTGTAGGGTATTATAAAATTCCAACTTCAACGATGTTAACTAGAGCCAAACCACCATGCGCTTAACCACTAAAGGTAGATTTGCTGTTACCGCCATGCTAGACCTTGCACTACACGAGGCTCGAAGCGCTACAGCAAGCAACGAAGATATCAAGCCAATTACCTTGGCTGGCATTAGTGAGCGCCAAAGCATTTCTCTTTCGTATTTAGAGCAGCTATTTAGTCGCTTGCGCCGTCAGGGATTGGTCAGTAGCGTGCGGGGTCCAGGCGGCGGTTATAAACTTGCCAAAAATTATGCCGAGATTTCAGTTGCTGAAATTATCAATGCCGTAGACGAACAAATCGATGCGACGCAATGTGGTGGTCAAGAAAACTGTCGCGATGAAGGCCGTTGCATGACGCATGACCTTTGGGCAACGCTTAATGGCAAAATTTTAGACTATCTAGCAGGCATTAGTTTGGCTGATATGGTGGCCTCACAAACAAGCGCTCAAAAGGTCATGATTACGCCACGCACTTGCAGTACCGCTGAGACTGCGAACGCCTAAGGCAGACCGCAAATGAATAGCATCTACTTTGATCATAATGCCACTACCGTGCTTGATAGCCGAGTATTAGCGCGCATGTTGCCTTGGTTGGAAATGCAAACAGGCAATCCCACTAGCCGTCATATTTATGGCCGTTCAGCACGTGATGCCATTGAAGATGCACGTGGCCAAGTAGCGGAAGCCTGCGGCGCTTATGCATCACAAGTAATATTTACTTCTTGCGGCACAGAAGCCAATAATTTTGCTGTAAAAGGCATCACGGCCAATCGTCCTAAGATGCAAATTTTAAGTAGTAAAATTGAGCACCCTTGCGTGACACGTCCAGCGTTAGCAATGCAGGCATTAGGGTCAGTAAGCCGCCAAATTGCCGTGAACGCGAACGGGCAACTGGACTTAGCGCAATTAACAGAACAACTTAACATCCCCACCAGCTTGGTATCGGTAATGTTAGCGAATAATGAAACTGGTGTGATTCAAGATTTGGCCAGCGTTGCTGAGCTAGCCAGAACTGCAGGCGCCTTTGCACATACTGATGCAGTACAGGCATTGGGCAAAATCAAACTGAATTTTACAGACCTAAATGTAAATGCGATGACCATTTCCAGTCATAAAATTCACGGCCCACAAGGTGCAGCCGCGCTTATTTTAGATAAGCGCCTAGATATACAACCGCTGTTGCATGGCGGTGGTCAAGAGCGAGGTTTACGCAGTGGCACCGAGAATATCGCAGCTATTGTCGGGTTTGGCGCAGCCTGTGAATTAGCCGCAACAAATACGCAAAGTTTTATTACCCATACCCTAGCGTTGCGCGAGCAACTAGAGCGTGGTTTAGCGCAGATGAAAGTGACCATTTTCGGTGGTCAAGAAGCACGGTTAAGTAATACCAGTTTTTTTGCGATAGGCGGAATTGAAGGCGAAACGTTGGTAATGGCGTTGGATCGAAAAAACTTCGCAGTGGCCAGTGGCTCCGCCTGCTCTAGCGACAGCTCAGAGCCTAGCCACGTGCTACTTGCAATGGGAGTAGATGCCGATGTGGCACGTGGCGCAGTTCGAGTAAGTTTTGGTGAGCAGAATACAAGTAAAGAAGTGGCCGAATTTTTAGCCACACTGCAAGATGAAATTCTAAGATTGAAGCAATTGACTGCAATGGCGGCCTAAGGCTCAAAAGAGTAAAAGTGTACTTACGTACATGAATTTAATTAAATATAAATGCAAGGATAAGCAATGTCAGCAACAATAGAAATGCCAGTTGTCAAAGATACCTTTAACGCAGATGGCCATGCGCATGACGCGCAGCCAATCTATTTAGATTACTCAGCCACAACACCGGTTGATCCACGCGTAGCTGCAAAAATGATTCCATACATTACCGAGCATTTTGGTAACCCTGCTTCACGTAGCCACCCTTACGGATGGACTGCAGAAAAAGCGGTAGAAAACGCGCGTGAAGAAGTGGCGAAATTAGTCGGTGCTGATCCACGTGAAATTGTATGGACCTCAGGTGCGACAGAATCGAACAACTTAGCCATTAAGGGCGCCGCTAATTTTTATAGTGGCAAAGGTAAGCATATTATTACTGTGGCAACTGAACACAAAGCGGTAATTGACGCTGTTCGAGAGTTGGAGCGTCAAGGTTTTGAGGCGACATACTTACAGCCAGAGCCAAATGGTTTACTAGATTTAACTAAATTCAAAGCGGCCATTCGCCCAGACACCGTTCTTGCATCAGTGATGTTTGTAAATAATGAAATTGGCGTAATTCAAGACATTACGGCCATTGGTAATATCTGCCGAGAGAATGGCATTATTTTCCATGTAGATGCAGCACAGGCTACCGGGAAAGTAGATATTGACTTAGAAGTATTACCCGTTGATTTGATGAGCTTTTGTGCACATAAAACCTACGGACCTAAAGGTATAGGTGCATTATATGTACGACGTAAGCCAAGAATCAGAATCGAAGCACAAATGCATGGTGGCGGTCACGAGCGAGGGATGCGTTCTGGCACTTTGGCTACGCATCAAATCGTCGGTATGGGCGAAGCGTTCCGCATTGCTCGTGAAGAAATGCATGAGGAAAACAAACGCATTACTCACCTACGTGACAAATTATTGCATGGCCTAGAAACCATGGAGGAAGTCTATGTAAATGGCGATTTAGAGCATCGAGTGCCGCATAACCTCAATATCAGCTTTAACTATGTTGAAGGTGAATCGCTAATCATGGCAGTGAAAGGCATCGCAGTTTCTAGCGGTTCGGCTTGCACATCAGCTAGCTTAGAGCCAAGCTATGTATTGCGCGCTTTAGGTCGTTCAGATGAACTCGCCCATAGCTCAATTCGCTTCTCAATCGGACGATTTACAACTGAAGAAGATGTGGATTACACCATTAAATTAATGAGAAGTAAAATTGATAAATTAAGAGACTTATCCCCATTATGGGAAATGTTTAAGGACGGCATCGATTTATCTAAGGTGCAATGGGCATCACATTAAACAAAATAGTGAATAGGTAATCTGTAGTTTTGTGTGAATACAAAACGATGATCCGCAACTAACATAGCAGCATCAAGGAGAAGTAAAATGGCATATTCAGATAAAGTTTTAGACCACTATGAAAATCCACGTAACGTGGGTACTTTAGATAAAAACGACCCGAATGTAGGCACCGGAATGGTCGGCGCACCAGCATGTGGTGATGTAATGAAGCTGATGATCAAAGTAAATGATGCGGGAATTATTGAAGACGCGAAGTTTAAAACTTACGGTTGTGGCTCAGCAATTGCTTCTAGCTCATTAGTAACTGAGTGGCTAAAAGGCAAGACTGTAGACGAGGCTTACGCAATTAAAAACTCAGCTATTGCAGAAGAGTTGGCTCTACCTCCAGTAAAAATCCACTGTTCAGTATTGGCTGAAGATGCGATTAAGGCTGCAGTAGCCGATATCAAAGCAAAACAGTTAGCTAAAGCTTCTGCGTAATAAAATGCTCACGTGTTCATAATTAACAATACTTTTTAAAGTTTAAAGATATAAGACTATGGCGATTACCCTAACGCACACAGCTGCAAATCGTGTTGAAACCTTCCTTGCCAATAGAGGTAAAGGCTTAGGATTACGCTTGGGCGTCAAAACTACCGGTTGCTCTGGTATGGCATATACCTTAGAGTTTGTGGATAGCTTGAATGAAGAAGACACCATATTTGAAAGTAATGGCGTCAAAATTATTGTTGATCCAAAAAGCTTAGTGTATATCGATGGTACAGAATTAGACTTCACCAAAGAAGGACTGAACGAAGGCTTTAAGTTTATCAATCCTAACGTTAAAGACGAATGTGGTTGTGGTGAAAGCTTTACGGTTTGACGGATAACTATTTTGAATTATTTGGCCTAACGCCTAGCTTTAATATTGAGCTTGCCACATTCGAAACCAATTTCAGAAAAATACAATCAGCCTCGCATCCAGATCGGTTTGTTACCGGGACTGCGGCTGAAAAGCTAAGTGCTATGCAACTAGCAACATTAGCCAATGAAGCGTATCAAACTCTGAAGAGCCCTGCCAACAGAGCCAAATACTTACTTGAGCTGCAAGGCATCACGGCGATTAGCGACACCAATACAGCTATGCCCACTGACTTTTTAATGCAGCAGATGGAGTGGCGAGAAGCATTAGAGGATGCCAAAGCCGCGAAAGATATATTTGCTTTAGAGCAATTACACGCTGAAATACAATCAGACGGAAAAGCCTTGCAAGCCAATCTAATTGACTTACTGGATATTAAAAAAGATTACAGCACAGCTACGGACGCTACGCGCAAACTCATTTTTATTGATAAAGTGTGTGCTGACATTAACAAAGCAATTGAACATCTAGACAACTAATATGGCACTACTGCAAATATCTGAACCTGGCATGAGCGCCGCACCACATCAACACAAGTTGGCAGTGGGTATAGATCTTGGTACGACCAACTCATTGGTCGCTACAGTACGAAGCGGACTCAGTCATGTCCTAGGCGATGAACATGGTCATACGCTATTACCCTCGGTAGTGCACTATGCCGAAAACAGAATGATCGTGGTGGGCACGGAAGCGCAAAAGAAACAAAATAGTGACCCACATAACACGATTGTTTCGGTCAAACGTTTTATGGGGCGTGGCATAAAAGATATTGATGCTACACAACTCCCATACCACTTTGCAGAGCAAGCCGGCATGTTACAGATAGAAACGCGTGCAGGGATTAAAAGCCCAGTTGAAGTTTCGGCAGAAATTCTAAAAGTACTTAAAGCCCGCGCCGAACAGGCGCTAGGTGGAGCATTGATAGGCGCAGTCATTACAGTCCCTGCCTATTTTGATGATGCTCAACGTCAAGCTACCAAAGATGCTGCTCGCTTAGCGGGTCTTAATGTTTTACGCCTACTAAATGAGCCTACAGCAGCCGCAGTGGCCTACGGCCTAGATAACGCTAGCGAAGGTGTTTATGTCATTTATGACTTAGGCGGTGGCACCTTTGATGTGTCTATTTTACAGCTAAGCAAAGGCGTGTTTGAAGTGCTAGCCACCAATGGCGACTCTGCCCTTGGCGGAGATGACTTTGATCATCGTATTTACTGCTGGATCTTAGAAACTGCGAAGCTATCGCCACGCAATGCCCACGACACACGTCTGCTCATGAGTAAATCGCGCGAGGCAAAAGAATGGCTAACCGCGCACGCTGAAACACAAATCAGCTGCTTGATGAGTGATGGCGAATTTGTAAACCTAACGATAAGTTGCGAGCAATTTACGGCGCTAACCGCCAACTTAGTACAAAAAACCATAAGCCCAATTCGTAAAGCACTGCGTGACGCTGGATTAACTATTGAAAATATAGACGGCGTCGTCATGGTCGGTGGCGCAACGCGTATGCCACAAATCCAGCAAGTAGTAGCCGAATACTTTAAACAAACACCATTGACTAATTTAGATCCTGACAAAGTGGTCGCCCTTGGTGCCGCAATTCAAGCCAATGTGTTGGCGGGGAATAAGAGTGATGACGAGCTACTATTACTTGATGTCATTCCACTATCTTTAGGGCTTGAAACCTTTGGTGGTTTAGCTGAAAAAGTCATCCATAGAAATAGTACGTTACCAGTCGCGCGCGCTCAAGAATTTACCACCTATAAAGACGGCCAAACCGCGATGAGCATCCACGTGGTGCAAGGCGAACGTGAACTAGTCAGCGACTGCCGGTCATTAGCGCGCTTTGAACTTCGCGGCATACCGCCTATGGTGGCTGGTGCGGCTAGAATTCGGGTCACTTTTACTGTGGATGCCGACGGTTTGTTGTCAGTGTCCGCGCGCGAAATCTCAAGCAATGTAGAAGCACATATCGCCGTTAAACCTTCTTACGGCCTGAGTGAAGATGAAATCACCAATATGCTTAAAGCCTCGTTTAACAGTGCTGAAGCGGACAAATCAGCACGCATGCTGACCGAAGCCCGCGTATCAGCAGGCGCGATTATTAGTGCAGTGAACGCTGCTTTGGAGGCTGACAGCGCTTTAATTAACAAAGATCAAGTGTCTGCCATTCAAGATGAAATTCAACGCTTAGCCGCAATCTGTGCCACCGATGATACCGACGCAATTCATGCTGGGGTAGAAACACTTAATCATGCCACTGAAGAATTTGCTGCAGTGCGTATGAATGCCAGTGTAAGTCGCGCTTTAGCGGGTAAAGCATTAGACGAGATTAAGTTGTAGGATTATTAGGAAATAAGATGCCACAAATTATTGTATTGCCCCACTTAGAGCTTTGCCCTGACGGCGCGGCGATTGAAGCCAACGCAGGCGATTCTATCTGCGAAGTATTACTGAAAAATCATATTGATATCGACCACGCTTGCGACATGGCCTGCGCATGCACGACCTGCCACGTCATCATAAGAGAAGGCTTTAAAACTATAGAGCCGTCAGATGATCAAGAGGATGACTTGCTAGATAAAGCTTGGGGTTTAGAACCTAACTCACGCTTATCCTGCCAAGCTATTGTAGGCAATGAAGACTTAGTGGTAGAAATCCCTAAGTACAGTATCAATATGGCAAAAGAAGGGCACCGCTAGCGCCCCCTAACGCATTATCTAGCGCTGGTGATACTTGTTATGCAAGTTATCCCAATGCACATCTACCGTGCCCCCAGTAGCGATATACTGACGCTGCCAGCTACTTAGTAAGTCAATGCATGCGTAGTCTATATAATTTAAATCCTTAAACACTATTTTCACGTTTTGTTTGAGTGCTAGACCATCTAATACCTCAGCCAATTTTGGTAAACCAATAATGGTGGCTGAACCTAACAATTGCAGTTCCAAAGCATTATCTTCTGATGTCTTGAGTACGTTCACTTTTAAATACGAGAATACATACAGCAACTTAATCAGTGACAACAACAAGCCGACCATAATACCTGTCAGTAAATTGGTGCTAACAATAGTCGCGATAGTGACAACATAAATGCCGACTTTTGCGCGTCCAAAACGTCGTAACTCCGGCAAAATTTTAGGGTAAGCCAATTTATATCCTGTAAACACCAAAACCGCAGCCAATGACGAAACTGGAATATATTTCAAAGTAAACGTAAATACGCTAATAAAAAGTAGCAACCAAAAGCCATGCAAAATAGTTGAGGTGCGAGACTTAGCCCCTGCTGCCACATTTGCACTTGAGCGCACAATTACCCCAGTCATTGGCAATACACTTAAAAAACCACAAATAGTATTACCGATGCCTTGGGAGAATAATTCTTTATCGTATTGAGTGCGCACGCCACTATGCATTTGATCGACAGCTGATGCGGATAGTAAAGACTCAGCACTGGCCACAAACGCCAAAGAAAATACCTCTATTAACACCGGCACATTAAAAGTGGCATAAAAATCCAAGAGACTAGGCAACTGTATGGCGCTAAAAATATTACCCATATCTTTAGGATCGCTAAATAAATCTGCAATGTACTTAATGTCTAGGTGCATTACATTGGCCACTAAGATGGCCAGCAAAACGCCAACTAAAGCGCTAGGTACCAACTTCAGTTTTTTTGGTGCAAAATTCGTCCACAATACAATGGCTACAATGGTGAGCATTCCTATCAATCCAGCTGCCAAATGACCATTTAGCCCTGAGATAGACTCGGTAATCGCAGTTGGAAAATTCATAATATTTTGTATGCCGTTCGCCAACGGCTTACGATCAAACATTACATGAAACTGCGAACCCATAATCAAAATACCAATACCAGCCAACATACCGTGTATTACTGCCGGTGAAATTGCCCTAAACCATACCCCCAACTTAAAATGACCAGCCAACATTTGCAGCATTCCTGCTAACATCAAAATCTCACCAAATAGTGCAAAGCCATTTTTAGCAATAATCTCTACCACCAATACGACCAAGCCCGCCGCTGGACCACTAACCGTTAATGGCGATCCCGCAATAGACCCAACAAAAATACCACCAATAATGCCTGTAATCACACCAGCCGTTGGCGGAAAGCCAGAGGCAATGGCAATGCCTAAGCACAATGGAATCGCTACTAAAAAGACCACGATAGAGGCTAAAAAATCAGATCCAAAATTGGCTTTAAGTTGGTTGAAATCAAATAATTGTTTAGGCATAACAAGCTTCTGTAGAAATAACTTGCTTGATTATACCTTGAGCATTGTTTTTTACTAGGCGCTGTAGCATGCGCACTTATGGATACGTCTGATACCTCCATCAGCCAATAGATAAATGACGAGTTTTGATTAGTTGCTTTCCCAGATTATCCAATTATTCGAGAATATAACATTGGTGTAGTTCCTCTTAGTAGAATAGCTAAAGCCAATTGGGTTTTACGCGAGAAAGGCTGCGGGAGACGTGAAGCGTTAACCCATGTTCTATTGCCTTATTTACCACCATTAAACCGTCATCTTGAATTCAATGATCATGAAGCAATAAAACAAAGGGCACTCCGTGAGCTAGATGTTGCAAGCTTATCGGAGTAGATTGTAAGTGACATGATAAAAGTTGGATGGTTGGCTAAAATCAAAACAGACTTTAAACTAATTCCTCGGCCCTTTAGATTACTCATCCATCACAAGAAAAAGATTACTAATAGTATGCAACGTTTCATAGACTTGGTTACAACGCTACAATATTAAGTATGAAGCTTATTTAAGCTTACCTCTAATTAACAATCCAACCACCACCAAGTGAATGTATGAGGACTGCAGTAACCTCTAGATGGGTAATATTTATATTCAAAAGAGTCTCTTTAGCATTTAATAAGTCATCATTTGCTTTGACCACCTCAAAAGAACTGACAATTCCTTCAAAATAGCGACTCATAACAAGATCATTTGAGTGCTGAACTGCTGACCTTGTTTTTTCAGCACTGGTTGCTTGTTTATTTAATGAATCTATCAAAGATAAACTATCCTCAACTTGCTGAAATGCTTTTAGTACAGTAAATTTATATGAGCTAGCAAGCTCATCACGTTTAGAGATTGCTATCTTAACTTGTGCATCACGTTTACCAGCATCGAATATACTCAAGACTGCTGATGGGCCTAAAGCCCAAAATAGATTGGGTGAAGTTAACAATCCAAGACTGCCCCCATCCTGAAATCCAGCGGCTAACCCTAAACTAATGTTTGGAAAAAACGCTGTTTTAGCTACACCTACATTTGCATTAGCTGATGCCAACATACTTTCAGCGCTAGCTATATCTGGACGCCTTTCTAAAAGTCTAGATGGAACCGTCACTGGAACTGCAGGCGACTTTAAAACATTTAACTTTTCAAAAGGAATTGAAAATAGAGATGGGGATTGCCCAACAAGCGTAGCGAGAGCGTGCTCACATTGAGCGCGATTAGATTCAGCAACAGCTAGATAACCTTTAATCGTTTCAAGCTGAGCTTCGGACCTCGAAACATCTAATCCAGAAACAACACCTTGATTATGAAGACTAGTAGTTAATGCTAACTGTTTTTCATAAGATTGAATTGTTTCCCTATACAAAAACATTTGCGAATCGAATCTTCGCAACTCAAAATAATTAGAAGCCAGCTCCATTTGTAATCCTATTCGTGCGTTAGCAAGATCATACTTACTAGCATTTTCTAAGGACTTGCCTGAGCTAACTATTCCTTTTACCCTGCCCCATAGATCTAAATCATAATCAACATTCAGTCCCAGCGAGTTAACAGAATATACATCTGGCTGACCGGCACCACGTAAAGGACGATGATCTGATTGCCTATTATTTGCAGATTGCGCAAAAGCATTGACGGAAGGTTTACTTTGCGCGTCAAGACTTAATGTATAAGCACGAGATTGCTCCAATCGAGCTAGATATATCCCTAGGCTTGGATTGCCATTGTCTAAATTTAATTCCAACTGATCAAGAGTTGGATCATTAAATAATTTCCACCAATCCTTTTGAATTAACTCCTGTGAAAGTTTAGCCTCAACCCAAGGACCACTTTCTTTGAATGCATTTGCTGAAGAAACAATGGGTTTTTCATACACAACTTCTTTAGCACACCCAAAAAACTGTAACGCTATTATAGAAAATAAGAAATAAGTACGTATCATTAAATACCCTTAGACTTCTTATCATTTTTAAGATTGCTTGATTGATCAATTTTAACTATTTGGCCATCCTCGACCAAATCAGGCGGAGTATCTATAACTCGATCACTCTTAGTTAATCCAGATAAAACCTCTATATATGATCCAAAGTCATTCCCAACAATGATTGATTTAATGATGAGGCGATTATTCACATCAACAGTTGCAACTTGCACACCATGATTACGAACCATGATTGCGCTGACAGGCAATCTCCTAACATTATTATCAACTGGTAACTTAATTGTGACCTGAACATAACTACCTGGGCTTAAAAGATTGCTCTTATTCTCTAATGAAAACTGAGATAACGTTGAACCTGATTTTGCATCTACAGCGCCGGCAGTCCCCTTCATTTGGATGTTGAATTGTTTGTCTGGAAACTCTGGTACGCTTAATGAAGCAGAGACAATGTGATTTAATTTATCTGTATAAATTTCTGGAACATTTACATAAACACGTAGTTGATGTGTGTCTTCGACAATAAATAAGGGTGGGCCTGCTTCACCCCCATTGTTAGCTGCATTAATAAGCGCACCGATATCTGTATTTCTTTCAGTTAATTTACCATCAAATGGAGCTACTACTTTTTTAAACGACTGCATTGCTTCTAATCGTCTAACATTAGCTTCCAGTGAATGAACAACTGCCGTTTTTGTTGCAAAATCAGATACTTTCTCGTCTGCAGCTTGTTTTGAAACAGAATCAGTAACTAGCAAATTCTCCCATCTCTGACGAGTCACATCAGCTAACCTTTTACTTTGAACTGCACTTGCCAAGTCAGCTTTTGCTTGATCCAATTGATGATCTAACTCAGGAGTATCAATCTCAGCTAATAATTCACCGTTGTGAACATAAGACCCAATATCTTTATGCCATTTCTTCAAATAGCCATTAACACGTGCATAGATTGGTGCTTTGTAATATGCCTCTATTCGCCCAGGAAGAACAATCTTGTTATCAACAGTTACTTCACTATTACTAACTAACCTAACCACAGGTATAGCCTGAATTTCCGTCCATTTTTTTACATCTTCATTAGTTTTTTGGCGAGTATTAATACCAACAACAACCATTGCAATTGGGATGACTATGACTAACAACCAAACAATTAATTGGCGCCAAGACTTTGGCTTGCTTTCATCTTTTCGACTAAACATTAATTGATGCTCCTGAATTAAATTGTTCATTATCAAATAATTGTTTATTTCGATGAACCAAACTAAAAATAACAGGAACTAAAAACAAGGTTGCAACAGTGGCAAACATTAGTCCTCCGATTACAGCTCTTCCTAAAGGCGCATTTTGCTCGCCACCTTCGCCAAGGCCTAACGCCATTGGGAGCATACCTAGAATCATAGCGAGTGCAGTCATCAAAACTGGTCTAAATCGATAGAAGCCTGCTTCCATCGCAGCTAACATTGGATCCTTTAATTCAGCAAGTTTTTCACGAGCAAAACTCACGACTAGCACACTATTAGCTGTTGCAACCCCCATGCACATTATTGCACCAGTCAACGCGGGGACAGATAGTGTTGTAGATGTAATAAACAGCATCCACACGATACCGCCCAAGGCCGCAGGAAGGGCAGTCACAATTACAAACGGATCTGACCAAGATTGGAAATTTACTACTAATAGCAAGTAAATTAAAACTACTGCCCCTAGGAGCCCAAAAAGCAGTTGTGAGAACGCAGTATTCATCGTTTGAACTTGCCCTCGAAGCTCTATAGATGAACCTTTAGGAAGGTTAGAGTTAGCGTCGCTAATAACTTTCTGTATATCAGCAGCTAACCCGCCAAGATCTCTGTCTTGAGCTGTCGCAAATATATTTAAAGATGGCTGTATTGCATAATGCGAAATAACAGCAGGGCTTGATCCGCGTTTAATAGTAGCAAGCGCCCCTAGTACTTGAGTCTCGCCTCCTTGTAAAGAAGGCACGGGAATATTCTCTAATGCGGATAATGAATCCATACGATACTGAGGGGTTTGAGCTACGATCGGATATGACACACCATTTTTTGGATTTAACCAAAAAGCTGGCGCTATTTGAGCAGTGCCCGCAAGTGTAGTCACTAAACTACTAGTCACATCTTGCTCTGTTATGCCAAGAATTTTAGCGCGAGATCGATCAACATCAACTCTTAATTCAGGTGAGTCATTGGCCTGCTGTAAGCGCAAGTCAGCAATGCCGCGAATTGATTTTAACTTACTTGCAAGGTTCTTCACGTAAGCTAAATTCTCAGCTTGATTCGGACCCATCACTTGAATGTCAATTGGAGATGGGGCAC
Source organism: uncultured Pseudomonadota bacterium (assembly GCA_903882525.1). Lineage (GTDB taxonomy): Bacteria > Pseudomonadota > Gammaproteobacteria > Burkholderiales > Methylophilaceae > Methylotenera. Next base: position 6,200 of record CAIRXI010000164.1, on the reverse strand, counting down.
CAAAATTCAATATCTGAGTAACAATGTCGGCAGGTAAAAAAGAAAATGTAGTGTTGGCGTACGTTCTAGGCAGAATTTCACGTAACTTTTTAACATACTCATCAGTCTTATTATGCTCATGATTAAGCGTAATTAATATGTCTCCATCCTGTGCACCGATGGTTCCAGTGTTGTTGTAAGCCTGGTTAATATTACTATTAGGCATACCGATGTTGTCTACAATGCTTTTTAATTGTGTTGAAGGGATTGCAATTCGTATAGTTCTTTCTATTCTATCAAACTCTGTTGCAGTTGCTTCAACCCTAGTTCCGACTTGAGTGCGAACATGAATTTTAATTTGTCCTGAATCTACTGATGGGAAAAAATCTTGCCCTAAAAAGGGAACAAGTAAAAATGATAAGCATACAAAAGTCATAAATACAAAAATGAATAAGCCTCGATGACTTAAGGCTGACTTTAATTTTTTTGCATACTCTTCTCGTACAAATTCAAAAACTCTATCAAATCCACGCTGGAAACGGACAAATATATTTAGGTTAGCTTTAGCCGCTTGATTTTTGTCATCCGCTAAAAATGCAAAATATTCCTCAGAGTGACCATGGGATGCATGAGGCCTTAAAAGATAGTTTGCTAAAGTTGGCACAAATGTTCGAGATAAAATAAATGATGCAATCATTGCAAAAACAACCGCTTCAGCCATGGGTATAAATAAATATCGCGAAACTCCTGTTAAAAAGAACATCGGAATAAAAACAATACAAATGCTGAGTAATGAAACAAAAGCCGGGGTAACAATTTGTTTAGCACCGTCTAAGATGGCATCTTTAACTGCCTTACCTTGCTCTAAGTGCCAATTTATATTTTCAATCGTCACTGTGGCATCATCTACCAATATCCCAACTGCAAGGGCCAGTCCACCTAATGTCATAATATTTAATGATTCTCCTATGACAGATAGTGCAATAATTGAACTCAGGATAGCTAACGGAATAGATGCAGAAATAATAAGAGTAGAACGCCAACTTCCCAAAAAAAGAAGAATCATTAAACTGGTTAATAATGCAGCAATAATACCCTCATGCATTACCCCTGTAACAGCAGCCTTTACAAACAGTGATTGATCACCAACAGTACTAAGTTGCAATTCTTTTGGTAAAGTTTCTGACACTTTTGGCAATAATTTCTTAACACCATCTATGACATCTAGGGTTGAAGCTTGGCCACTTTTAAGAATACTCATGAGGACAGCACGGCTTCCATTAACTCTAACAATGTTAGTTTGTGGTGGGTATCCGTCTCGAACATGGGCTACATCACGAATGAAAATAGTCGTTCCATTTATCGTTTTAATAGGTAAATTGTTAATCTCATCAAAATCTTCCGGACTACTATTCAACTTTACGTTGTATTCATATTGATTAAGCTTAATAGTGCCAACAGGAATAATTAAATTCTGATTTGTTAAAGTAGTTTGAATGTCGGCTGGGGAAACATGCTTAGCCAACATAGCTTGGGGGTCTAAATCAATCTGAATTTGACGTGTCTTACCCCCATAAGGCGAAGGGACTGTACTTCCAGGAACAGATGCCAGTTGAGGTCGAATAAAATTTTGGCCAAAATCATAAATCTTTTGCTCGGACATCAATTGACTAGATAAGGCTAATTGTAAAATTGGCACCGTAGAAGCGTTGTAATTAAGAATCACTGGTGGCGTCACACCAGGTGGCATTTGCTTTAGAACAGATTGTGAAATAGAGGTCACTTGCGCCGTTGCTGTTCTAATATCAACATTAGGTTGAAAATATATTTTAACAACACCGTAACCTAATAATGATTGTGATTCTATATGCTCGATATCAGCGACTGTCGAGCTCAATGAGCGTTCGTACGAATATAAAATTCGTCCTGACATATCAGTAGGAGACATACCAGAATAACTCCACACAACACTAATTACTGGTATTTTAATATCGGGAAAAATATCAACTGAAGTCCTAAATGCCACCAATGGACCGAAAACTAATATAAGTATCGCCATTACTAAAAAAGTATATGGTCGATCTAAAGCAAGCTTAACTAGCTTAATCATTGGGTATTCATTTTCAAAAATTTTAGCATGGGGTTAGACGCTAGCCGCTGATTTTTGAAGCGGTAACTCAATCTTAACTTGAGTACCCTGCCCTTCAATACTTTGCACATCAATCACGCCACCATGAGCCTGACATATGGTGCGCACAATATACAGACCTAAGCCAGTGCCTTGAGAAGTTGAAGACCGTACTTTATCAGCACGATAAAAACGTTCAAAAATATAGGGGAGTGCATCGGCTGAAATACCAACACCATTATCTTTTAAAACCAAAACTGCTGCCCCAGCCTCAGCAAAAACTGACACCACGACTTTACCAAATTGAGGCGTATATTTAACTGCATTATCAAATAGATTGACAATTACTTGCCTGATGCGAGCTACATCGCCCCCAATTAAAACTGGCGATGAGGCATTAATAGCAACTGAAATATTTTTTTCATCTGCAAGTAGTTGCATTTGCTCAATAGTTGATTGAACAAGTTCCGAAAGATTAATCACTTCGTTTTTCGCTTTAGCCTCGCCTGCTTCTAAACGTGCAATCGACAACAGGCTTTCAACAATCGCAGACAACCGCTCAATCTCCTCCAAAATGCTACCAAGGCGATCGTGTGTTTCAAAATTTAAAGACTTATCTTTTTGCAAGGTTTCTAAATCACTACGAATAATAGCGAGTGGTGTTCTTAATTCGTGTGAAGCATCTGACGAAAAGCGACTAGCATTTTGATAGGACTGATCTAAACGATCTAGCATCTGATTAAGTGTTTTGGACAAATGCTCAATAGGATCACCCGTATTAATTTCAGCTAATCTTTGTGAAACATTCCCATAGGTTATTTTCTCTGCCGATGCTCTTATTGCCTCAACTGGACTAAGTGCAAGTTTTACTAAGAATCCACCCGCTATAATCGCTATAACAGTTACAACCGCTAGACCCACAATCAAAGTAATAACAAATTGTTGTAGGACCCGCTTTGTCTCAACAATTGGAACACCCATCTCTATCAGATAGGTCACACTGTTAAGCTCAGTCTTACAACCAAATACGAGAACATTGTCATATAAATTTGATGATACGCCTTGCTCACAATTACTTACCAAATGATAAGGAATAAATGAAATAGACCCTGGACTAAAGCTTCTATCCTGTGGTGGTCCAGATAAATAAACAACCTCTTTACCTTCTTTTAATATTTTTATAAAACGATTACTGTCTTCAGGAGAAAAAATCTGTTCTAACTGTGCGCTTAAACCACTTATGTTTTTTTTATCAAAAGAAGGAAGAACATCATGACGAATATGATCAATCCGTCTAGAAAATGTTGAATATATCTCAGCATAAAGATGCGTCTGTAAGCTCTGGTATGTATAAGTTCCAAAGATAATAAAAGCAGATACAACTAGAAGCGTGTACCCAAAAATTAAGCGGGTGTAAATAGAATGAACGTTCAATCTATTGCTTCTTTGCCAAATACATAACCAGAGCCTCTAACTGTTGAGATAAGCTTAGCTTTATAACCTTCGTCAATTTTTGTCCGCAACTGACGAATATATACATCGACAATATTGGTTAGATTTTCGAAACTTTGGTCCCAAACATGCTCCATAATCATGCTTCTCGAAAGAACTCTTCCAGCATTGATTGCCAAATACTCAAGAAGCGCATATTCCTTATTGCTTAAATCTATTCTTTTTTTAGCTCTTTTAACAATATGGGTCATTCTATCAAGCTCGAAATCTTCAATTTGGATCACATCAACTTGACTAGCTAATCTTCGGCGAAGAAGCGCTTTCACTCTGACGAAGAGCTCAGCAAATGAAAATGGTTTTGTTAAATAGTCATCTGCACCAGCTTCAAAAAACTTAACTTTGTCTTGTACTGAATCACGAGCGGTAAGCATTAAAATTGGTACATTGCGATTTTTTGCGCGAATAATTTTAAGAACTTCGCTACCATCAATAACAGGCAACATGACGTCAAGAATAATTAAATCGTATGCGTAAGTTAAGGCGTGATCTTTACCAGACTCACCATTAAAGGCTAAATCTACGGCAAAACCTTCGCTCCTTAAATTATTAGCTAAACTATTAGCTAACTTTTGCTCATCTTCAACCAACAAAATACGCATTAGTATTTTTCTCATTATTAAGTAAGTGCAACATGCTTATTAGTTACCTATCTTAGCAGTACTAAATGAAAGATAGATTAATTGAAAATTAAAATTCACTCATTTTTGATTTTAAAATCAAATTACTTTTAAGCCTACTTAGATAAACGACGCTCATTATTGAATAAATAATTGTATGCATAGGGTGCAACAAAAATATTTGTATGCAATTAAACCGAATGACGATATTCAATTTATGAAAATATTGTATTTTAAATTGACAGAACAAACACATTGAGTTTGAATGATCAAACGTTATTCCCGTTAAGGAATAACGTCATAAATCATCAAATGGCATTTAAATTGGAATTAAATTGAAATCTAGTCTTAAATATTTAATAACTTTCAGTATTATTTTACACAATCAAACTTCGTCTGCTGATGGCTTAAATGACTGGCAATTAATGGTTGGGGCATCCAAAGAGGCTCAACCACATTGGATAACTCCAATTGCAACAGTTACTCCTAGGTTAGAGCAAGAAATTCGATTGGACCTCACAAAACAATATATGACAAATGGTTCTACATATACGAATTATGGAGCAGGCAAAGGGCTAGAGCTTATTCCGTCCGAAAATACTGAAATTGTAATCAACTTACCCAACTATCAAACACGCGACGGCGGCGCATCGAGCGAAGTAAATGGCTACATTAATAGGGCATGGCAGGACGAAACACTCCTATTAAAATATCGCTTCTTGTCAGCAAACGAAGAGAGTGGCAATTACATTCTTACTGGCTTTCTTGGAGCTAGCATTCCTACAGGAAGTGACTATTCTACATTTAGTAATCAAAAAGAAGTCTACACAGCAACACTTGCTGCAGGAAAAGGCTGGGGAAGCAGAGAAAGTGGTTTGGATATACAGAGTACATTAGGAATAAGCAGCATAGCGGGTGAACAAAAGAAAATTGGCACTAACATACCTTCTGTTGCTTGGAATACGACATTGCAAGCACATGTATATAAGTACTTCTGGCCAGAAGTAGAAATGAATGTGTCACATTTTGAAGACGGTCCCGCTCATGGTAAAAACCAAATAATCATGACTTATGGGTTGGTTTTAGGAAGGCTTAAAGTTACAGACAACTCCAATTTCATCATCGGGGTGGGGTATCAAAATGCAATTTCAGATTACACACTATATAGTCATGGATGGAATCTAACAACCCGATTAACTTTCTAATGTAATGAAAAAAATTAATATAAAGATACGAGTTTCAAACGGCTTTGAAACTGTAATTGGTCCAGGTAAAGCTGATTTACTTCAACACATAATTGATACTGGCTCAATATCAGCTGCGGCTAAAAAAATGAATATGTCATACAGACGCGCTTGGGAACTCATTAACACGATGAACCAATCTTTTGATGAACCAATTGTAATTGCAAAAACTGGTGGAATTCATGGTGGCGGCGCTGAGTTAAGCGATTTTGGTATAAAAATACTGAATCTATATAAAGTACTTATACAAAAGATGCTGGCTACAGTTGATGAAGAAATTACACAAATTAATAGCCACCTGAAATCTTGGAAGTAGCGCCACGTAAACGTTGGACTGAAGCACAACAATTGGCATTAGATGCTGCTGTGGCAAGAGGTGAATGGAAAGTGCCATCAGCTAAAGCAGAAATATTTAGCGAGCTGTTTAATCTAGTGCCAACACTGCCAACGTCTTATCGCGTGGACGATTTATAAACTGTCGTGTTAAACGACACTTGTATAAATAACTGTATGCGCATAAATGAATTCACCACAATAAAACCCATCAAGCCACTAACACCACCACAAGCCAGAATTAATGCGTTAAAACAGCAGCAAACAAAGGCTAAGACGGCATTAAGTGCTGAACGTGAACGGCAACAACAAGCTAAGGCAACTGAACGAGTACAAAAAGCACAACAGGCTTTGATTAAAGCTAGATTACCTTAATACTAAGATGCT
>CAIRXI010000163.1 GCA_903882525.1 uncultured Pseudomonadota bacterium | reverse complement strand
GCTATCGGCATTAAGCCAGTGTCAAGAGAAGGTAGTCAACGCCTGGTGCGCAAGGCAATACAATACGCGATTGATAATAATAGAAAATCAGTCACAATCGCGCACAAAGGTAATATTATGAAGTTTACCGAAGGTGGTTTTAGAGACTGGGGTTATGAAGTAGCTAAGCAAGAGTTTGGCGCGGTTGAGATTGATGGCGGACCTTGGTGCAAATTGCCTAACGGCATGATTATTAAAGACTGTATTGCCGATGCCTTCTTGCAAGAAATTTTATTGCATCCACAAGATTACGATGTAGTGGCAACTCTTAATTTAAATGGTGATTACATGAGTGATGCACTAGCTGCGCAAGTAGGTGGCATTGGAATAGCCCCAGGTGCTAATTTAAGTGACACCATTGCCATGTTTGAAGCCACCCATGGCACTGCACCTAAGATTGCAGGTAAAGATATTGCAAATCCAAGTTCACTGATTCTTTCAGCAGAAATGATGTTGCGTCATTTAGGTTGGGTAGAAGCGGCTGACTTGGTGTTGAAAGGGGTGGCTAGTGCAATTACAGCAAAACGGGTCACTAGTGACTTTTCTAGCCAAATGACCGATGCAACACAAGTGGGGACAGCACAATTTGGCGATGAAATAATTGCCAATATGTAACTGGCTTGAAGGGTTAAACCCTTCAAAATGTAATAAAAAAAACGGCTCGTAAATGATACGAGCCGATAAATTCTACTATATTTCTAAAGCATTTAATCTAAACCAGTACTAGCAGTTCTGAAAGTACTTCAGCTAGAAAAAACTTAAGCTTTTTGAATATTTGATGCTTGCTTGCCTTTTGGACCATCGGTCACTTCAAAGCTAACGCGCTCACCTTCTTTAAGACTTTTGTAACCAGCATCTACAATCGCAGAGAAATGGGCGAATAAATCGTCACCACCATCATCTGGAGTAATAAAGCCGAAGCCTTTAGAATCATTAAACCACTTTACGGTACCTGTTGCCATTTTATACTTCCTTACCTAAGACTAAAGGGGGCGCCCCAAAAAGTTTGCCTCAAGTATAGAGATTGCAGCCGCTTAATTAAAGTTGAGTGCAAAAAAACTCGAATCCAAACACCTAAGCCACTTTATAATTTGCTTAGGGATAAATGTCAAGTATTCCACACAAAGCTATTTGGCCTGAAGGCTTATTTACGTTGCCCCTTAAGAACCTCTGCTGTGCCTACTTTTTATTTGCCGCTATTAGCGCGCGCTCAATTTCTTTATATGGCTGCGCACCTAACATGCGCTTACCATCAGAAAATATTAAAGTAGGCGTACTTGTCACGCCCAAAGTTTTCGCCAACTCACCTACCCTTTCTAGTGGGACATCGCAGTTAGCAGTAGTTTTAGGTAGTTGGTTATGAAAAATCCAATCATCCCAAGCCTTCGCCTTATTTGTTGCACACCAAATCAACTTAGACTTAGCAGCGGCTTCTGGGTGTAATTGCGCTATTGGATAAAGGAAAGTGTACACCGTAACATCGCTAATATTGCTTAATTCATTTTGCTCTAAACGCTTACAATACGGACAGTCTACATCAGAAAATACGACCAACTTACGACTACCATTGCCTTTAACTACTTTAATCGCTTGCTCTAGAGGCAGACTAGAAAAGTCTATTTTTGTAAGTTCTTCTAGACGCTCGCCTGTAATGTCTTTTTTAGATTTAGGATCAACTAAGCGTCCTTCGGCAATTAAAAAACTCATTTTTTCATCGGTATAGATGATTTGCCCACCCATAAACACTTCATATAATCCTCCATAATTGGTCTTAGTGACGCTTTCAACCTTAAACTTTGGATAAGCCGCTTCTACTGCTTTTTTCACACCAGCCTCATCAGCCATGGCTAAGGTTGTAAATGCAGCATATAAGACCAAGCCGACTAATTGTTTAAACATGCAAATTCCTTCTATATAAATTGTGTAATCAAATGGTTACGATATACTTAAAGTGCAATAGCAATAGCCACCAACATTTTTTTTATGGTTGAATACTGCGCCATTGACAAGCCAAAATTCCTTACTTTTTTAACCACAGGATGTTGGCTCGAAAACAATTTATAGAGACCGTCAGTTAATAAAAGCATCTGCATCATATCGGCTTTTCTTAGGCGCGTATATTTTCTAAACACGCTACTATCGTTTATGGCTTGATATTGATTTTTCTCAGTCAAGATTTTAACTAGATCAATCACATCCCTAAACCCTAGATTTACGCCTTGGCCAGCCATCGGGTGAACTTGATGTGCAGCATCCCCAACTAGTAGCACGCAGTCTCGGTTTAGCGCCGCCGTTTTCTGCAAGCTTAAGGGGAATGTTGACGGCTTGGCCAGCAATTTAAAGTTGCCTAAACAATGTCCGCCAGCCTTGGCGACACAGTGCGTAAACTCCTCTTCGCTTAAAGCTAGAAGTTTAGCGGCGAATTCACTTGAGACCGACCACACAATAGAAATGGTATTTTCTGGTAAAGGTAGCCATGCCAAAATGCTTAAAGCACTATCTTCATTGCTGGAAAACCATTGTCGCGCAATATTGGCATGGAATCTCTCAACACTAAAGTTGGCCACCACTGCTACTTGCTGGTAGGAAGTTTTGACCACCGTTATACCGACATGCTGGCGTACCCAAGATTGACTGCCATCAGCAGCCAAAAGCAATTTGGCTTCAATAAGTTGTTCCGAATGAAGCTGGCTAGTCACGCTTAAGCTAGCTTTTTTGGTACTGCTTTTAATGGCCGTGCAACTCGTATCCATCATAGTTGGAATGCCTAGCTCAACCACCCTTTGGAACAGCGCCTGCTGCAGCGCGCGTGCTTCAACTATGAAGCCTAATTGATCTGAATGAACACCTTCAGCCTCCAGCAACAAGGGGGGGGCTGCGCTATCTCCATAAATTTCCATAGCCTGCATAGTGCCAATTCGCTTAGGATTTAATGAATTCCAAACCCCCAAACTTCCTAGCCAGTGTGCATTATTAGGGCTAATGGCGTAAATTCTGCTATCCCAGTTTTCGTCAACAAGGTCAAATTGCAATGGTCTTTGACTATCAATTAATCGCTCCAGAAATCCAGCATGATGCAAGGCAATCGCAGCAGAAAGACCCACTAACCCTGCACCGACGATAGCGATATCTATGCACAATACTTCAACTTCGTGGCTCATTTTCCGAAACTCATTTTACCAACCAAATACTTTTTAACCGGCTTAATCACGTCAAAAACCCCTAAACTAGCGCCTCTCAAGGCGGATAGGCCAACCAGATCATTTGAGAATAAATTGACTAGAAAATCTGTAAAAAATAAACCGCCTTTAGTATCAGACTTGCGACTGGCTTGGTAACTAGCCAACATGTAAGCAGACCCTAACTCATCGGCAGAGGCACTGGCAATATATTGAGCTAGAGATTCCGCATCACGCAACCCAACATTAAAACCCTGCCCCGCGACTGGATGCATGGTTTGCGCAGCGTTACCAATCACCACTAAATGCTTAGATTGCTGCGCATCCGGTTTTAGTTGCGCCATTTTCAAGGGGAAGCTTAGACGTTTTTCAACACTTAAAAAATCGCCCACACGATCACCAAACTGTTGATGAAATTTTTCCAAAAAGTCAGCGTCACTTAAGCTGAGCATTGACGCAATAAAGGATTTTTCACCGGTCCACACCAATGAAAAGTCAAACTCACCTCCATTAGGCAATAAAGCAATCGGGCCGTTGGCAGTAAAGCGTTCATATGCGACATTATGATGTGGTAGCTCAGCACGCACCTTAGTTACTAAAGCGTCATGGCCATACTCTTTAGTTTCACGACTCAAGCCTGCCAGCTCATCCAAGGTACGTCCACCATCGGCGAGCACTACCAAAGGGCTGCTGATGTTATGGGCTACACCGCCATGAGTATAAGTCACCGTTGCCTGCGATGGGCCATAAGCGATGTTGGAGGCACTGGCTTCAAATATAAAATTAACCAAAGGCTTTGCATCGTCAATCGCACGATCCAACACTGCGCTTAATACACCGTAGGACAAGACATAGCCTAATGCTTGCTGATGGTAATCGTTGGCTTGCAACTGAGTGCGACCCAAACTACCTTTTTGTGAAACATGAATACT
>CAIRXI010000162.1 GCA_903882525.1 uncultured Pseudomonadota bacterium | reverse complement strand
GCAAGATCACGGTAGTCTGGCTGATGCATATGCCAGTATAGATTTAGATATAACTTAGGGCGATTAGACTTCACTTAAATGTACAACCTTAATTAATAACAATAATAAACTTTCAGATCATTTCAGCATTGCCTGAAAAGCTAAACAACGCGATATAGGCTTTGACCCAGCATATCGGGGGTCACTAAGGTGATGCCTTTTTCTGAAACATAGAATCGTTTGGCATCCAACGCCAGATCGACACCAATTTCCATGCCTTCAGGAATCACACATCCTCGATCGATAACCACATTTTTAAGTACCGCATGACGGTTAATGGTGACCTTGGGCAAGATTACTGAGCCAACAATACTGCAGTAACTGTGGACACGGACATCTGAAAACAAGATAGATCCATTGATTGCCGAGCCGCTAATTAAACAACCGCCTGATACAAGGGAATCAGTGGCATGCCCACTACGTCCTTTGTCATTAAAGACAAATTTGGCTGGCGGTAACTGCTCTTGGCACGTCCAAATTGGCCATTCTCTGTCATATAAATTCAGCTCAGGAATCACTTTAGTTAATTCCATATTGGCTTCCCAATAGGCATCTATGGTTCCTACATCACGCCAGTAATAGTTGCCATTTTTAGCACCCACACAACTGTCAGTGAATCGATGAGCCTGCACTTTATATTTTTTGATAATGTAAGGAATAATATCTGCACCAAAATCATGCGAAGACTTTGAATCACCTGCATCACGAATCAACTGCTCATATAAAAACTTAGCGTTGAATATATAAATACCCATACTAGCAAAAGCTTTAGTGGGATCACCAGGCATATGCTTTGGATTAGCTGGCTTTTCTGCAAACTCAATCACGCGATCGGTTTCATCTACTGCCAACACACCAAAACCCTTAGCATCCTCTAACGGCACATTAATACAAGCGATGGTCATGTCAGCCTGACTTTTGGCGTGGGTAGCCAACATTTTGCCGTAATCCATTTTATAAATATGGTCACCAGCCAAAATCAACACATAATCACCGCCGCCTTCACGCAGCAAGTCCACATTCTGATAAACCGCATCCGCCGTGCCTTTGTACCAGTCTTCTGATATACGTTGCTGCGCCGGAATGATATTCACATACTCATTAAACTCACCACGTAGGAAGCTCCAACCGCGTTGCAAATGCTGAATCAGGCTTTGTGCCTTGTATTGCGTGGCCACATTAATACGCCGTATGCCAGAATTAATACAATTGGAAAGTGGGAAATCAATAATGCGGAACTTGCCACCAAATTGGACTGCTGGTTTGGCGCGCCAGTCTGTGAGATTTTTTAAGCGACTACCACGTCCGCCGGCTAGAACAATGGCGACGGTATTTTTTGTCAGGTTACTAATAAAACGATCTGAATGTTGACCTTGAATCATGGCGCCCTCCTGAAGTTTATTTGATTATATTAACTCACTAGCTGGGCTCACTAGTTTAATTTGGATATTGACTGCAATTGGTTACATTATAATCAGCTTAAAGCTTTATAATCTACTCAATAAAGATAAAAATATTAAAAATAGTTGTTAGAAAAATCTCAGGGAAAATGCATCTTGGTTAAATCTATATCGACTCTAGTAGAATCTAAAGCACAATCTCACGGATTGGAACTGATTTTATCGGCGCGGCATTATGATCCATTTAGCTTTTTAGGCTTACATGCTATTGATGATGATGCCGAACATGCGTATGTCTTGCGCACATTTATTGCTGCCGCTAGCAAAGTATCTGTGCAGACTGGCAAAGCATGGGTTGAGTTAAAGAAAACGCATCCTGATGGCCTGTTTGAATGGCTAGGTAACGAGACACTTAAAACGCCGTGCATGCTCAAAGTAGAGGTCGGCGGCAGCACCTACGAAACCTTTGACCCTTACACATTTAAATCCAGCATCACCCAACAGGAACTTTACCTCTTTGGTGAAGGACGATTAAAACAAGCCTACAAAACCCTAGGTGCGCAATGTATCACCCAAGACCATGTTGAAGGCGTGCGCTTTGCTGTATGGGCGCCTAACGCAGAACGCGTGAGTGTTGTCGGCAGTTTTAACGGTTGGGATGGTCGCATCCACAGCATGCGCGCGCATGGCGTCAGTGGTGTTTGGGATATATTCATTCCTCATCTGACCACTAGTGACACCTACAAATTTGAAATTCGCAATCGACATACCGGCAATGTCTTAGTTAAAACAGATCCCTATGGCTTTGAGTTTGAGCAGCGCCCAGGAACTGCAGCCAAGATTAGTACTAGCCATCACCAGTGGGAAGATAAGCAATGGCTAGAAGCGCGCAAAACACGTGACTGGTTACATGCACCGTTTAATTGCTATGAAGTGCATTTAGGTTCATGGCAGCGCAATGCGCTAGGCCATTTCTTAACCTACCGTGAACTAGCTAAAACCTTAGTGCCTTATGTCGCAGACATGGGCTACACACATGTCGAACTCATGCCGATATCAGAGCATCCACTTACCGAGTCTTGGGGCTATCAAACCACAGGCTACTTTGGCGTGACGAACCGCTTCGGTTCGCCTGATGATTTGCGCTTTTTAATTGACGCCTTTCACCAGGCCAATATCGGCGTAATTCTAGACTGGGTACCCGGCCACTTCCCTAAGGATGACTGGGCTTTAGCGCGTTTTGATGGCACTGCACT
>CAIRXI010000161.1 GCA_903882525.1 uncultured Pseudomonadota bacterium | reverse complement strand
TTCTTTAGGTAATTCAGCGACCATACAGTCAGTCGTTAGCATTAAACCAGCAACTGATGCAGCATTTTGCAATGCTGAACGAGTTACTTTAGTTGGATCCAAAATGCCCATTTCAATCATATCGCCGTATGTTTCGTTAGCAGCGTTATAACCGTAGTTGTCTTTACCAGCAGCTACGTTGTTTACAACTACTGATGGCTCAACACCAGCATTTTGCACGATTTGACGTAGAGGCTCTTCAACCGCACGTAACACAATCTTAACGCCAGCATCTTGATCGTGGTTATCACCTTTTACTTTAGCAATAGCAGCACGGGCGCGAATTAATGCTACGCCACCACCAGCCACAATGCCTTCTTCAACCGCTGCACGTGTTGCGTGTAAAGCATCTTCAACACGGGCTTTTTTCTCTTTCATTTCGATTTCAGTTGTTGCGCCTACCTTAATGACTGCAACACCACCAGCTAATTTAGCTACGCGTTCTTGTAGTTTTTCACGGTCGTAGTCGCTAGAGGCTTCTTCAATTTGAGTTTTGATTTGAGCAATGCGTGATTTGATATTAGCTTCAACGCCATGACCATCAATGATGATCGTATTTTCTTTACCCACTTCAATACGTTTAGCTTGACCTAAGTTCTCAAGCGTAACGTTTTCAAGTTTCAAGCCCACTTCTTCAGCAATCACAGTGCCGCCAGTTAACATGGCAATATCTTCTAACATCGCTTTACGGCGATCACCAAAACCAGGCGCTTTAACCGCTGTTGTTTTCAAAATGCCGCGGATATTATTCACGACTAGTGTCGCTAGCGCTTCACCATCAACATCTTCAGCAATAATCAATAATGGACGACCTGATTTAGCTACCTGCTCTAAAGTTGGTAATAAATCCCGAATGTTCGAGATTTTTTTATCATGCAACAATACATATGGATTATCTAACAACGCAATTTGACGCTCTTGATTGTTGATAAAGTAAGGTGATAAGTAGCCGCGGTCAAACTGCATACCTTCAACTACATCCAACTCGCTTTCTAAGCCTGAACCGTCTTCAACAGTAATCACGCCTTCTTTGCCTACTTTGTCCATTGCATCTGCAATGATTTTGCCGATAGCTTCATCTGAGTTTGCTGAGATAGAGCCAACTTGAGCAATTTCTTTACTGGTAGTACATGGTTTTGATTGTGCTTTTAAGTCTGCAATGGCGGCAGCTACTGCTTTATCAATACCACGTTTTAAATCCATAGGGTTCATACCAGCAGCAACTGATTTCATGCCTTCGCGAATAATTGCTTGGGCCAGAACTGTCGCTGTTGTTGTGCCGTCACCAGCAATATCAGAAGTCTTTGAAGCCACTTCCTTTACCATTTGAGCGCCCATGTTTTCAAATCTGTCTTTTAATTCAATTTCTTTAGCGACAGAAACACCATCTTTAGTGATGGTTGGTGCGCCAAATGAGCGCTCTAAAACTACGTTGCGGCCTTTAGGACCTAAAGTAACTTTAACCGCGTTAGCTAGAATATTTACACCGTTAGTCATTTTTTGGCGAACTTCGTCGCCGAATCTTACGTCTTTTGCTGCCATCTTAAATTCTCCTGATAGTTCTTAATTTGATTGAATGTAAATCAAGCAATAAATTTGTTGAATTATTCAACAATCGCCATGATGTCTTCTTCACGCATCACTAATAATTCTTCGCCATCGACCTTAACGGTTTGGCCAGCATATTTGCCGAATAATACTTTGTCGCCGACTTTAACGTCTAAAGCGATCAGTTTGCCACTGTCATCTCTTTTGCCTGAACCAATGGCTTGGATCACGCCTTGGTCCGGTTTTTCTGTTGCGCTATCAGGAATAACAATGCCTGATGCAGTTGTACGCTCTTCTTCAGAACGTTTAACGATGACGCGGTCGTGTAAAGGACGAATTTTCATACGATTTCTCCAAAAATTAAATGACACAAACTAATAAGCTACTTAAATATTTAATAAAACTAATATAACAAAACTCAATCAACTGTGAGTTAAGCGGTTGTATTGCAAATGGGAATACTTCACCATTCAGAGCGAGCGCAATTTTAGCACTCAAACCTATAGAGTGCTAGTGATGGGGTCGTAGCTTGTTATTTCAAGAGCGCGGCTATAAAAAAGTTGCCTAAGAGTGCTTATAATGAAAGGTTATTGGGGTTTATATTGGATTTGATGGTGGAAATAATTGGTCAAAAACCTTATGCTGTATAACAACTCTTAAGCGAAGTCCGCACATGAACCAAAATGAATCAGCGATTGAACAAATCAACCTTGGCTATAACGACCAAGAAGATCGTTTATTGCTGAAGCTAGGACTTGCGGATCAGTCAGAGATTGCGGTATGGATTACTCGTCGTATTTGTAAACTGATGTCTGAATTGCTACAAAATAGAGTAGGGCAACAAGTCGCTTGCGCCCAAGAGTTAGTTTCATCGCCAATAGCGAATAGTAAAAATCAAGCCATAGAGAGTTTTGCACGAGAAGCAGCCGAACAAGAATCTAAGCAGCATATGGACTTTAAATCAGCGTATATGACAGACCGCGAATCTAGATCTGCCCAACCGCTAATCGCAATGCAATGCGTGATTGCTAGCGCCGAAGGTCAACCATCTCAGTTGGAGTTACACTGCCAAAATGGGCAAACTGTAAAAATGGCACTCACTTCAGAACTAGTGCAGGCTGTGCTTAGTATGGTGCAACTTTCAACTCGCGAAGCTGGGTGGGATTTGCCACAACCTGCGAACAATACACAAGTCAACGTAATCACAACTCAGCAAGTGTTACATTAAGTCATGGAATACCGTCAATTAGGAAATACCAATCTTAAAGTTTCAGCAGTTTGTTTGGGCACGATGACTTACGGCGACCAGAATACCGAAGCCGATGCCCACGAGCAGCTAGACTATGCGCTAGCGCAAGGTGTTAATTTTATTGATACCGCAGAAATGTACCCTGTGCCGCCCAAGGCAGAAACCTACACCCGTACTGAAACCATGGTAGGCACTTGGCTTAAAAAACAAGCGCGTGATCAGATTGTTTTGGGTGGAAAAGTGGCCGGTCCACGCCGTGGCATGCAATGGATACGTGGCGGACCACCTTCTTTAGATCGAGTCAACATTCGTGCTGCGATTGAATGTTCGCTAAAACGCCTGCAAACAGACTATATAGATGTCTATCAACTGCATTGGCCAGAGCGTAATGTGCCAATGTTTGGTCAGTATTTATTTGATCCGACCAATGAGTATGTGTCTGGTATTTACCAACAGGGCGAACAGCATGCTTGGGTATCGATACAAAATCAGCTGGAAACGCTAGCCGAATTAATTCAAGAAGGAAAAGTGCGTTATATTGGCCTCTCGAATGAGCAGCCATGGGGTGTGATGGAGTTTTTACGCATTGCCAAAGAGTATAATCTACCAACTATCGCCAGCGTGCAGAACTGCTACAACCTGATTAATCGCGGTATGGAATTTGGTATGTCGGAAGTGTTATACCGTGAAAACGTAAGCCTGCTGGCTTATTCTCCATTAGCCTTTGGCCATTTAACGGCTAAATATATAGATAATCCTGCCGCTAAAGGGCGCGTAACGCAATTTTTGGGGTATGCACAACGCTACAAGAAGCCTAATGTATTTCCGGCTAGCGCTGCATATGCCAAGCTGGCGAGACAACATGGCCTGACGCCAACGCAGCTGGCATTATCTTTTGTCTATCATCGATGGTTTGTCACCAGCACTATCATTGGCGCTACTACCATGGGGCAGCTAAAAGAGAATATAGACGCATGGCAAGTTAAATTGTCGCCAGAAATCATGCAAGAAATTGAGCTACTGCATTTGACCATGATGAACCCAGCGCCTTAAATAAGCGGTGTATTAATTTTTAATATTTTTTGATTGAAAAGAAAGTATCTATGAGCGATTTACCTAAGTGTCCGTTATGCAATTCCGAATTCACCTACGAAGATGGTGATCAATATGTTTGCCCTGAATGTGCGCATGAATGGCCCAAAGCTGGCGCTACCGAAAGTACCGATGATGCGCGTGTGATCCGCGACTCCAACGGCAATGTATTGCAAGATGGCGATACCGTTACCGTGATTAAAGATCTTAAAGTCAAAGGGTCATCATTGGTAGTTAAAGTCGGTACCAAAGTCAAAAACATCCGCCTAGTGGATGGTGATCATGACATTGATTGTAAAATTGACGGCATCGGAGCCATGAAGCTAAAGTCTGAGTTTGTGAAGAAAGCCTAAAGTTAAGACCTGACAGCAGCGCGTTATCCATTATGAGTAATGAAACTTTATTGTCCCGCTCCATGCAAGCTGTATGGCACCCTTGCACGCAGATGAAGCAACATGAAGATTTCCCTTTGCTAGCGATTCATAGGGGTGATGGCGTGTGGCTTTATGATGCCAATGGTAATCGCTATTTAGACGCAGTGAGTTCATGGTGGGTGAATTTATTTGGCCATAATAACCCACGTATTAAAGATGCGATTAAGCAGCAACTCGATACTCTTGAGCATGTCATGTTGGCGGGCTGTACCCATGAGCCGGTTGTCGCGTTGTCTGAACGTTTGGCTGAACTCACTGGCTTGGGTCATGCTTTTTATGCTAGCGATGGTGCCAGCGCTACCGAAATTGCGCTCAAAATGAGCTTTCACTTCTGGCGGAATAGCAATCAGCCCGATAAAACCCAATTTATTAGCCTGCAAAATAGTTATCACGGCGAGACTTTGGGTGCACTCAGCGTTACCGACGTAGCAATTTTTAAAGACACCTATGCGCCACTGTTAATCCAGTCGGCACAAATGCCTAGCCCTGATTTTAGATTGGCTGCAGTAGGTGAGAGTGCTGAAGATTTTGCTTTGCGCTGTGCTGAACAATTAGAAATTTATGTGCATGAAAATCATGCGCGGTTAGCAGCGTTTATTGTAGAGCCTTTGGTGCAGTGTGCCGCTGGTATGGGGATGTATCACCCAGTTTACTTACGCCGCGCGCGTGAAATTTGCTCCAAATATCAAGTTCATTTAATCGCCGATGAAATTGCAGTTGGATTCGGGCGCACTGGCACCATGTTTGCATGCGCGTCGGCTGGAATAACCGCAGATTTCATTTGTTTATCCAAAGGAATTACTGGCGGTTATTTACCTTTATCTGCGGTACTCACAACAGATACTATTTATCGGGCTTTTTATGATGACGCCACGAGTAAAGGCTTTTTGCATAGCCACAGCTATACAGGGAATCCTCTAGCCTGTAGCGCTGCGTTAGCAACCTTGGCTATATTTGAGTCTGATCAAGTGCTACAAGAAAATCAGCATACATCAACTTATATGTATAGTCAGCTGCAGCAGCGCATTGCTTCAGTGGATATCAATATTGTGCATTTAAGAAAGCAAGGCATGATTATGGCGTTTGATGTGCAAACGCAGAACCCTAACTTCCCCCGTGATTGCTACAGCCAAGCCTTGGTGCATGGCCTGCTAATTCGCCCCATTGGTAATACCGTGTATTTCATGCCGCCTTATATTATAAGTGAGTCTGAAATAGATTTTATGCTTGAAACCGCCCTGAGTGCGGTGGCTGCAAGTATGTAATGATTTTTAACGCGATGAAAAAAATATTCTTGATTTTAGCTTTATGCCTGCCGCAGTTGGCTTTAGCCGAATTGCCGACCACAGTGAATGATGCCTTAAAGAAAATAGGGTTGTCATCAGATAGTGTGTCAGTTTATGTGCAGGCTTTGCCCGAGCAGCCAGATCAAATTAAGCCAGCAATAATTGCGCATCAAGATGGGGCCGCGCTTAATCCAGCCAGTACCATGAAATTGCTCACTAGCTACGCTGGGCTAGCTATGCTGGGCCCAAACTATCGCTGGAAAACAGAAGTGTATAGCGACGGAAAACCGAAAAATGGGGTATTAGAAGGTAATTTATATATTAAGGGGTATGGCGATCCGAGCCTGATGACTGTGGATTTTTGGCGGTTACTCAATAGCTTGCGCCAGCTTGGCATTAAAGAAATTAAAGGTGACCTCATTGTAGATAACAGTTACTTTGCACTTAAATTACTAGCTACCAATAATTTCGATGCGGAGACTACACGCGCCTACAACGCCACCCCTAGTGCGCTGGCGATTAACTTGAAGGCCGTTAGTTTTCGTTTTGATTCGGATGACAACCAAGTCATCATTAGCCCTGAGCCGGATTTAGCAGAAGTTAAAGTGAGTAATTTACTCAAACTCAGCAATATTGATTGCGCCTCATGGCGCAATAATCTGCGCTATGAAGTGAAGCCAAGCGTTGATGGTTCGCAGGTTACCTTTAGTGGCGAATATGCACCCAACTGTGGAGGGAAGTATTTGGACTTGTTAGTGCTAGATGAGCATCACTTCACCCTCGCCCTATTTCATAAATTATGGCGCGAGTTAGGCGGGAGCTTTAGCGGAAAACTACGAGTTATTAATGCCCCAAATGCACTGCCAAGCAATGCGGTAAAATTGTTGCAACAAGACTCAAAAACGCTGGCGCAAATCTTACCTGATATCAATAAGTGGAGTAATAACTTAATGGCGCGTCAGTTACTTCTCAGTATTTCCGCTGAAAAACTAGGTGCGCCAGCCACTGAGGCAAATGGAGCTTTGCTGGTGAGCCAATGGCTAAAGACCTTGGGTCTGAATTTTAATGAATTAGTAATTGATAACGGCTCTGGCTTGTCCCGTATAGAGCGAATCAGTGCACAACATATGGGGCAGTTATTGGTTAGCGCCTATTTTAGTCCAGTGATGCCTGAGCTCATGAGTTCGCTACCGATATTAGCTGTCGATGGAACGCTTTTGAAACGCATGCAAGATAGTGGATTGCAGGGCAGGGCGCACTTAAAAACCGGAAGCATCAATGGTGTCTCGACAGTGGCTGGTTACATGCTCGGGTCTCATGGGCAACGCTATGTTCTGGTTTTCATGGTCAACGATGCAAAGGTGGCGCTAACTAAGCCAGCACAAGACGCACTCTTAACTTGGGTGTATGCGCAATAAGCAGCCACTTTTTCTATACTGAACTGTCAGTGGATTTCTAGTATCATACGCATGGTTTATTATTTCACGCTTCACACATGGATAACCTAATGAAACGCAATCTTAGTTTTAAAATCAGCTTAATGTTAGCTTGCTTCTTTACAGTAGGCTGCAACGCACAATCAACATCAACTTCAAATACACAGGAAAAACCGGCAATGACACAAGGCGCGAATATCACAACATTACAAAAAATTGATACACAAGTGGGCACTGGCCGCGAGGCTGAAGCTGGCTTTAATGTAACCGTACACTACACTGGCTGGATCTATGATGCGGCTGCTGAAGGTGGTAAGGGTAAGAAATTTGATAGCAGCTTGGATCGTAAACAGCCATTTAATTTCTTTTTGGGCGGTGGCCAAGTGATTCAAGGCTGGGACGAAGGCTTTGCTGGTATGAAGATTGGTGGTAAACGTACACTCATTATTCCTTCAGAAATGGGTTATGGCGCTCGTGGTGCTGGCGGTGCGATTCCACCAAATGCCAATCTGATTTTTGATGTTGAATTATTGGATGTTAAATAATTTAAATAAATAAGGCTAAAGGTGTTTCCACTTTTAGCCAATCAAGGCCTTAGCGAAAGACTATATGCAAGTTAAAGTTAAATGGATTGATGGCGTAAGCTTTGTGGGCGAGTCTGAATCTGGGCACGCGGTTGTATTGGATGGCGCACCGGAAAATGGTGGCCGAAATATAGGCATGCGTCCAATGGAAATGTTACTTATTGGTATGGGCGGCTGTACATCGTTTGATGTGGTTGCTATTCTTAAAAAAGCACGACAACCGATCGTACATTGCGTGGCGGAAATTGAAGCTACCCGTGCAGATACAGTCCCTAAAGTGTTTACTAAAATCCATGTACACTTTGTGCTAACCGGAACTGGTTTGAATCCAGTGCAAGTAGAGCGTGCTGTAAAGTTATCCGCTGAAAAATACTGCTCAGCATCGATTATGTTGAGTCAGGCCTGTCCAATTAGCCATGACTTTGAGATTACAGAGCCGGAAAGTATTTAACTTACATTTTCGCTTACCTTGACCGTAAGCGGTTTCTCATCTTCCAAGATATTCAATAAGCGATCTACGTTAGGATGTTTGCCTGGGCAGTTTTCTGCGTCTTCAGTATGTTCTGCAAATAGACTTAAGCCCTCAACGGCGGCGTCTAAAGAAATCTCCCCGTACATGCGAAACAGATGGTAATAAACCTTAAGCGAGCCTTGGCTACCTGGTTTATTTTCAATCACACCTGCTAGGCTTGCATCGCTGTTGAAGAGCTCAATCCTCTGCACATGCGACGCATCATCTAAGGTAAGCAATACGTCACTAAATTTTTGCATATTCAAATAACCTCTGTTTTATAATTCTATGGTGAGCACACGCTTCGGACTTGTTGCCACCAATCATCAAGTCGGCACATTACTTCTATAGGCGATATGCTGCCTTTGTCATCAGCTTAGAAACTTTTTGCATCAAAAATTTAGCTGCTTCTGGCAGTTCAGCTGCGCCATACTGTATTGCTTGATCTGCATGTTGGGCTTCATCTATCTGCATTTGTTCAATAATCTTACGGGTCTTTTGGTCCGCTTGTGGCAGTTGTTGCAGATGGTCGGCCAAATGTGCTTCTACCTGCTTTTCAGTTTCTGCTAAAAAGCCTAAATTCCATTGGTCACCCAAAGCACCGGCAACCACGCCCATGCTAAATGATGCTGCATAAAATAAGGGGTTAAGCAGACTAGTATGTCCGCCTAACTGTTGGATGCGCGTTTCGCACCAGGCTAAATGTTCTGTTTCTTCTTGCGCAGCCTGCTTTAATGCGGCCGTAGTGGCTGGGCTATGTGCGGTGAGCGCTTGGCCACTATACAATGCTTGCGCGCACACTTCTCCGGTATGGTTCACACGCATTAGCGCAGCTACTTGGTTTTTCTCGGTAGCATCAAGTGTGGCCTCTGCAATGTCAGCATCTGGATGAGGCCTTAGGCTATGCGGTGTAGCAAATAGAGTACGCAACCCCACATCTAACTCTACAATTAATTTATCTAAAGTGAGTGTGTCTTTCATAATGCTAGTCTACGCCTAAATGGTGCCAGTAAAGCGCATTTGTTGAGCAATAATCTGTATAGGATGAAGCACAGATACAGTTAAATTCTGCTCACGCAACCCTTGGGCAATATGTAAGCCGCATCCTATATTTGATGTTGCTAGCATCGCCACTTTATTTGTGGCAATAACGGTCAATTTATCTTGGCGTAAGCTACCGGCCATCGCGCTTTGCGATAACATATAAGCACCAGCACCACCACAGCATTGACTGTTTCCTGGCAGAGCCTGTATCTCGGCCTGTGGGATTTTTTTAAGTAAACTGTAAACAGCTGGTGATGACTTTTGCACGTTACGTAAGCTACACGGGTCTTGCACGTAAATAGTCATATTCAAGGGCTCAATCTGAATGTGACTCCAGTCGCAACTTAGCAGAAATGCACTGATATCTTGAATGCGATAACTCGTTAAATAGTCAGTAAGACCAGCGCCACATCCGCTAGCAACAGTCAGTATCGGCATGGCTTGATCGAAGCTCGCCTGATTGATAGTGATCAGCTTCTGGGCCTCATCGGCGTCTCCCATCTGTCGCGCCATGCTACCGCAACAAGTTTGCTCAACTGGAATATGTACATCAAAGCCGAGTTGATTTAATACGTAAATACTGGATTTCAAGGTCTGAGTATCAAGCGCACTGGTCACGCAACCTAGGAATAAACTGACATCACCTAGCTTACTGCGAGTAGTTGGATAAATCGGGCTCCATGTTGCAGGTTGCGCTAGTTGGGGTAGGAGTTTGGCTGCAGGGATTAACCTTAGCCAACCATCTAAGCGTATTTTCTGAATTAGATATAGCGGCCAAGTTAATATACGCGCTAAAGCTCGATAACGAATAAAAGGTTTTGCCAAGCGCCAAAGTAAACTTTTCTTCACCATAAGTTGTGCGCGTGTGCTGTCTAGTAGCGCGCCATAGTTGACGTTATTGGGACAGGCGGTCTCACAACTACGGCAGCTTAAGCACAGGTCTATATGCTCATGAAATCGGGCATTATTGGGAATTATGTCTAGCGCCACAGCGCGCATCAGTTGAATGCGGCCGCGAGGTGAATCGGCTTCGGAACCAGTTTTTCTGTAGGTAGGACAATGCGGCAGGCATAGGCCACAAGCCACACAGCGATCAGCTTCTACAATTAATGAGGTTAAGGCTAAAGACATGGCGCTATTATATGCCTTGCGCAAAGCACGTTGTGTGCATTCTCTAGATTAAAGTGATCTTACGTTAGTAAAAATGTGTAGTTGTTACGACCATAAAAAATCCGCCCTAACTATTAAAGGCGGATTTTTTACAAACTACAAACTTAGTTAACTTTAGTTACCTCTATTTTTGCAGGATCACTGTGAGCAACTGGCAAGCCTTTAAGAAAATTCATTGCTTGCGTAAATTGAATATCATCTTTACTCGCGGGTTCAATTGGGCCTTTAGGCTCAGCAAATTTCTTCTCACTGGCTTTTTCTTTAGCCGCTTCTTTAGCTGGTGTGTTTGCCGCTTTGACTTCCTCTGTTTTAGCCTCTTTAGGATTAGCTAAATGGTGGCTTAAATCGGATTCATGAATGTTATTAGACTGATCAGTACCATCTTCAACTATGTAGTCCGGTACTATGCCCTTTGCTTGTATTGAGCGACCCTTAGGCGTGAAGTAACGCGCAGTGGTTAGCTTGATGGCTGCACCATTATTCATCGGCATAATGGTTTGTACTGAGCCTTTCCCAAAGCTTTGCGTGCCCAATAGCGTGGCGCGTTTATGGTCCTGCAAGGCGCCAGCCACGATTTCAGATGCAGAAGCCGAGCCGCTGTTAATCAATACAGTCATTGGCACCGTTTTTAAATCGGCTGGTAAGTCTTTGATATAGTCATTTGCAATGCCACCACGAGCGTAGTTTTCTGGGCTTACGGTAAGTTGCATTTTCGAATCAGGCGCACGACCTTCGGTGTAAACCACCAAAGTATCTTTAGGCAGGAAAGCTGCAGCAACACCAACGGCACCATTTAATAAGCCACCTGGATCGTTACGTAGATCTAATACAAAGCCTTTAAAAGGCCCTTTGTTTTCGTCATGCATTGCTTGAATCGCTTTGGCTAAATCTTCACCAGTGTGCTCTTGGAATTGAGTCACACGCACATACGCATAGCCTGGCTCGGTCAATTTATATTTCACGCTTTTATTTTTGATAATAGCGCGGATCAAAGTAAAGCTAAGCGGTTTGGTTTCATTTTTACGGTAAACGCTTAAAACGATAGGGGTGTCTGGCTTGCCACGCATGCGTTTTACTGCATCATTTAAAGTCATACCCTTAACTGGCGTATCATCCAATTTAACAATCAGATCGCCACTTTTGATGCCGGCTTTATAAGCGGGGGAGTCTTCAATGGGTGAAATTACTTTAACTAAGCCATCCTCCATACCTACTTCTATGCCCAAACCGCCAAATTCTCCCTGTGTTGCTGCTTGCATGTCTTTAAATGCATCTACATCCATATAAGTGGAATGCGGATCTAGGCCAGTCAGCATGCCACTTATCGCTTCAGAGATCAGTTTTTTGTCCTCGACTGGTTCAACGTAGTCGCTTTTTATTTTGCCAAACACTTCTGCGAACGCGCGCAGGTCATCAAGTGGTAATTGTGGCTTGGTCATTTTTTCTGCTACCGCAGAATAGGTTAAACTCAGCATCAAGCCAAGTACTAGACCTGATGCGACTAGTCCAGCTTTGGTGAAGCGAGTATGTTTATTTTTTACTTGCATGTAATATTCTTTCCAACAAAATTAACTATGTATGCTTATGACAGACTTAGTTTTATTAGTTTCAAATTTATCTAAATAATATTATAGATAGCTTTGTATTCATTTTCATTACTGATCATAAAGTATAACAGCAAGGATGTCATAGTGACTAAGCACAAAATTGAAATTACTTATTGCACGCAATGCCGTTGGCTATTGCGTGCGGCATGGTTGGCGCAAGAGTTATTAACCACTTTTGAACAAGATTTAGATGGTGTGACTTTAAAGCCAGGTAGCAGCGGAATCTTTGAAGTGAGTTTAAATCAGCAACAGATTTTTTCACGTAAAACAGAGGGACGGTTTCCTGAGGCAAAGGAGCTTAAGCAACTGATACGTGATCAAATTGATCCTGATCGTGACTTAGGACACAGCAATAAGGTTACGCTGTAACTGCTTACTGACTTAATTGATCTATGCGTTGGGCACCGTTAAAGCGTTTAATCCAATAGCTATCTTGCATATTTTCAACGCGCACGCCACCACCGTTACTCGGTGAGTGGATAAAGCGGTTATTGCCCATGTAGATGCCCACATGAGAGAAGGTTGCTTTTAGCGTATTAAAAAATACCAAGTCACCAGGTTTTAATTCACTTTTAGGCACCTTGACGCCAAGTTGGCTAATGGCCAATGCACTGTGCGGTAATGTTAAGCTAGTAGCTTGTTTAAATACGTAACTTACAAAGCCGCTGCAATCAAAGCCAGATTGTGGCGAATTGCCTCCATATTGGTAGTGCGTACCAGTCAGACTTAGTGCATTAACAAGCACTTCACGTGCGCGTCCAGTCCATCTCTCCTGATTATCATCCGCACTGCTAAGTTCGGGAGAATTGGTAGGGGCAGGCATAGGTTCAACTGCTGCGCATGAGGTAGTAAAGGCTACCAACGTCAGGCAAAGCAAATAGGATATTTTTATAAATTTAAGCACATACGGATTATAAGAACTTAAGACCTAAACGCAAAATGCTAATACTAGAGAGTGCGAATAAAAATCTTAGGCTAAGTTATGCTAATTAACTGCAATTACCGCAAGTCGTGGGATAATCCGAGCCCTATGAGCGAGCATACTATCCGTCAGGTTTTTGAAGAAAATGGCATACTCGCCACGCATATCGCAGGCTACAGTGCGCGCGCCCAGCAATTAGAAATGGCGTTAGCGATAGGCGATGCAATTGAACACAATACTCAGTTGATTGCTGAAGCGGGTACAGGGACTGGTAAAACCTTTGCATATTTAGTGCCGGCCTTGCTTGCCGGCGGCAAAGTAATTATATCAACGGGTACAAAAAACCTGCAGGATCAATTATTTAGCCGCGATTTGCCGAACATTCGTGATGCCCTCAAAGTGCCGGTGACAGTAGCTATGCTCAAGGGGCGGGCCAATTACGTTTGTCATTACCATTTAGAGCGAGCCGAGAGTGAAGGAAGATTTGCCTCACGTGAAGAGGCTAAGTATTTGCACGTGATTAAAACTTTTGCCGAAAACAGTAAGACTGGTGATAAAAGCGAACTTAATTCAGTGCCAGAGAACGCTATGATTTGGGCTAGCGTGACCTCTACACGTGATAACTGCTTGGGCTCAGATTGTAGTTATTACAAAGAATGTTTTGTAATGGATGCGCGCAAAAATGCCTTGGCCGCCGATGTGGTGGTAGTCAATCATCATCTCTTCTTTGCTGATGTAATGTTACGTGATGAAGGTGTGGCAGAGCTATTGCCTAGTGCAAACACGGTTATTTTTGATGAAGCGCATCAATTGCCAGAAGTGGCTGGTCTATTTTTTGGCGAGGATGTTTCTACTGGTCAATTGCATGAATTGGCACAAGATTGCATGGCTGCGCATTTAACCCTTGCTAAAGACTGTGTAGAGTTGGGAAAAGTGATCCCACTATTAGAAAAATCCGTTAAGGATTTTAGGTTGGTGTTTGCATACGAAAGTACGCGGATGCCAGTGCAAAAAGCGCTTGTACTTAAAGGTTTTTCTGAGGCATATACACACATGCAAAGCCAACTCAAAGCTTTGTCTGTTGTGCTAGAAACCCAAGCCGCAAGAGATCCTTTGCTGGAAAAATGCTGGCAACGTAGCATGGCTTTATATGATTTATTTAGCCGCTGGCACACAGCAGAAAATAATAATCTAGTGCGCTGGGTAGAGGTTTTTACGCATTCGGTACAATTGCACGCTACGCCCTTAAGCGTGGCAGAAGGCTTTGGTAAGCAGCTCAATGCGCAACCGAGAGCATGGATATTTACTTCAGCGACCTTAGCGGTCAAGAGTGATTTTAGCCACTATATCGGGCAAATGGGTTTGCAGGACGCTAAGACTGGCTTTTGGGAAAGCCCGTTTAACTATCAGGAGCAAGCATTGCTCTACGTACCACCTGATATGCCCGATCCCAATAACCCAAGTTACAGCGCTAGTGTGGCGGCAGTGGCGCTTCCAGTGTTGCAGGCCAGTGGTGGCCGCGCTTTTGTGTTATCAACCAGCCTGCGGGCGATGCGAGAAATTCACGCTTTGTTAAAAGAGGCTTTTGCTGAGAATGGCATAGAAAGTCCATTATTATTGCAAGGCGAGAGCTCAAGGACCGAGTTGTTAGATCGTTTTCGCCAATTAGGCAATGCGGTATTAGTAGGCTCTCAAAGCTTCTGGGAAGGCGTTGATGTACGCGGAGAAGCGTTGAGTGTGGTGATTATTGATAAGCTTCCTTTTGCACCACCTGATGATCCAGTGCTGTCCGCGCGGGTAGATAAATTAAATGCAGAAGGCAAAAATGCTTTTATGGAATATCAGTTACCTTATTCGGTGATTACCTTAAAGCAAGGTGCAGGGCGCCTGATTCGAGATGAAAGCGACCGAGGCGTGCTGGTGATTTGTGACCCTCGCTTGATTACTAAGTCTTATGGCAAAAAGATATGGCAAAGTTTGCCGCCATTTAAAAGGACTCGAGTGTTGGCTGATGTGCAAGAATTTTTCTCATAAAAACTGATTCAAACTTAATCAAGAATATGATTATTATCCCTGAAGCTGAATATGAACTTACCGCTATCCGCGCACAGGGTGCAGGCGGGCAGAATGTAAATAAAGTGTCATCGGCGATCCATCTTCGCTTTGACATTCCTTCGTCTTCATTAAGCGATTGGCTCAAACAGCGTGTGATGCAGTTGAGAGATAGTCGCATTACCGACGAAGGTGTGTTGGTATTAAAAGCGCAGCAATATCGCACCCAAGAAGCAAATAAGAAAGATGCGATTAAACGTTTACATGAAATTATTAATGCAGCAAACCAGATTCAATCGCCCCGTTATGCCACGCGTCCTACCCGTGGCTCACAAAAACGGCGATTAGAAACTAAAATGCAGCGTGGCCATATTAAGCAGATGCGTGGCAAAATAGCGTCTGAATCTAATTAACAAGCAACCATGAATTTATTAGCCCTAGATACTTCTACCGAACACCTGTCACTCGCCTTAATGGTGGGTGGCAAAACGTTGACTTTTGAAGTCAACGCGGGGCAAACGCATTCGCAGCTAATTTTGCCACAGATTCAAGCATTGCTAAGTGCTGCTAATTTACAGTTGGCTGATTTAGATGGGTTGGCTTTTGGTGCGGGTCCAGGATCTTTTACCGGCGTGCGCATTGCGGCCGGTGTGGCCCAAGGACTAGGATTTGGCGCGAATTTACCAGTGGCCGGGGTATGCACCTTGTTGGCCCTAGCCGAGGAGAGCGGCGCTCGTAAAGTGATTGCCTGCTTAGATGCACGTATGGGTGAGGTTTACCACGCCGCGTATGAGAAAATTGAAATGCAATGGCATGCTGTTATAGCACCAGGGTTATATAAACCTGAAGCCGTGCCTGTTCTGCAGGGTGCAGATTGGGTAGGGGCCGGAAGTGGTTGGCACTCCTACGCGTTGCAATTAAACGCAATGTACAGCGAACAATTGCAGGGCGTAGAAGGCGCTTTATTGCCAACAGCGAGTGCGATATTGCGTTTGGCGCTACCAAGATTTGCTAGTGGCGAGGCATTGCCAGTAAGTGCGGCACTGCCGATTTACATACGCAATCGAGTTGCGCTTAAAACTGCTGAGCGTGAGCTAGGGTTGCGTTTATGAGTGTGGTTTCAAACAAGTCGTTTGCCGAATTTCAGTTGAGGCCTATGCAGATCGAGGATTTGGATACAGTGATGGCGATTGAGCCACTTATATACTCTCATCCTTGGACGCGTGGAAATTTCAGTGATTCATTAAACGTTGGACATAGTGCATGGGTATTAGCACAAGACAATAAAATCATTGGCTATGCCTTGTTGATGATCGTGCTTGATGAAGCGCATTTGCTTAATTTAAGTATTGCGAAGACTTATCAAAAGCAAGGCTTAGGGCGATATTTATTAGAGCATATGCTGGCAATTTCTAAAAAATATCAGGCTGTTAATATGTTTTTAGAAGTACGTGCCAGTAATGTTTCTGCCTTGGCGCTGTATGAGAATATGGGTTTTAATGAAATGGCGGTGCGTCGCAACTATTACCCAGCAACGAACGGTCGTGAGGATGCGATTTTAATGGGGTTGGCACTATGAGCTTGAACGTTAGAGGGAGATTAAAGCCATGATTACGCGTGAAGATATATTACGCGAGCTAGAGCTGATGCCGCTATGGTCCTTGCGCAACCCAGTGCCGACTTTATTGGAACTGCCTGTTAGCGACTTACCTGTTGAACTTGTGCATACACCAACCGCTGAATCGATAGCCTTGCCCGCTATAGATGTTCCAGTTTGGCAGTATTTACGCAGTGAAGATGACGATTACTTATTTGCGCTTACTGCAAGTGTGGGAGCCGATGAGGCGCTACTCTTGCGAAATATATTCATGGCAATGGGGATTAAAGTGGCGGCGGCACCAATTAAAAGCCTTGAAGAAGCTCGGGATTTTCACCCGAAACTTGTTATGGCTTTGGGTGAAAGTATTGCACAACATTTATTGCAGACAAGCCAGCCCTTAAGCGATTTGCGTGGCGTTATTCATGCCAGCGCGGGAATGGCGCTGGTCGCCACCTATGATTTGACGCATCTGCTTCAGAACTGGCAAGACAAGGCAAAAGTTTGGGATGATTTGTGCCTAGCAAGACAAACGCTACAAAGCCTATAGTTAATATCGTACTCTGCATGATGCAAAAAGATTCCTAGAACCGGCTAGATCAAATTACCCTTTAGGTGTAAAACACGCGACATAGGCATGGATACTCTGTAAAATTGCCGTTTTAGCCTTGATTTGATACTACTATGCGCGCCTCACAATTTTTCTTTAATACACAAAAAGAAGCTCCTAACGATGCTGAATTGCAAAGCCATATTCTTATGGTGCGTGCAGGGCTAATAAAGCGTTTGGGATCAGGTCTTTATAGCTGGATGCCATTAGGTTTACGCGTAATGCGCAAAGTGGAAGCGATTGTGCGCGATGAAATGAATAAAGCTGGTGCGTTGGAGCTGTTAATGCCTGCTGTTCAGCCTAGAGAGTTGTGGGAAGAGACGGGTCGTTGGGCTGTATTTGGTCCACAAATGCTTAAAATTACCGATAGACACAGTCGTGAATTCTGTTTTGGCCCTACCCATGAAGAAGTGATTACAGATATTGCACGTTCAGAAATCCGAAGCTATAAACAACTACCACTCAATTTTTATCAAATTCAAACCAAGTTTAGAGATGAGATTCGCCCTCGTTTTGGTGTGATGCGTGCGCGCGAATTTATGATGAAAGATGCCTATTCTTTTCATACTGATTTTGCTTCGCTAGAGCAAACCTATCAAACCATGTATCAGTCTTACAGCAATGTTTTTACCCGCTTAGGCCTTAAGTTCAGGGCAGTTAAGGCTGATAGTGGTGCTATTGGTGGTGATGGTTCGCATGAATTTCATGTGCTAGCGGATTCGGGTGAAGACGGTTTGGCTTATTGTGAAACCTCTGATTATGCGGCTAATGTGGAGCTGGCTGAGGCATTACCACCGAGTAATATTCGCGCTAATGCAAATGTTCCAATGCAAGAGGTAGATACCCCTAAGCAAACCACTTGTGCTGATGTTGCTAAGTTACTTAATATCAGCATTGAGCAAACGGTAAAAGCGATTGCATTAATAGCGAATGGTATTGAAGGTGAAGGCCAGTTTTATTTAGCTTTATTACGTGGCGACCATAATTTAAATGAAGTAAAACTGGCTAAACTGTCTGGTTTTTCTGAATTTAGGTTGGCAACTGAAGAGGAAATCCGCACGAATTTACTCTGCCCACCAGGGTTTATCGGGCCAGTTGGAGTCGCTGCACAGGTGAAAGTAATTGCGGATAAAACCGTTGCGCTAATGAGCGATTTTGTATGTGGTGCCAATAAGCCTAAATATCATTTAAGCGGCGTAAATTTTGGCCGTGATTTACCTGAGCCAATGCTAGTTGCTGACATACGGAATGTAATTGAAGGCGATATGAGCCCAGATGGAAAAGGTAAATTGTCGTTGTGCCGTGGTATTGAAGTGGGTCATATTTTCCAATTGCGTAGCAAATATTCGGAAGCAATGAATGCCACTTATTTGGATGAAAATGGGCTAACGCAAGTAATGGAAATGGGCTGTTACGGCATTGGGGTTTCACGTATTGTCGGCGCAGCAATTGAGCAGGGCAACGATGATCGAGGCATTATTTTCCCAGCGAGCATGGCGCCATTTTCAGTGGCTATTTGTGCCATCGGTTATGATAAATCGGCTGAGGTTAAGCTGGCAGCAAATAATCTGCATGATGCATTATTGGCCGCAGGAGTTGATGTGTTGTTAGATGATCGTGGCGAGCGTCCAGGCGTGATGTTTGCCGAGGCCGATTTAATGGGTATTCCACATCGGTTGGTCATCGGAGAGCGTGGGTTAGCTGAGGGCTTAGTTGAGTATAAAGCCCGCACTTCAGCGGATGCAGAGTCAATTTCCCTGAGTAATGTGGTTGAATTTATGCAGGGATTAGCTTAGTCATATTGCTTTAATCTTAGGGATGAGAGCCTAATCCCTAAGCTTGAAATTACTAGAATTATGTTTTATTTTTTTGTTTTTAGACTCATTCCAGTACCAAAATTTGCTATTTTGAGCCTAGTGTAAAGGCTGGACTTAATTCAAAAAAATAAATACATGTGCCGGAAAGTGCCTATCCACAGGCCTTTCTGCCACTTTTGCAGTACATAAGTTATAAGAGCTGTTACAAACTTTTACAAAAAAGTTTACATTTTTGTAAAAATCATTCAGTATGCCCCTAGCGTTATGTGCTTGGGTGTCACAAAACATTATTAACCCCCCCCCGACATATCACACTGCTGTTCGAAGTACCTTGCTACTCAATTATAATAATTAGGAGATTAAGTATGTCGAAATTAACTGCATTAGCATTAAGTATCGCTATTTTAGGTGGAGTATGGGCATTCTTGGCTTTAGGGCCACTTGCAGGATCAGTGTTGGTTTGGGCTGGGTTTATCGCTTGGGGTAGTTATTTCCATACAGGCGGTGATAACGCTGCATTGCAAAAAACTATCGCTGGTATGGTTTACGGTGCGGTATTGGCTGGTGTTGCTTTAGCTTTAGTGGGTGCAAATCCATTAGGTTTAGCCGGTGCAGCAGGTCCAGCAGTTTACATTGCTGTAACAGTGTTCTTCTTAGTGATCGTGGCAGGACAAAATCTATTGTCAGTAGTACCAGCAAATGTATATGGCTATGCCGCTACGGCTGGCTACGCATTGCAAACAACTGGTGCTGGTAGTGTAACTGCAACAGATTTAAGCAATCCAGTGCTGTTGGTTTCACTTTCAGTGGTATTAGGTGCTATTTTCGGTATGCTTTCAGGCAAGTTAGCAGGCATACTAGGCAAGTAATTCTAATATTTAGAATCTTTTAAGCAATAAAAAAACCGCCCACAAGGCGGTTTTTTTATTGCTAATTTTTAGATAATTAAATTAATTGGCTTTCAATACTTTAAATCCATAGTAGGTACCAAACTCACCTTCAGGCTCATGGTATACAAATAACATATTATTGCTATAGCCCGTTCCATTAAAGTGATTTTGCGAACGTAGTTTCATGTCTTTAGGTAATTCACTCTTGCCCACATAATGGCCATTCAAATCAAATATTAGTACTGCTTTGTGGTCTACATCAAGTAATACAAGTTCCTCGCCTTTAATCCCACTGGAAGCCACAAAGTGGTCGCTCACATCATCGTGTGCAACACCTGCAGCTACAAAGTCTAAAGCAATTTCTCGCACTTTTTCTCGGGACTTTAAATCGACTACCCATACTTTATTACTGTGTTCTTGTTTGGCGTAATATTGATTGGTTTCTGCACTATAACTTGGCATTGTAGCGGCATCGCCAAATGCAGGATTAAACTGCACAACCTCATTCGACGTATCTTTGAGCTCGCCGTTTTCTGCTAAATCTAAGGAATAGATCCCAGTGTTTGGAGAAAAACCAACATCGCTAGAAACGTTGTAGGTGATGGTTTCAAGTTTTCTACTGTTTGTGTTGTAATAAATTGAGCGATTGTCATACCCCGGTTTTGCCGAACTCAAATATTGACCTAAGTCGTCATAGGTATGAATAAGTGATTTAGAGGTCGCTGACTCAAACTCTGTGGCCATAGGCGCTAACCCACCATCGGCAATGTAATAACGCTTGAAACCTGGAATGTAAGCGACAGTCATCGGACGCGTGCTAGGTTTCTTGGCTAGCGGAATTTTAATGCCAATTTCAGCGTCGGCAACAATTGCTGCATATGCCGGTTGGAGCGCTGAAACTAATACTATAGAGCATAAAATTTTTGGGATTGTCATAAATCTCTTTCTTGGGGACATTTTTAATAATGCTTCAATTAGTCAAAACATTGAGACGGTTAGTTCAACTACGTTCATTGGGATTGTTGTTTTTCTATGAGCATAGCATCACCATAACTAAAAAACCGATATTGCCGTTCAATGGCATGCTCGTAGGCGCGTTTAATGTTGTTTGTGCCAGCAAAGGCAGACACTAGCATGAGTAGCGTACTTTTAGGTAGATGAAAGTTTGTAAATAAACGATCCACGACATTAAAATGATAGCCAGGCGTAATGAAAATGCTAGTTTCATTTGGTCCTGCTTTTAATGCCCCGTGCTGTGCGGCGCTTTCAAGCGCGCGAAGAGCCGTGGTTCCGATAGCCGTAACTTTGCCGCCATGAGCTTTGGTTGCCGCAATCATATCAATCGTAATTTGCGGGATGTTGTAAAGTTCACTGTGCATCTTATGTTCATTAATATTGTCTACACGTACGGGCTGAAAAGTGCCTGCGCCCACATGAAGAGTGACGTACGCAACAGCGATACCTCTATCTTTTAAACGGTTTAATATTAGTTCATTAAAATGTAGACCTGCAGTCGGGGCGGCTACAGCCCCCAAATTTTTACTAAATACCGTTTGGTAGCGCTCCTCATCATTGCTGGTGGCCTCATGTGTGATGTAAGGTGGTAAAGGCAATGCCCCGTATTGCTCAAGTAAATCGAATACCGACGATTCACTTAAGAAAAGTAGCTCATATAAGTCATCATGGCGTGCGGTAACTTCAACATCAAACGCATCCGACAATCTCAGTTGGCTGCCTACTTTTGGCGCGCGTGAGGCGCGAATATGAGCGTAAGCAGTACGTTTGTCGATGACTCTTTCTATAAGAACTTCAACATTTCCACCACTATGTTTTTGACCAAACAGCCTAGCTTTAATCACTCGGGTGTCATTAAATACCACTAGGTCACCTGGGTGAAGAAAATTGGGTAAATCAAGAAACGCTTCATCCTTTAAACTGCCATCTAAACTATTAAGATGCAGCATGCGGCTAGCCGCTCTATCTGAGGTTGGGTGTTGTGCAATTAATTGTGTGGGTAAATAAAAATCGAAATCTTGTGTTCGCATAAGTCTAAGAGCTTGCTATAATGGCGGTATTGCAATTATACAGACAATGTATATTCCAAAAGCCGGGATGGCGGAATTGGTAGACGCACGGGACTCAAAATCCCGCGCTGGCAACAGCGTGGGGGTTCGATTCCCCCTCCCGGCACCAATAAAATCAATGACTTACGTAAAAGTAGGTCATTTTTTTTGCCATTTTTATCTGCAATGCGATTTATTTTATGGTTTTTAACAAGGTAGACATTTAATTATTTAGATTTTTTACGGGTTACATTTTCTATATCTGATGAGTTCTAAGTTTGTTAGCGATATTAAGTTTTAACAGATCAAAACATGCGAATTACGAATATTGATGCGTATGGTGAACAGTTAGCTTAACCCTCACTTAAAGTGAATGGAACTACGGCCATTAATCGCACTCATATTTAAGCTGATTGTTACAAAATTGTAACAATCAGCTTGAGTGAAGCTCGGTTCTGTGTTATTTTTCTGATGCGGCAAAATGTCGCATCAGATACCAAGCACATGTTAAGTTTAAATTTGTTAACCCAAAGGTAATGTGTGGAAGCATTAGATCACGTTAATAAAATAATTTTAAGGCCGAACAACTCGCTTTCACCTGAGGGTAGCGTGAAGGTGGTGATGGCATTGTTTGTGATTGTTTTAGCGGTTTCTGTTGGTTTCGCGCTTATTGGCGCTTGGCTGGTATTGCCATTCGCAGGTATCGAAATCTTGGCATTGGCTTACGCTTTTTATAGCGTGTATCTGCATTCAGATGATTATGAAAGCATTACGATAGTTGGTGATGATGTCATCGTAGAGAAAAAGAATGATAAAGATTTTACGATGGCGATATTTCAGCGCTATTGGGCACAAATAAGTGTGCGTGACGTCATGCAGGGTAAAGGTAAAAGTAGTAAAAGAGGGCTATTCATTAGTTCTCATGGTAAAGAAGTTGAGTTTGGCAAGTATTTTATAAATGATGGGCAACGCACAATGTTTGCGCGTGAGCTCAGAGAAAAATTAAGAAATATTTATTAATTAGTTTTGGAGCAAGTGTTATGCAAGGTTTTAGAAAAATTGGCTTAGGCGTTTTAGCAATGCTCGCTTCGCTTAATGCGTATGCAGATTACTCTTGGAATTTCCCTTTACCTGCGACCCCGATGGCGTTGGATACGTTGCATGTGCATAATAAATTTATGACGATTACAGGGATTATTTTCATTGTCGTTCTAGCGATCATGATTTATTCAATATTTGCCCATAGAAAAAGCAAATCATACAAACCAGTTGCAGATAAAGCACCTTCCACTGCAGTAGAGATTTTTTGGACACTGATCCCTTTCGCAATACTTTTATTGATTGACTTTGTGATTATGGGTATACCCGCCTATCACAGTGTAATTATGATGGAAGATACGAGAGATAAAGCCACTATGGTGATTAAGATTACTGGTTCGCAATGGCGTTGGCAGTA
Organism: uncultured Pseudomonadota bacterium; assembly: GCA_903882525.1. Classification (GTDB taxonomy): domain Bacteria; phylum Pseudomonadota; class Gammaproteobacteria; order Burkholderiales; family Methylophilaceae; genus Methylotenera. The sequence continues at coordinate 18,850 of CAIRXI010000161.1, read as the reverse complement.
TGAGTATATGGATGGCGATGCTAAAGGCATTAAATTCGTCAGTAATTTATCAACACCAAAAGAACAAACAGAAAAAGGTTTTCAGGGCGTAAAAGATGCCGACTACTTGCTTGAAGTTGATAATCGTTTAGTGCTGCCAGTGGGTGAAAAAGTACGAGTACTAATGACTGCAACGGATGTATTACATAACTGGTGGGTGCCACAATTTGGTTCTTCACGCGTTGCTGTGCCTGGCTTCCTACGTGAAACTTGGGTGCAAGTGGATAGGGCCGGAACCTATCGTGGTCAATGTAAAGAATTGTGCGGTAAGGGCCATGGTTATATGCCTATTGTGGTTGATGCAGTTCCTATGGAGGAATTTAAAGTTTGGGTTGCAGCTAAGAAAGAAGAGTTGTCCAAAGCCTCAGCAGGTGCAGATAAAGAGTGGACAAAAGAAGACCTAGTAGCAACGGGTAAGGGCGTCTACGAGAAAAACTGTGCAGTATGTCATCAAGTATCTGGCGCTGGTTTACCGCCTGCATTCCCTGCACTAACTGGAAGTAAAATTGCTAACGGTCCAATTTTTGGTGCTGACGGGAAATACCTTAAAGATAGTCATTTAGATCGTGTCCTAAACGGAGTGCGTGTAATGCCTTCATGGAAAGCGTTACTAAATGACACTGAAATTGCAGCGGTTATTACTTACGAGCGTAATGCTTTAGGTAATAGTGTTGGCGATGTATTGCAACCAGCACAAGTTAAGGCGGCACGCCAGTAAGCGATAGTTTCATAAATGCCAAGGTTGCATTGTTCGATGGCAATGTTTAATAGATAGTAATTATTTTGTTTGCGTAATTAGGAGAAGGCAGTGAGTACAACAACGGTAGCACATCATGAAGAGCATCATGATCATCCTGCGGGAATTATGCGTTGGCTAACAACGACTAACCATAAAGACATTGGTACGATGTACCTAACTTTTTCGCTGATCATGTTTTTTGTGGGCGGCAGCATGATTTTAGCGATTCGTGCTGAATTATTTCAGCCGGGATTGCAGCTATTAAATCCGGAGTTTTTTAATCAGTTGATTGGCGTACATGCGCTGGTGATGATTTTTGCAGCATTAATGCCGGCAGCTACTGGTTTTGCTAACTGGATGATTCCACTGCAAATTGGTGCTCCAGATATGGCTTTACCACGTTTGAATAACTGGGGTTTCTGGTTACTGCCCCCTTCAGCCATTCTTTTAACTTTACCGTTCACGTTAGCGTTATTCGGTATTGGTGATGGTGCCTTAGCTACGGGTTGGACTTTCTACCCACCATTGTCAGTGCAAGGCGGCATTGGTGTTGACTTTGCTATTTTTGCAGTGCATTTACTGGGTATCTCATCAGTGTTGGGTTCTATCAACATTATTGTGACTTTATTCAATATGCGCGCACCTGGCATGACGTTAATGAAAATGCCTATGTTTGCATGGGGTTGGTTAATTACTGCATTCTTACTAATCGCTACTATTCCAGTATTAGCTGGTGCGGTAACTATGTTATTAACAGATCGTCATTTTGGCACACACTTCTTTGATGCAGCTGGCGGTGGCGACCCAATTATGTTCCAGCATTTATTTTGGTTCTTTGGTCACCCGGAAGTTTATATTTTGTTGCTACCAGTATGGGGTTTCATTCCACAAATTCTTGAAACATTCTCACGTAAGCCGATGTACGGCTACAAAGCGCAAGTTTACTCATTGTGGGCAATTGGTGCTTTAGCTGTTGTTGTATGGGCACATCACTTCTTCACAGCAGGTATGCCAGTACCAGCATTGCTGTACTTTATGTATAGCACAATGGCAATTTCCCTGCCTTTAGCAGTACTGTTCTTTTGCTGGATCAAAACTATGTGGAAAGGCTCTATGAGCTTTGAAACACCAATGCTATTTGCAGTGGGCTGGATTATCTTGTTCGGTATCGGTGGGTTAACTGGTTTAGTGCTAGCTGACGTTGCTGCAGATGCGCAATACCACAATAGTTATTTTGTAGTGGCGCATTTTCATTACACACTGTTTGCTGGTGGCATCATGGGTATCATGGCCGGCACGTATTACTGGTTACCTAAAATGACTGGTCATATGTATAGTGAGAAATTAGGTAAATTACATTTCTGGTTGACTGCTATATCATTCAACTTAACCTTTATTCCTCAATTCTTCTTAGGTCTGGCTGGGATGCCACGTCGTATTCCTGACTACGCTTTGCAGTTCGCTGAATTCAATATGATTTCATCAATTGCAGCCTTTGTACTTGGTTTCTCACAATTGTTATTTGTTTATAACATTGTCAGTTGCGCTAGAGGTGGTAAAAAAGCGACTGATCAAGTGTGGGAAGGTGCAAAGGGTTTGGAATGGACACTACCATCACCACCGCCATACCATAGCTTCACAGAACAACCGACGGTTAAATAGAATATAAAAACCGGCCTTACTTTTAAGCAAGGTTAGGCTGGGTTTTGTTTGGAAAAATATGGACAATAAAGAAACGGGTGCAAAAGGCAGTAGCAAGAAAATTGCATATATATTAGGTGGCGTTGCTTTAATTTGGTATGTCGTATCGATGTTTACAATATGGCATCATTAGACGAAGGTAAAGCGCCTACAGCCAAGCAGCAACTAGACGTAAAGAATAAGAAGCTAGTACGTAAGTTAATATGGTTAGTTATTGGTGCCATCTTGTTCGCTTTTGCATTGGTTCCTTTATATAACGTTTTATGCACCATATCCGGTTTGAACGGAAAAACCAATACTACAGCGGCTGAGTCAGGGAATACAAAAGTTGATAATACTCGCTGGGTAGATGTTCAATTTACAACAAATGTTATGCCAGGATTGGGCTGGAATTTTTATCCTAAGCAATCAAGTGTTAGATTGCATCCAGGGCAAATAGAAACTGTAATTTTCGTTGCGAAAAATACGACAAATGAAGTTGTAGCTGGGCAAGCTGTGCCAAGTGTCACGCCTGGTATTGCAGCCTCTAATCTTAAGAAAATTGAGTGTTTTTGTTTTGTCAGACAGTCATTAAAGCCTGGCGAAGAGAAGGAAATGCCTTTACGGTTTTATGTAAGTCCTGAATTGCCTAAAGATGTTTCTGAGATGACATTGTCATATGCATTTTTTCCGGCAGTTAAGCTAGATAAGTAGTTTTATGTTGCAAAAAAAGATAGTTGTTTAAGGCGAGGTAATGGCGGTAATTAGCCATTGCAAATTTAATAGAATTATAAAAAATGCACGGGAGTCAATGCATGGCGACACATTCAAACAATCATTATTACGTACCTCACGGTAGTGTATATCCGGCGGTTATATCTGCGGGCTTGCTAACGCTAGCCTCAGGTTTTATTTTTACGGTTGCGACCGATAAAAGTAAGGACTTAGCTTATCTCCAAGCCCCAGGTAAATGGATGATGTACATAGGCGCCGCGATTATCATCGGCATGGTGTTTAAGTGGATGGGCACGATTATTACGGAGAGCATTACCGGCCAATTTAAGCATTGGGAAGATAAGTCTTTCCGTATCGGTATGATCGTATTTATCTGCTCAGAAATAGCTTTCTTCGCAGCTTTTTTTGGTGCGTTATTCTATATGAGAATATTATCTGTGCCAGACTTAGCAGGTTTTGATCCATTGTTTACGCCTTATAAAGATTTTCTAGGCGCATGGCCTTCAGCAGGTCCTGGCGGAACGGTGCTTGGAGTTGAATATCACCCAGGAAAATTAGAGCCTATGGGTGCTTGGGGTTTGCCGGCAATTAATACGATGCTCTTATTAACTTCTGGCGCCACCATTACTTGGGCGCACTGGGCATTAATTAAAAATAATCGCAATCAATTGATTGCAGGGATGTTGCTGACTGTACTTCTCGGTATTGCCTTTTTAGTTTGTCAGTCATTTGAATATCATGAAGCATATACTGAAATGGGTTTGACTTTAGGTAGTGGTGCTTATGGCGCGACTTTCTTTATGTTGACTGGTTTCCATGGCTTCCATGTGACCTTAGGTACAATTATGTTGATTGTTATTCTAATTCGTTGCATGAAGGGGCATTTTACGCCTGAGCATCACTTTGGTTTTGAAGGTGTGGCTTGGTATTGGCACTTTGTGGATGTTGTCTGGTTAGGCCTTTTCATCTTTGTTTATTGGCTCTAATGTAAGTTAATAAAAAGGGCGATGCATTAGCATCGCCCTTTTTATTTTATAAGCACAAATAACGATCAGCTCAAATTATTAAATCTGCTTATATATGTGTGTGACCAATTATGCCAAAATAATAGCCGAGCATTAATAGTATAAAGAGTGAGATTGAAAGCCCAATTCTTATTGTCAGTGCTTTAACGGTTCTTTCAGCACCGCTTTTATCTTTAACTAAAAAGAATAAAGCAGAAAATAAACTGCCTACAATTACAATTAAAGTTAAAACTATGATGACCTTTATTAACATGATGCTGTCCAATTTGTATTTTGAATGTGCATTATGAGACGAGTATTAAACAATTGCAATTATGAACATCACTCAATTTAGAAAGTACCGCTTTAGTTTCAAGCCTACAATACTCGGAACCATACTGACGATAGTCTGCATTCCACTTTTTATTAAATTTGGGCTATGGCAATACAATAAAGCGCAGCTAAAACTTTCGATACAAGCTGCTTATAATCAGGCTGAGGTTGGGGCTGCACTCGATTTCCCATTGCAAGTGATAGATGTTGAGGCTTGGAATTATAAAAAAATAAAGGTAACAGGCGTTTATGCACCAAAGTATCAGTTCCTTTTAGATAATCAGGTGGAAGGGAATCGTGTCGGTTTTAATGTTATTACGCCACTAAAAATCAATCAAACTTCACAGTATGTGCTCGTTAATCGCGGTTGGATTCTAGGTAAAGATACCCATACAGAATTGCCCCAATTTACTACGCCTACATCGCAGCAAACTTTGACTGGTCAAGTTTGGGTGCCAAGTAAAAAGATTTTTACGCTAGAAAATAAAGAGCCGGCTAACAAGAAGTCTTCAATAGCAACAGTTTGGCAGCATATGGATATGGAGCTCTACAGGCGTACTGCCCCCTTTGAAGTGTCACCTATGGCCATAAAGTTAGATAAAAATAGTGATGCGGGCGGTTTTGTTCGTAACTGGCAAGTGCCGGCAGAAAGAATCGCAACTCATATCGGGTATGCCTACCAATGGTTCGGATTTGCTTTAGCAACTTTACTTATCTATCTCTATATGAGCGTAATAATAGTTAAGCCTAAAGAAGTAATTTAGATTTTTAATATAAGTTGTTTTTAATAACAGATATCACTTTATTGAAAGAGTACAAGATGCAAAACGACATTCATATATCAGAGCAAGAAATGCAAAGAAAAGGGCGTATGGTATTTGTGTACATGCTTATATTTTTTATAGTGCCCATTATTGTGGTGGTCATGATGTATCAGCTAAATTGGAAGCCAAACGGTGGTAGTTTAGGAGAGTTGGTCACGCCACCTCGTTTATTAAGTCAATCCACAGAGCTCAAAACTAATGATGCTAAATTGCTTATGCCGCTTTTTTGGAAAGAGCGTTGGAGTATTGTCTATGTAACAGCTGACTGCCAGAAAATATGCTTAGATAGGCTTCATGATATGCGTCAATTGCATGTGTCCTTATATAAAGATATGCCACGTGCACAGCGTGTATTAATTACTTCAATGCAGGATGTTACTGCTATTAAAAATGACTTTCCGGACTTATTCATCATTAATCAGCCCGTGGCCGAGGCAGTCAATTTGTCCCAACAGTTTCAGCTTAAAGATGAAAGTGTCATGGCTAGTAATCGCCTGTATTTGGTAGATCCACTGGGACACTTAATGATGAGTTATCAATCCGCAGTGCCACTTGCCGATGTGCGTAAAGATCTAATTCGATTATTAAGATACTCTTGGGCAGGCTGAGATGGGTCAATCTATGCAATACCAAAACAGAAGTTTTCGACTATTCAGAGTGCTAGTCCTTGTCGGTGTTATTTTGGCCTTATGTGTTGTTGTCCTAGGCGCATATGTCCGCTTGACTGATGCTGGCTTGGGTTGTCCAGACTGGCCAGGTTGTTACGGAACTTTAACCGTGCCCCAAAGTGAAACAGCCATTCAAAACGCACAAACTATATACCCACATAGTACTGTTCTTGTAGGAAAAGCTTGGCGAGAAATGGTACATCGCTATTTGGCAGGTACGCTAGGTTTGATCGTGTTGGCTCTGGGCACGCTCGCTTGGCGCGCCAGACGAGAAATCAAAGTTTCTGCCTGGCTGCCTACTTTCTTAGTATTGCTAATAGGGTTTCAAGCCATGCTCGGTATGTGGACAGTAACCTTGTTGCTTAAGCCAGTAATCGTTAGCGCCCATCTACTGGGAGGAATGACAACATTAGCTATGATGACTTGGTTAGCGCATAGGCATTGGGGTAATTCCTCTACGAGTATAGTCAAATCAGAGCGCTTGAAAACTGCAATTCGCTTTGCGTTGTTGATTATCTTTATGCAGATTTTCTTGGGTGGTTGGACTAGTACTAATTATGCCGCACTCGCTTGCACTGACTTTCCAACCTGTCATGGCTTGTGGTTGCCTGAGATGGATTTCAAAGATGCATTCCATATGGTGCGAGATTTAGGACAAAGTTCAAGTGGCGGTGCACTAAGCCTAGCTTCTATCACTGCTATACAGTGGACGCATAGACTAGGGGCACTGATCACATTGATTTATTTGGGGTTTATTGGCTTAAATGTATTAAAATACTGGCAGTTAAAACAACTAGGATTTGCACTATTAGCAGTGCTTTTCGCCCAAATAGGATTAGGTATTGCCAACCTAGTATTGCATCTGCCATTAGTTTTGGCCGTAGCACACAATTTTACAGCAGGGCTATTAGTTATTATTTTAGTCGTGTTGAACTCTAAAATTACTAAGACGTATCGATAATTATCCCTGTTACTAATGGCTATTATTCTGAACTATTAAGTCGTAGCCCTAATTGATTAAAAGTGTGAGAGATTTATGAGTATTGCAGCAACCACAACTAAGAGCAGCATGGGTTTAAGCCTTAAGAGCTTTTTCTCATTGTGCAAACCAAGAGTCACCTCGCTGATTGTTTTTACAGCAATGATAGGTATGTTTCTAGCCACGCCTGGAATGGTTCCGCTCCAGATTTTGTTAGCCACCACAGTCGGCATTGCCTTTGCATCAGGGGCAGCTGCGGCATTTAACTGCCTGATTGAACATAAAATTGATGCGATTATGGCGCGTACCCGTGGACGTGCTATTCCTACAGGCAATGTGTCTTCAAAACAAACCATGGTGTTTGCTACCCTGTTAGGTGGTAGTGGCTTAGCTATTTTGTATTTTTACGTAAATGAACTCACCATGTGGCTGACCTTGGGCACATTTGTCGGGTATGCCGTCATTTATACTGTATTTTTAAAGCCAGCCACACCGATGAATATTGTGATTGGTGGGGCTTCAGGTGCCATGCCGCCGATTCTAGGCTGGGCAGCGGTGACCAATACTGTGTCACCAGAGGCGCTCATTATGTTTCTAATTATTTTTGCTTGGACCCCTCCGCATTTTTGGGCGCTAGCTTTATACAGACGAGAAGAGTACGCAAAGGTCGGCATGCCTATGTTGCCAGTGACCCATGGTGAGGCTTTTACCTTATTGCATATTCTGCTCTACACCATTATTTTAATTGCAGTATCCCTGATGCCTTATGGTATGGGTATGAGTGGTTTGATTTACCTGCTTGCCGCCTTTATTCTGGATGCCGTATTTTTGGCTTACGTGATTGGCTTGTATAGAAATTACTCAGATGATTTGGCAAAAAGTACGTTCAAGTATTCAATACTTTACTTAACATTGTTATTTGCCGCGTTATTGGTAGATCACTACTGGCGCTTCTAGTCTTAACGCTTTGCTTGCGAAAAACTGTTGCTTACAATACGGCTTTAGGTTTTAAAGGACTAAGTATTTGGTGCGCCCGCCGCGATTCGAACGCGGGACCTTTGGCTTCGGAAACCAACACTCTATCCAGCTGAGCTACGGGCGCTTGTGAAGCAGCATTATAGCAAAGCGCTGGATTTCATGGACTTTTACCTGCGGCTATGAACAGGTATAATAGCGAAAACTAAAATTAACCATAGGAATGAACTGTAATGAGCGATAACAATACTGAATATAAAGCTTCTACCTTCGTGCAATTAATGTTGGTGATTCCTGGCGCTATCTTAGCCCTCACGTTGATTATTGCCTTAATTGCCAAGTCAGCTAGTCCAGCCGCGGCGCCAGCACCAGCTCCAGTTGTTGCAGATACTTCTGCAGCAGTCTTAGAAAATATTAAACCAGTAGCTACGGTTGTTGTTGCCGTTGCAGATGCAGGTCCGCATGTTGATAAAACAGGTGAAGAAGTCGTTAAGGCCGTTTGTTCTATGTGTCATGCTGCCGGTCTGATGAATGCACCTAAGATTGGTGATAAAGATGCATGGAAACCTCGCATTGCACAAGGCCAAGCAACTTTGATCAGTCATGCAACGAATGGTATTCGCAGCATGCCTGCTAAAGGTGGTAATTCAAGCTTGTCTGACAATGAGGTTTCAAATGCAGTGGTTTATATGGCTAATGCTGGAGGAGCCGCTTTTAAATAATCTGTTTTTCGGACATTATAAAAATGATATTAAGAAAGCCACTTAAAGTTTTGAGTGGCTTTTTTGTTGTGGGAGCTTGTTGATGGCGACTTATGCAGTAGGGGATATTCAGGGATGCTATCACGCCTTTCAAGCTTTACTTAAGCGTATTAATTTCGATCCTAAATTTGATCAGCTTTGGCTTGTGGGTGATTTAATCAATCGTGGTAGTGGCTCACTTGAGGTGTTGCGCTGGTGCTATCAACACCAAGAAAGCTTGAAAGTAGTTCTTGGCAATCATGATTTGCATGCGCTCGTTGTTGCGAATGGCATAGTACGTGCACATAAAGGCGATACTTTTGATCCATTATTCAAGGCTGATGACTGTGATCTCCTCCTTAATTGGTTGCGTCACCAACCACTTATTGTAAGCCAGGGTCCATACCTTATGGTTCATGCAGGCCTCTTACCACAATGGACGGTTACTCAAGCACTGAGCTATGCTGCCGAGGTGGAGGCTGCATTGCAGGGAGCCGATTATTTAGACTTTCTGGTCAGTATGTATGGCAATGAGCCCAGTCGATGGAGTGAGACTTTAACGGGTGCAGATAGGTTACGTGTTATCACCAATGCGATGACGCGCTTAAGGGTATGTAGCGCTGATGGTGAGATGCAATTCACATTCAAAGGCGAGTTGCAAGACGTACCTGCAGGTTTTATGCCTTGGTTTGATGTGCCGACACGTGCTACTCAGGATGTGGCTGTGATCTTCGGGCACTGGTCAGCGTTAGGCCTACAGCAACGTGAAAACGTCTATGCTTTGGACACAGGTTGCTTATGGGGTGGTCAATTAAGCGCTATGAATTTACAAACCAAAGAGATTATTCAAGTGCAGTCCCATCCATTAGATCAAGCATTAAAACCTACATTGAATTAAAACCTATAAGCCCAGTTTTTGTTGAATCTGTTGTTGAATTTGTAGGGTTAATGCGCGTCGATCCTTATTATCTTCGGTCAGTTCTTCAATTTGAATCGGGGAGAAGAAGTGTAACTCTACTAGCGGGTTTTTCTGCAGCAATAATTGCTGCATCGATTCGAGCATCGTGGTTTCGCCTGCGTAGGCGATATTGGTATTGATGCTGCCATTAAGCCCTGGATATCTTATCGCCACTGGTTGTATGGAGGCATTCGAGTCTATAGCCGCTTGCATTAAGCTACTCTTAAACGGTTTTATTTCGCTACCGTCAGTAGTCGTTCCTTCAGGAAAAAAACACAGATTGTCACCTGACATCAAACTTATAGCAGCAACATTGACGATGCGACCTGCATCCTGCCTTTTGCCACGTTCAATAAACAGGGTGTTGGCCCCACGCATTAGAAAACCAAACACGGGCCAGTTTTTAATATCGTCTTTTGCAACAAAGCGCAGTGCCACGAGGCTATTAAGGGCATGAATATCGGTCCAAGAAATATGGTTAGCCACAATCATGGTTTTTTTAAAAGGCGCATGTTTAAGTGGTACGTTCCCCGTACAAAGAACGCGTATGTTAAAGGCGGCAAGTAGCCTCTTACACCACCACTTGATAATAAGCGATTTAATGTTTTTGCTAGAAAGTGGCAACACTAAAGCTACCAGCAACACCCCAGCAAGTGTGTGCGTGGAGATGCGGCTGATTCTATAGTAGCGCGTAATTCTATTGGTGCTTTTAATCCCATTCAAAATGGGATTGTGAGGGAGAGTGTTCAAAGTTTTATTGATTGATGCTACAAATCCTAAGAAACTATTTTAGAAAATGTGCAGCATATCTTGGGTTCATTCTAGATAAGGGTAACATTACCAGCATATCTGCAGTATTGAAATAGGGATCCCAAGCGGGTTCACCGCAAATATAGGCGCCCAAGCGTAAGTAACCTTTAATTAAAGGCGGACAAGCTACTTGCATATCTGTACGCAATGCCTCGATAGGTAGCGGGTTGCGGGCAAATACGCGATATTCAATGGGTGATAGGTATTCATCTTTTAACTTGTGAAATAAACTTGCCGCAGCATGACCGCCGTCGGACATGCTGACACTTCCACAACCAATCATGTATTCATAATTGTGAATTTTCATATACTTAGCGAGGCCAGCCCATAGCATAGTAATGGTGCCGCCATTACGGTAGTTCTGATGTACGCAGGCGCGGCCAATTTCTACAGTACGGTCAAATAAATGAGTTAATCGACTTAAATCAAATTCACCAGCAGAATAATAGCCTCCCGCAGCGTTGGCTTTTTCTGGGCTTAAAATTCTGTAGGTACCGATTACTTGGTGGGTGCCACTGTCGCGCACAATTAGATGGTCGCAAAACTGGTCAAATCCATCAATATCCAAACCGCCGGTGCCTGATAGTTGGGCGCCCATTTCTTCGGCAAAAACCTTATAGCGTAAGCGTTGCGCTTCTTCAATTTCAGCTTGTGTGCGTGCTATGCTGATATAAAGTCTTCTTTGCGTTACTGCTTGCAATTCGGTATTGGTGTGGATAGCCTCTGCTGAATTTTCTAGTAAAGTATTTTTTCTCGCCATGACATCACTCCCTTTTTTGATGTGGAGAGTGTAGATAGAGAAGGTTAAGAGTATGTGAATAAAATATGACGGTTTATTGACAGTCTCTATTTGAAATGGATTGCAACGACGCGAAAGTCTCGCATCATTGCAATCTATTATTGAATCATGAAAAAATGAAGCGTTTTGCTGTGCTAAATTTTAGTGTGAAACGCGCGTGTTACCACCACTTTCAATTAAACGGACTTTATCACCGGCTTTGAATTGCTCATCGGCTTCTTGCACTACTGCAGTTAAGCCCCCGCCATCCAGTTTCACCGTGATTTCTAAAGCATCCTTACGCGTCATCATTTCTTCTGCAGCAGAACCGGCTAGACCGCCTACTACAGCACCGATAACTGCGCCTATGCTACTACCCTTGCCTTCACCTATGCTACTACCAGCAATACCACCGACTGCGGCGCCAGCCACAGTACCTATGGGCGATTTTGTTCCTTCAAGCTTTACCTGGCGTACACTTTCGACGACACCGGTTCTAACCGTTTGGGTTTTACGGGCATCATCACGGCTGTAGACCGAGCCTGAATTTGAACTGGCGCATGCGCCTAATAATAGGGTTAACAGTGTGGCTACTAATATTTGTATAATTCGCATGTTAGATCTCCTTTAGAAATATTTAATCCCAACTACATCAGACTGTTTTCAACCAATGATGGTTCAGTCAGTCCAGTTTCGTTCACTAATGCTTGTGTGTAAATAGCTTCAATATCAGCGCGGCTTGGAGAGTGATTTTGTCCACCTCGGCTGGCAATTTTAATTGCCCCCATGGTTGAAGCTAATCTGCCGCAGGTGAGCCAATCCCAGCCTTGCGCAATACCATACACCAAACCGGCGCGGTAAGCATCACCACAGCCAGTTGGATCTACTATTTGATCAGCCTTAACACATGGAATGTCAAAGCGTTGATCCTCAGCGTAAATATGTGAGCCTGAACCGCCTAGTGTAACGATTAGGGCTTTTACTTTAAGTGCTAATTGAGCCAGAGACAGCCCAGTTTTGTCTTGAATAATTTGTGACTCATAATCATTGACCGCGAGGTAGTCTGCCATTTCAATAAACTGTAACAGCTCCTCTCCGCTAAACATTGGCAATCCCTGGCCTGGATCAAATAAGAATGGAATTTTTGCTTCATAACATTCACGCGCATGTAAAAACATCCCATCACGTCCGTCTGGAGCAATGATTGCCAGTGAGACATTGTTGGCATCGAGCACGCTATTTTGATGTGATTCTATCATCGCACCAGGATGGAAGGCTGTGATCTGGTTATCATCGATATCAGTCGTAATGAAAGCTTGAGCAGTAAAGCTATTAGGAATGGTTTTAACATGGCTTACATTAAGCTTGTTCTGATTTAACCAATGATGATAGCTAGCAAAATCTTCACCTACGGTAGCCATAATCAAGGGGCTGCCTTCCAATAATTGTAGATTGTAGGCGATATTCCCAGCGGTGCCACCAAATTCACGACGCATTTCTGGCACATAAAAAGCGACACTAAGCGCATGTATTTTGTCTGGCAAAATATGATTTTTGAATTGATCTTGAAACACCATAATAGTGTCAAAAGCGAGTGAGCCGCAGATAAGAGTTTGCATGGGAGTGGAAATTTATGGATAAGCGACTATTATCGTGGCTAATCCCTAATGCAAGCAAGTCTAATTCAGGGTTTAATTAATGGGTGGCAGCACCGTTAATTAAAATTTTGGCGGCTTTTTTTGCATAAGCCATTGCCCCAGAGCCGCGTATCATTTGTTCGGCCTGCACCGCGCCTTCAAATAACAATGAAAGTTGCAGCGCCAATCCGTCTGCATCTTGAATATTGGCTTCATGTGCAAGGCTGCTTATGTATTGCTTAAATTGACGTGATTGCTCTGAAGATAGTTGGTGCACAGGGCTAGCTTCGCTTGGAAACTCAGCTGAAGCCTTGATAAAGCCCATGCCACGAAAGTTGGGCGAGGTGACCCATTCTTCAATAAAATCAAATAGTTTTTGTAACTTTTCACTCGGTTTATTGGTGTTGCTATTAAGCTTTTCGCTTAACCAAGCTTGAAAATCTTGGTGGCCTTGTTCAAGCACTTCAAGAATCAAATTCTCTTTGCTACGAAAGTATTTGTACAAGGTCATTTTAGTGGTTCCGGCCGCCGCAACAATCGTGTCTACTCCAGTCGAATTGATGCCTTGCGTTTGGAATAAGTGGCTTGCTGTGCTGAGTATTTTTTCGCGAAGCGGTGACATGTTTTGATTATACTAATCTGTATAGCTTGATTGCAATCAATTAATTATATATTGGTCGCCAATAGTTAAGTTATTTTGAATGTGCCATCAGCATAGGCGTGTAGTTGCAGCGAACTTTTTCTAAGTAAAATTTCGCAATTGCTAAATCTCCGACATCCTTTGGAAGTTTACCGCCTACCACGTCATCTAAATAAACCGCTTTATCTTTGTCTGGAATTTGTATAGCTTCTGGAAACTGGCAAGTGCCATTTCGCATCTGCTCATACTTGGCATAAATTTCAGCTGCATCATCTGCGGTTAATGAGGTTTTTGGTCTGTAGTCTGCAGTCATCAACTTTGTTGGTTGCGGATGAGTAATTTTAGCAATGCTGAACTGATGTTGATGTTTGTGTATAGCAGTTTGGGAAAGAAGGATAGTGGCGCCAACGAATATGATTAAGCTGGCGGCTATTCCATAGTTTCGTGGTTTATTTAGAAAACTTAGTGGCGACCAAACGATCGGTGTCTGCGCCAAGATTAGCGCAGCAGCTGCTTTCTTGCCATGCGCTAAACTGCCACAATTGGGATGATGGATGGATTGCTGGGCTGCATTGCGCGCAATCAGCACTAAATGCTCAGCGAGTATGGCTGGATTAGTTGCCCCACAAGCTATTGCCTGTTCGGTGAGGTAGGCAATCAGGAGTGTTTTGCCTTCATTATTGGATAATAGGTTTTGTTGCGCAATGGCTGAGTTAAGCTGAGGCGCGTTTAGCCAGTCATCTAAAATATCAAAGAGACTTAGCATGCGCCCTTGTGGTGTGGCGTTTGCTTTGGACAGCATTTGAATTAACCAAGTGGAATTTAAAATATCCATTACCTTAAAATTGACTCCAGAAATCTAACTATGCGGGCGTTAAAATGGTTTTACTTCAACTAAGATCACTATAAAACACAGCACGATAACTGGCAACTCATTAAACCAGCGATACCACACATGGCTATGCAGATTTTTGCCTACTTTAAAGTCGCGCACGAGTTTGCCGCAGTAGAGGTGATAAACCACTAGCAGCAAGACCAATAGCACTTTGGCGTGTAACCAGCCACCAGTAAAACCGTACCCTAGCCATAGCCATAAACCAAAGCTAATCGCTAAAATAGCTAATGGCAACATAAAGCGATACAGCTTATATTCCATGAGTTTTAGGCGTTCTAAAGTTGCGGCATCACTGACCATGGCATGGTTGACGAATAGCCTTGGCAAATAAAACAAGCCAGCAAACCAACTGGTGACAAATATAATATGAAAAGCCTTAATCCAAAGCATTAGGCGCTATCCTTTTTATTGTTAAGCTTAGTGTTGAGTAGTTGATGTAATGCCTTAAAATCTAGTTCACCTATGGTTCGTTGTAGCAAATGACCTTGCTGATCGAAAATCAAAGCTGTTGGCGTTAGATTTACATCGCCAAATTGACTGCTGATTTCAGATAAGCCATCATGCATTACTGGAAATGGCAATTTTTGTTGTCGGGTGTAATTAAGTACCTGCGATGGTGGGTCATCAGGCATAGCCACTGCAATGATTGCAAAGCCTTGCTTGTTAAACTGATTATAAGTGCTGATCAATTGGGGCATTTCTTTAATACACACTGTGCAATTGGTGGCCCAGAAGTTGATTAAGACTACTTTGCCTTTAAGGCTATCCATGGGGATTTTAGTGCCATCGATAGTGGTGAAGACTACATTGGGGGCACTGTTTTTATTGTTTAGTTGCAGTCCTATGAATGTCAATAAGCCTAAGATGATTAGCGACAATAATGTTTTTTTTAATAAATTATTCATATTGCTAGTGTATCGTTTTCTTCCAGTGATGATTAATTTTTTAACGCTGGCAACTCGTTTCAATTTAATTTTTCCGACTAATGAAACGTAGCGGTGTGCCAATAACCATGCAACTGTTACGCTTATTTGCGCGTCGGCACCATGTTATAATCGGACCTTTAATAGCAAAGCTATTTATCAAAATCTAAATGAACGCACCTTTATCTAGCAATATTCTGCATGCAGAAGCCAAGCCAGCACAGCGCTTGCGCGAAATCCCTTACAACTATACCTCTTTCTCAGACCGTGAAATTGTCATTAGGTTTTTAGGAGAGGAGATTTGGAGTATTTTAAACGAACTACGTGGCGAGCGTAAAACGGGTCGTTCTGCGCGTATGTTGTTTGAAGTATTAGGTGATTTGTGGGTAGTGACACGTAACCCTTATTTGCAAGATGATCTGCTTGAAAATCCTAAACGCCGCAAAGCACTAGTGGATGCCTTGCATCATAGAATTGATGCGATTGATGAGCGTAGTGCCGGAAATGAAAAAGTATTGAAGCTAGTTGTGGCGGCACGCCATGCTGTTACTGAGTTTGAGTTTGGCTTTAAGCAAGTGGCCAGTTTGCGCAAAAAAGCGCTGTCGAAATTGACTAAAATTACACGTAAAGATAATGTGCAATTTGACGGTTTGGCACGCGTGTCACACGTGACTGACGCTACGGACTGGCGTGTTGAATATCCGTTTGTGGTCTTGAACCCCGATACTGAAAAAGAAATTGCCGCCTTGGTGCGTGCCTGTATTGAGTTAGGGCTAACTATTATTCCGCGTGGTGGTGGTACAGGTTATACCGGAGGCGCGATTCCACTAACGGCAATGTCAGCCGTGATTAATACTGAAAAACTAGATCAGCATAGCGGCGTGCAAATGCGCACTTTGGCAGGAGTCTCTCGACAGGTTGCTACGATTGAATGCGGTGCTGGCGTGGTCACGCGTCGCGCGATGGAAGCAGCAAGTGATGCTGGCTTAGAGTTTGCTTGTGATCCGACTTCTGCTGATGCTTCTTGTATTGGCGGCAATGTCGCCATGAATGCGGGCGGTAAAAAAGCTGTGCTGTGGGGTACGGCGTTAGATAATCTAGCCTCATGGCGCATGGTGACGCCAGATGCTGAGTGGCTAGAGGTAGAGCGCTTAGACCATAATCTAGGCAAAATTCATGATATACCACTGGCACGTTTTAAAGTAAGTCGTTATGCCGAAGACATGAAAACCTTACTGTCAGAGCCTACAGTTTTAGAAATTCCTGGGCCTAGTTTCCGTAAAGTAGGTTTGGGTAAAGACGTTACAGATAAATTCTTATCAGGCTTACCAGGTATACAAAAAGAGGGTTGTGATGGATTAATCACTTCAGCCACTTTTATCTTGCATCGTATGCCTAAGCATGTGCGTACTGTGGCCTTGGAGTTTTTCGGCAACGTGTCACATGCAGTGCCGGCGATTGTTGAAATTAAAGATTACCTAGACGCTACCGCAAAAAAAGACCCTGTCGTGCTAATGGCTGGGCTAGAGCATATGGATGAGCGCTATATTAAAGCGGTAGGTTATGCCACTAAAGCAGCACGCCAACAACGTCCTAAAATGGTGTTGATTGCTGATATTGCTTCCGATGATGAAAATGCAGTTGGTGAAGCTGCTTCTCATATTGTGCGTTTATGTAATGCACGTGATGGCGAGGGTTTTATTGCAGTATCTGCAGAAGCACGTAAAAAGTTTTGGTTGGATCGTGCTCGTACCGCGGCCATTGCCAAGCATACCAATGCCTTTAAGATTAATGAAGACGTAGTTATTCCATTGCCGCGTCTAGGTGAATACTCAGACGGTATAGAGCGCATCAATATTGAATTGTCGATTCATAATAAGCTCAAGCTGGTAGATGCCTTGGAAGCCTTTATGCAAGGCGAACTGCCCTTGCAGACAGACGAAGATGGCAATGCTGATGCTGAGATGGTCAAAAGCAAGCAGGGGATGGCGTTGCAGTTGATAGCTGAACTTCGTCAGCGCTGGAGTTTGATTCTTAATAGTTTAGATGCTCCAGTTTCTGTGCTAGGCATCGCTGGAGAATCCCTCAGCCAATACGAAAATATATTCCGTGCGGTGCAGTCCTATGACTTACGCATTTCATGGAAACGTGAATTAAAACGACCTATGGCAGATATTTTTGCCGGACGTGAATATCAAAAGATATTGGATCGATGCGACGAGATTCATAAAAAGGTACTGAAGAGCAGAGTTTTCATTGCTTTACATATGCATGCCGGTGACGGTAATGTACATACCAATATCCCAGTAAATTCTGATGACTATGAAATGATGCAAGCCGCTCATGCTGCGGTGGCGCGTGTGATGGCCTTGGCTACTGGCCTGGATGGCGTTATTTCAGGTGAGCATGGTATTGGCATTACTAAAATGGAGTTCTTGGATCAGTCTGTGATTGATAATTTTACTGCTTACAAAAATAAAGTAGACCCTAATGGGCACTTTAATAAAGGTAAGCTGTTGGCGGGTTCTGGCCTTGAAAATGCTTATACGCCAAGTTTTGGCTTGTTGGAACAAGAGTCTATTATTATGGAGCAGTCTGCGGTAGGCGAAATTGCTGACTCTATTAGTGATTGTTTGCGTTGCGGTAAATGTAAGCCAGTGTGCACGACTCACGTACCACGCGCTAATCTTTTGTATTCTCCCCGTAATAAGATTTTAGCCACTTCACTCTTGATTGAAGCGTTTTTATACGAAGAGCAAACGCGCCGCGGCATTTCACTCAAGCATTTTGATGAATTTAATGATGTCGCTGACCATTGCACGGTCTGTCATAAGTGCTTAAATCCATGCCCCGTCGATATCGATTTTGGTGATGTGTCTATTTCTATGCGTAATTTTTTACGTGAGCAAGGCAAAAAAAGATTTAACCCAGTGACGGCTGCGGGCATGGCATTTTTAAATGCTAAAGACCCAGCGACCATTAAGTTTCTACATTTATTTATGATCACTATTGGTTATCGAGCACAAAGTTTTGCACATAGTTTGGCTAAAAAGTTTGGGTTACTTAGGGATAAAATTAGGCCACCAGCCACTGTGGGTAAGCCAGAAATCAAAGCCCAAGTGGTGCATTTTATTAATCGACCAATGCCCAAAGCAATGCCGACTAAAACTTCACGCGCATTGTTGGGTGTAGAAGATGACAGCATGATTCCGGTGATTCGTAATCCGCAGAAAGTGACCGAAGATTCAGAAGCGGTATTTTACTTTCCTGGATGTGGCTCTGAGAGGTTATTTTCAAATGTTGGTTTAGCCACGCAAGCCATGTTGTACGAGGTGGGTGCTATTACGGTATTACCGCCAGGATATCTATGTTGCGGCTACCCACAAACCGCGAGTGGAAACCATGATAAAGGCCAGCAAATTACAGCAGATAATCGCGTGCTATTTCATCGGGTTGCCAACACGCTGAATTACTTAGATATTAAAACTGTTAT
>CAIRXI010000160.1 GCA_903882525.1 uncultured Pseudomonadota bacterium | reverse complement strand
TCCATCCTAGTGTTGCCAAACATCCGACGGAAGTTTACCTCGTAGTCGTCAAGTTCCAAGTCGTCGTCCAGCAAAACCTCCAGCACCACATTCAAGGCCTGATAAAACAATCCGCGCTCTACCGTGTTGTCGTTATACTGAAGAAAGGCACCCACTAGCTCATGCGCCTCATCAAATTGCTGCAAGGCGAGATGAATCAGTAACTTCAACTCCAGAACTGTTAGCTGACCCCAGTCCGTATTCTCATCAAATTCAATGCCGATTAATGTGGAGATGTCGCCGTAGTCATCTAGCTCGTTGTTCTCTAAACGCTCAAGCAGTGCCTCTAGGCTGGCATCGTCTAGGCGAGACAGGTTCAAAATATCAGCGCGGAACAACAGCGCTTTGTTGGTGTTATCCCAGATCAGATCTTCTATCGGATAAACTTCAGAATAGCCTGGTACCAAAATCCGGCAGGCGATGGCGCCTAGCTGGTCATAGACCGCAACATAAGCTTCTTTGCCCATGGTTTCGAGAATGCCAAATAAGGTCGCAGCTTCCTCGGCATTGGAGTTTTCACCCTGGCTAGAGAAGTCCCACTCAACAAAATCGTAATCCGATTTTGTGCTGAAAAAGCGCCAAGACACAATTCCGCTAGAATCAATGAAGTGTTCAACAAAGTTATTTGGCTCAGTCACTGCTTCACTTGCAAAAGTGGGTTGAGGCAAATCGTTCAGGCCTTCTAAACTGCGCCCCTGTAGTAATTCCGTCAAACTCCGTTCCAGCGCAATCTCTAGGCTTGGGTCCGCACCGAACGAAGCAAACACGCCGCCTGTCCGTGGATTCATCAAAGTGACGCACATCACAGGATAGGTTCCACCCAGCGACGCATCCTTTACCAACACAGGAAAGCCCTGCTCTTCCAGCCCCTGAATGCCGGCCAGAATACTAGGATATTTTGCCAGCACTTCCTGCGGCACATCCGGCAAGGCGATTTCACCTTCCAGAATTTCACGTTTAACTGCACGCTCGAAAATCTCCGACAGACATTGCACCTGCGCTTCGACCAGCGTATTACCGGCGCTCATGCCATTACTGACGTAAAGGTTTTCAATCAGGTTGGACGGAAAATATATGACCTCACCGTCCGACTGGCGCACATAGGGCAATGAACAGATGCCGCGCTGCACATTGCCGGAATTAGTGTCGACCAAATGCGAACCCCGCAAATCGCCATCGGGGTTGTAAATTTCCAGACAGTACTCATCCAAAATTTCAGTCGGCAGCGTATCTTTACGACCCGGCTTGAACCAGCGCTCGTTCGGGTAATGCACAAACGCTGCGTTGGCGATGTCTTCCCCCCAGAATGAACCGGCATAGAAATGGTTGTTACTCAGTCGCTCGATATACTCGCCCAGGGCCGACGCCAAGGCACTTTCCTTCGTCGATCCCTTGCCATTAGTAAAGCACATCGGCGAGTGTGTATCACGGATATGCAACGACCACACATTGGGAATGATATTGCGCCACGAAGCGATTTCAATCTTAATACCCAGTCTAGCCAACACGCCGGACATGTTAGCAATAGTTTGCTCCAGCGGCAGATCCTTGCCCGCAATATAGGTACTGGCGTCAGAAGCGGGCTTCAACGTCAACAACCCCTGCGCATCGGCATCTAGGTTCTCTACCTCTTCAATCTCAAACTCCGGTCCGGCTTCCACTACTTTTTTAACCGTACAACGTTCGATGGAACGCAAAATACCTTGGCGGTCTTTGGCAGAGATATCCTCCGGCAATTCGATCTGAATCTTGAAAATCTGTTGGTAACGGTTTTCCGGATCGACAATATTATTCTGTGAGAGACGGATGTTTTCGGTAGGAATGTTGCGAGTGTTGCAGTACAACTTCACAAAATACGCCGCACACAAGGCCGATGAAGCAAGAAAGTAATCAAAGGGACCGGGGGCCGAGCCATCGCCTTTATAACGAATAGACTGGTCGGCAATTACCGTGAAGTCATCAAACTTGGCTTCAAGACGTAGCTTATCGAGAAAGTTGACCTTAATTTCCATAGGATAATTCCGAAAATATTGCAAAAAATGATGTGGTCGCTATTATCCATCACAACTCCGATGCCGTGTAATACATTGATTCTTTCCAGAAACTCTAACGCAAAAAAATCCCGGGTAATTTTCTGTGGTGCTGGTAGCCGTCTTCTAAGAGTTCCCTTACTGAAAACAAGCTCAATCAAAGCATCATGTATTGTATAAAGGTCAATATCCACCAATGTCCTCTTTTGAACCCATTTACTAATAAAGCCGATCAAAGCGCCTGTCTATAAAAGTCTGTGGGGATAAGTGAATAAATCTGCCTCAAATCAGACTTTGGAGTTAGAAGCTAACGACCAAAATCAGGCATTCACAGAAAAACTAAACCAAATTTAGTGGCTCAGCGAGTTATTAGCCAATCAGTATTAAATCAGAACTTAAACCAGAGTTAAGGTATGATTTATTCCTTCTTAAATATTTTAGATGTAACTTTAAAGACATGTCATTAAAACTAATCCTTTATGTTGCAGTGTTAATTTTGGCTTTTTTTGGTTATCGAAATTATGCATCAGCAGCCAACTTAGACTTACAAATTGGCGATGATGCCCCTAGCTTCACACTCAATGATGCTCAAGGAAAATCCCACTCCTTAAATGACTATGCGGGCAAATACCTTGTGCTTTACTTTTATCCTAAAGATGACACGCCGGGCTGCACTAAGGAGGCATGCAACTTTAGAAATGATATTTCTAAGTTCAATAAATTAGGTGTGAGTGTTGTAGGCATTAGTGTTGACAGCATTCAATCGCATTATAAATTTACACAGAAGTATCATTTGCCATTTCCTTTACTAGCAGACATTAATGGCAAGGTTGCCAGCAATTACAATGCTTTGACTAACTTTTTTATAGTGAAGATAGCTAAGCGCTATACTTTTCTAATTGACCCTAGTGGTAAAGTATCTAAAATATACACAAGCGTAGACACCTCGAACCACTCTCAACAAATTACGGACGACATTGAATTTATATTAAGCAATAAATAATAATTCGACAATTCAACAATATCCCATCAAGTAATTTTTTCGAGGCCAATGATTGAAGATGCCTCAAAGCAGTTGTTGAGTTTTGGTGTTTCTAAAAATTGAAGTCGTTCGCTTAAAGAAAATATCAGTCTGAATTCAGGTTAAAAAAATTTACTCAATCCTTGATAACATGAAATGTATCAATTTTTAACTGTCTAGTAATCGTCTTAACTTCCAGTATTTGGTTCTTCTTTTTATAGCGGAACCAACATGCATCTAACTCCATCGAAATACAATCTATAACCTCCAATGTTCCTTGTTCATAAATCTCTTGAGCATAAAGGCTACTCTTTTCAATCCTGGAGTTTTTAATAGGCATCCATCCATCCTCAATTAAGGACGCTTTTGCTTCTCTAAATAAAATCCCTTGTTTAAGAACAGGTAATGCACTGTTTGCTTTTGCAGAAAATGTTGTAAGCAAGACCAAAAAGATAAGAAAAATTTTGATATTCATGCTTTTTAACAATCTTTTTTATACTGGATCAAGTAACCGGCCAACTCTATCAATTAGTCGTTATTTCTTGCTAAAAAAGATGTACTTAATTAAGGCGATATTTCCAAGCAGTAACCCACTCAGCATCAGTACGCAAACAATGTTCATCCCATAAGGTAAATTTCCATTCATCATGTGATACATACAACCTCCATCAAGTTAATAAATAAATTTATGTATTAAAAAATCAAATAATTCAATTTATCAGAGTAAGTAAACACTTAAATAGTTCTTATTAATTTCCACATACATTAATTATGTGCCAATACATAAGGCCATTTAGTCTAATAGACTACGCACTTATTTATCGGATTTGTTTTATATAGCTGTGATTTACGATGATTCATCACGGGAGGTTAAGTTGGTTATCTAGAAAATTCAGATACAAAAAAAGCCTACTCATTTCTGAATAGGCTGTTTATTCTGTAATCCTGACTACTTGTTCATTACGTACATTGTAACTTCAAAACGAAAGGCTACTTAATCTAGCTTTTCTATACCCATTAACTTAAGTACATGCTTTTCGTAGATTGGATCCGAGCTACCTTGTTTCATTTTGTAGATAAAGTATTTCTCAAAAGCAATCTTAGCCAAGTGAACCCATTTCCCTTTCTTAATCCAATTAGTATTGCGCGGAGGTATTTGCGGTAACGCCACAAAAACAGCACCCGTATCACCCATATCAGCAATACAAATTGCATTCCAACTAGCTTTTGCATCAGCAACCTTTCCTGCTAAATCAGCTGCAATATTGTGTACGATAGCGGTAACCATAGATTCAATCATGTAGCCAGTTTTAGGCGCTCCGGTTGGCACTGGGGTCACTTCAACTGGTGGTATGGCCACGCAAACACCGGCTGCAAAAATATTGCGGTATTTTTTGCTACGCTGATTCTCATCAATCAATACAAAACCACGAGGATTGCACAAACCTTCAACAGCAGCCACTGGATCTACGCCTTTAAACGCTGGTAGCATCATCGAGAATTTAAATGGCAATTCATGTTCCTTGACAACATTTCCGTGCAAATCATGTTCCGTCACAAACATCTTACCTGCTTCGACTTTAGTAACCTTTGCATTGGTAATCCACTTAATATCATTATGACGATATTCTGATTCCAACATTCCTTTGGAGTCACCTACACCACCCAAGCCCAAATGCCCGATATATGGCTCACTGGTCACATAGGTAATCGGCACTTTGTTGCGCTTTTTCTTTTTCCGTAAATCCGTGTTCATGATAAAGGTGAACTCATAGGCAGGACCAAAGCAACTTGCACCTGGCATTGCGCCAATAATTACAGGGCCAGGCTCTTTAAGAAACTCTTGATAAGCCTCCCAGGTTTTTTCAGCATGATCTACCGAGCAGATAGAATGGGTATGGCCACCGTTAGGTCCTGATCCTGGCACTTCTTCAAAGGACAACTTGGGCCCAGTAGTGATCACCAAGTAGTCGTAGTTAAGCTGATCTCCATTGGCTAATTGCAAGGTGTTATTTTCAGCATCTATCTGCGTTACCGGTTGGGCAATAAAATTGATACCTTTCTTTTCAAGATAAGGACGAATCGGAAAAGTGATTTTCTCACGCTTGCTCCAACCCACTGCCAACCATGGATTAGAAGGCACGAATTGAAAGTAATCCACCGCATTCACTACGGTAATTTTATGTTCTTTGCCAATTTCAGCTTTTAATTCATAAGCCGCAGGCATTCCACCAATACCAGCGCCCATTATTACGATATGTGCCATCTTTTCATTCCTATCTACTGATTAGTTATTTTGTTAATTTTAATTATTCAGCCTGCTTGACTACCAATACTGCATTCACTTCCAACAAACGTTTTTTATCTAATATGCCTGCCGTTGCTGCCAAGCTCAGATAGGACAATAACATTTGATAACGTGCTCTAAAAAGCTGAGTGCGCGTACTATGAAACTCTTGCTCCGCATTGAGTTCATCTAAAATGGTACGGTCACCAACTTCTCGACCTAGCTTAGTAGCATCCAACTTCACTTTAGAAGAATGTAAGGCCTGCTCCATTGCTCTAATTTTTCCTTTACCTACTGAAACACCTAGCCACTCAGTGCGTGCTTGCTGGCCGGCACGCAGCCTGATTACTTCAGTCTCATCCATTGATTGCTGTTCTAAAGCTACAGCTTCTTCGTATTTAGCATTCCTCATACCACCAGTGAATAATGGCATGGTCAACTGCACGCCAACGCTTACAGCATGATTACTGAGTGTTGAGTCATTGTTACTACCACGTAAGTCCGCACCCCCTGCCTGTGCAACGAGACTTAGTACGGGTGAATTCGAAAGTCGATATTTATCAATTTCGTCATGTGCAATACCCTGCTTAATTTGCTGCATATGCAGATAAGGACTATTACTTTGCGCCAACGCTAACCAGTCCTTCAGCTCTCCTTCATTTAATTGCTGCAAATTACTTTGATCGGCAAGCCTTGCCAGAACATCCCCGGTATTTCCTGTTAAGTCAGTCAATGCGGCCTGCGCTAATTGAAGATTGCTTTCCACCTCTAGCACTTGCGCAACCAGTGCATCTTCACGTGCTTGCGCCTCATGTGTGTCGATAATCGCAACATCACCTTCAGCAAACCTACCCTTAGCCACGGCTAAAGCCTGACTAACTGCTAGGCGTTGCTTCTTAAGCGCCACCAGAGAGTCTTCCGCAAGCAATACGTCAAAGTAAGCTTTAGCCACGCGTAAAATCAGCCCCTGCTGTTCAGCGCTAAGCTGTATATTGGCAAACTCTGCTTGCTTATTCAATTGCTGTGCTTGGGTGGCGAGCTCGGCGTTATACAACGGTTGTTCAGCACGTATATTCCAATGCAGATCTACGCCATTATCAGTTTGAGTGATAAAACTAGCGTTATTGTATGGCCCACCCATACCAGGAGCGGAAAACTGTGCATTCCCAATTTTATTGTATGCATTGACCATGCCTGTGCCAGCTGAAGCGGTCACTTGCGGCAGTTTAAGCGCTTTAGCTTGTCCGCTTTTAGCCTCACCTACCGCAGCACCTGCGCGCGCAGCACTAAAGCTGGGGTCTTTATTTTGCGCAGCCTGCCAGGCATCTAGTAAGTTAAGCGCATAGGCTGATTGGCTAGTGATAGCTAATGTCAGTGTCAATAAGCAAGCGTGTGAGAGTCGCTTAAGATTAAGCATAATTAGTAGGCCTTTGAATTTTCATTTACAACCAACAGACTAGCAGCCACTAGGTACGCCAAGTTTACGTAATATGTTTTCCATCAAACACCAATTGGTTAGTCCACTTTGAAAAAGATTTAATCCAATAAACGCCGTAAATAGCAACCAATACTGGCTAACATAGAATGGACTGCCGACCACACCCAATACTAAGGATAATAGTATTAATAAGCCGGCAAATATGCGTACAAGTTTCCAAGAAGTCATGTCATTTCTCCTAATATATTTAATTGTATTTATGTTGATAAGCCACGAAATATAGCAGTGGAATAATAATCAGCGTCAATAAGGTTGATACAAAAATACCGAAAATCAGCGAAATGGCGAGCCCATTAAAAATTGGATCGTCGAGTATAAAAAATGCACCTAACATCGCCGACAGGCCAGTCAATACAATTGGCTGAGCGCGAGTGATGGCCGAATTAATAACGGCTTGTTTAAAAGGCTTACCTGAGGCCACTTCCAAATTAATGAAATCTACAAGTAGTATGGAGTTACGTACAATAATGCCAGCGAGTGCAATCATTCCAATCATTGACGTGGCCGTATATTGTGCTCCTAACAATGCATGGCCAGGCATAACACCAATGATAGTCAATGGGATCGGTGCCATAATAATGAGGGGCGTTAGGTACGATCCGAACTGAGCAACTACTAGGAGGTAAATTAGAATTAGGCCAACCGCATAGGCTGCGCCCATATCCCGGAAGGTTTCATAAGTGACTTGCCATTCCCCATCCCATTTAATCGCATAGCCACGTTGATTATCAGACGGTTGCTGAATAAAGAATTCCCCTAACTTTGATCCTGATGGTGTTGCTATTTGACTCACAGCTTTGCGCATGCCAAACATGCCATACAGTGGGCTATCAAGCTTACCCGCCATATCACCCAAAACATAATTCACTGGCAATAAGTCTTTGTGATAAATTGGCTGCTCGCGCAGGCTTTCTTCAATACTCACTAACTCGCGTATCGGCACCAACTTACCGCCAGCAGTTGTTACAGACAATTTAAGTAGGTCCTCAATATCGCCTTGGGCTGACACCGGCAATCTTAGGCGTGTACCAGCAGGATATTTAGTACCATCATGAAGATAAGTCACATCCTCTCCAGCTAACCCTGTGCGCAAAGTGCTGACAATAGCCGCTTGCGAAACACCAAGTAACGCAGCCTTTTTCTTATCAACCACCAGGGCTATTTTTTTAGCATCAGCAATTCCGCTGTCATCGCTATCTACAATGCCTGCTGTAGTATCGAATACTTGTCGAACTTGTCTCGCCAACTGCAACCGCGTGCCATCGTCAGGTCCATATATTTCAGCAACCAATGGAGAAATGACTGGTGGACCAGGAGGCACTTCTACTACCTTCACTTTGGCCCCCATTTCATGCGCAATCCTCTGCAACTCAGGCCTTACTCGACCGGCAATAACGTGACTTTTATCGCTTCTATGGTTTTTATCAACCAGGTTTACCTGAATATCACCTACAGCCCCACCACTACGCAAGTAATACTGACGCACCAATCCATTAAAGTTAATCGGTGCTGCAAGGCCAACATAAGCTTGATAATTACTAACTTCTGGCACATTAGATAAATAAGCTGTCATTTTATGTAGCACACTTGCAGTGGTTTCAGCCGGCGTTCCAGCCGGCATATCGACCACGACCTGAAACTCAGACTTATTATCGAATGGCAACATTTTCAATACCACTAACTGGGCGACCGGTAATGCGAGCGACAACAGAATCAATAACAACACACCCAAGCCCAATTTCCGTCTATTTTTCTGTCCATCATGCTCACTTAAGAATGGCGTAAACATACGCGTAAATAGCGGTGCGATGCGATTGGTCATAGCGTCTTGTGTGTGACTATGTCGCAACCATAACCGAGATAGCCAAGGCGTGATAATAAATGCCACCGCCAAAGAAATGAGCATACCCATACTAGCGTTAATCGGTATCGGACTCATGTATGGACCCATTAAGCCACTGACAAATGCCATTGGCAATAAAGCCGCAATGACTGCTAAAGTAGCTAATATCGTCGGTCCGCCAACTTCATCAACAGCGATAGGAATAATGTCGGTAAGTGGTGCTTCAGGTTTTAGCTTCATATGGCGATGGATGTTTTCTACAACCACAATAGCGTCATCGACCAAAATCCCAATGGAAAAAATTAGAGCGAACAATGAAACGCGATTAAGGGTGAATCCCCACGCCCAAGATGCAAACAATGTCGCCATTAGGGTTAATACTACGGCCGTGCCGACAATTGCTGCCTCACGTTTACCTAAGGCAAAGAACACCAACAAAACCACAGCGGATGTTGCAAATATAAGCTTATGGATGAGTTTCTGTGCTTTATCGTTAGCCGTTTCACCGTAGTTACGCGTTATTTTTACTTCGACGCTAGCAGGTATTAGCACATTCTTTAAACTGTCTATTTGCTTTATCACAGCATCTGCTACTGCCACTGCATTTTGACCTGGCTTTTTAGTGACAGTCATACTGACAGCTGGGTATTCAGCAGCATTATTGGCTTCGCCAAACCATACATAGCGCTCAGCTGGCGGTGGACCATCATGAATTTGTGCGACTTCATTTAAGTAAACTGGGCGACCTTCATGTAAACCTACAACTAGTTCGGATATATCTTTTGCATCAGTGAAATACTTGCCTACTTCAACAGCTATAGATTGATTGGTGTTGGTTACATCTCCTAACGGAGCCCCTAGATTGGCTGCCTGCAATGAACGTCGCATATCCGCAACACTAATTCCAGCATTGGCCATGCGTACCGGATCTATATCAACATTTACTGCGCGGCCTGGCCCGCCAAGTGTTGCAACTTCACGCGTGCCTTGCACGTGCTTAATCTCTGCCTCAAGTCCGTGCGCTACTTGCTCTAACTCAAAAGCTCCCTGTTGATTATTTTTACTATACAACGTCGCAGTGAGTATAGGTACGTCATCTATGCCTTTAGGCTTAATGATTGGATCACCAACACCTAAATTTTTGGGGAGCCAATCTTGATTAGATTGGATTGTGTTATATAAACGCACAAGCGCTTCTGTCCGAGGCACACCTACTTGAAACTGTACCGTAATGATTGCCATGCCTGGACGTGACACTGAAGTCACATGTTCAACATTGGCAATTTGCGCTAGAACCTGCTCAGCGGGCACCGATACCATCTGTTCTACATTTTTAGCGGAAGCCCCAGGAAATGGAATTAACACATTTGCCATGGTCACATTAATCTGCGGCTCCTCCTCGCGTGGCGTGACTATCAATGCAAATAAGCCAAGCAGTAGTGCAACCACTGCTATTAAGGGTGTGATTTGCGCCGCTTGGAAATAACGTGCAATTCGTCCAGATATGCCCAATTGGAAATTATCTTGTGCTGGTGGTTTTATAGACACGTTTATTCCTACTTAAAGTTCGCTGCGGCAATTGGATCTTCTGCCAATGTTTCACCAATTTGCAAACCCGCAAAAACTTCAACACTATCACCTTGTACACGCCCAAGTTTAACTTGCCTCAATTGCGGCCTACCGTGTGCATCAAGCACATAGACTGCGACCAATTCACTCCGCTTAATTACCGCTTTAAGTGGTATATAAAGCTGGATTTTTCCTTCTGCAGCATTCAAGGTAAACGTAGCGCGGGCAAACATTCCTGGGGCGATAGTTTTGAGGTTTTTTGGCAGAGCTAAACGTAACTTTACCGTATTGCTAATCGGATCAACAGTTGGCAAAACTGTATATTGGGTAATGTTTAAAGTATTTTCAGCCATCTTGGCAGCACCAACAATCACTTTGACCGTTCCTTGCTGCTTAATTAGCGCCAACTGACTTTGCGGTACATTGACTACTACACGCAATTCGCTAGCATCGTATATTCTAACCAACGGTTGTCCTGGCAATGCCATATCACCTACTTCAACTAACACTTCAGCCACCATGCCCGCATATGGCGCATTGATGCTATGTAATCCACTTTGTACGCCAGCTATCCCAGCTTGAGCCAATTGTGACTTAGTTTGTGCCACCGCAGTTTTATAATCGGACTCTGCGTGATCTAATGCAGCTTGACTGATATATTGTTTTTCAAACAAGTGACGCTTCCGCTCATACTCTTTACTTGCAGCATCTAGTTGCGCTTGTGCTGCTGAGGTTTGAGCTTGATTGCTTAGCGCTTGTTGTGTTGCCATTCGAGCATCAACGCGTGCAAGCAATTGACCTGCTTTCACGTAATCACCAACTTTAACTGGAATAGCCGTGATGCTGCCTGTAACCTGAGAGGAAATTAGACTGGTCTTTACAGCCTCAACAACACCTTCGACAGTAGTAGTAGACTCACCATTTGTTTGGCTAACTTTTGTCGTGACTAAGGGACTAGCATTAGCTAAAGTAGACAGGCCTAATAATAAAACAAACTTCCATGCGCTAGATTTAATCAACTGCAATTCCTTTTAAAGTCTGTTAAATTTTATTTTTTAAAATTACAGAGTACACTTTGAGCGCTATGCTAACAAGCTATATATAACTATATATTCATACAACTTTATAGTCAAGATTAACTGGCCGTGTATAATAATGATATTAACCAAGCTGGAATAAGGTATGAGCAAACTAGATGATCGCGCATTACTATATGTAGCTAAGTATTTCAAAGCGCTCGCAGAACCAATGCGACTAAAGGTATTAAACGCGCTTCAAGATGGCGAAAAAAATGTTAGCCAATTAACTGAAATATCAGGGGGTACTCAAGCCAATATATCAAAGCATTTATCAATGCTTGCCGAAAGCGGGCTCGTAAAAAGAGAGGCTCGTGGCACTAGCGTCTATTACAGCATTGCCAATCCTAGCGTTTACGAGCTTTGCGAGTTGGTATGCGGCCAAGTAGCTGACCACATGACTTCGGAAGCCGATATAAAAATGATGTTCGCTACGCCGCAATCAATATAAAACGCATTACTTTGCGTTAACTAGGGTAAATGCATATGTTAATTGACTGGAATAATTTCACGCCTTGGTCTGCGATTTCTGGCGGAGTAATGCTCGGCATAGCCTCGGCCTTATTCATATTGCTAAATGGGCGGATAGCTGGTATTTGCGGAATACTGGGCGGCCTATATAGACCGCAACGCAATGATATAGGGTGGCGCGTGGCCTTCATTATCGGTTTAATTCTTGCTCCTCTAGCTTGGGCCACTGTTAACACTCTCCCAAATATCAATATTGAAGCTAGCAATGGCCTGTTAGCTATATCAGGACTTATTGTTGGCATTAGTACACGTTATGGTTCCGGCTGCACAAGCGGTCATGGAGTATGCGGCATATCACGTTTATCACCACGTTCAATTATTGCAACACTAGCTTTTATGGGAACTGGTTTTTTAACGGTTTTTATTGTCCGACATGTTCTAGCCATTTAAATTAGGTACAACAGTTCAATGAAAAAAAATTTAGGACAAATTTATTCGCTATTTTTCTCAGCATTAGCTGGACTTATTTTTGGGCTTGGCTTGGTACTTGCTGGCATGGCTAACCCAGCTAAAGTGCTAGCATTTCTTGACCTCGCGGGATTATGGAACCCCTCACTCGCGATTGTAATGGGCAGCGCTATCTGTATAGGGCTTGTAGCATTTAGTATTGCTAAAAAGCATACACGTAGCTTGCTAGGATTACCGATGAATTTGCCCACATCACGTATCATTGATCAACGATTAGTACTCGGTGGCTTAGCATTTGGGGTAGGTTGGGGTTTATCTGGCATATGCCCAGCGCCCGCATTTGTGTTGCTGGGTTTTGGAAGTATTAAAGGCGCTATTTTTCTTGGATTTATGTTAATTGGCATGGGTATCTATGAACTAATTGAAAGCTACCGTAACTTAGAAAAAAGTAAAACTAGCGCGGCAATCACGAACGCAAAGAAAAGTGAATCATAATGACTTCTTCAGATCCAAGAGTATTTTTTGCAGCAGAACGTACATTACTAGCCTGGGTAAGATCGGGCATAACAGTAATGGCCCTAGGATTTGTAGTCGCTAAGTTCGGCATGATATTAACGCTACTATCCGCATCTAGCTTTACTTTAAGTCAACTGCATCAAAACAATGGGCTTGCCAATGTGTTTGGCATTGCGTTGGTAATTATTGGCGCTACAATTACATTGGGAGCCCAGCTAAACCATCATTTATACGTGAAAACACTTCCGCCAGAGGATGTACCCAAATTAGCCATCAAATGGCTGGCTTCTTTGTTGACATTCTCTATTGCATTTGTTGGTGTGCTTCTGGCTATTTACCTCACTTTGGCTTAATTTAACCCCTAGGCAGCCGTCCGCTATTGGGCCATAGCAGAATAACGCTCTATTAATCTCGCTACCTCTAAACAGACGTCCGCAAAAAAAGGCTGGGGGGTTCAGCCCTTTGACATTTCATCTATTTTTGGTAAACAGCGTAGCAACAACCCTATAGGCAAAAAAAGCCCCGATTAAGGGGAATAAATCGGGGCAAAAAAACCTTACCTAAGTAAGGCTTCCGCTCAGGGAGTTAAGAAGCGGAACGTAACTCTCGTTACATGAATCATTGACCAATACAGTCTGGGTTAAGTTCAGCCTGGGTGCATCCTCTTTACAAAAAGAGTCCTAAGCCACTCATGTTAGAATAGCTGTTATGAATCCGCCGAATCCGCTCAGTACATCTCAAGACCCCTTATTAGCAGGACTTAATCCAAAGCAACTTGAAGCCGTGACCTTGCCACATCAATCGGCGCTAATTTTAGCTGGTGCTGGTAGCGGTAAAACACGGGTACTTACCGCACGAATTGCTTGGTTAATTCAAACTGGTCAAGTTTCTCCTACTGGTTTACTGGCAGTGACTTTTACCAATAAAGCCGCCAAAGAAATGCTGACACGCATAACAGCATCACTGCCTATCAATACTCGTGGCATGTGGGTTGGCACTTTCCACGGCTTATGTAATCGCTTATTACGCGCTCACCACCGTGAAGCAATGTTGCCGGCGAGCTTTCAAATTCTAGATACCGCCGATCAGTTATCCGCCATCAAACGCTTAATGAAATTAATGAATGTGGATGACGAGAAGTTCCCACCCAAACAAGTGCAAAATTATATTAATAGCTGCAAAGATGAAGGCTTACGCGCTCATAGCGTAGATGCTTACGATGCACATTCACAGAAATTACGCGAAATTTTTGAAGCTTACGATAAGCAATGTCAACGTGATGGCGTTGCTGATTTTGCTGAGCTATTACTTCGCTGTTATGAACTGCTAGAACGTGATTCACATATACGTCAGCATTACCAAGAGCGCTTCAAGTACATCCTTGTTGACGAGTTTCAAGATACCAACCGCCTGCAATATCAATGGTTAAAATTGCTCGCTGGTCATAGCAACCCACAGTCACACAACTGCATGTTTGCAGTAGGTGATGATGATCAATCGATTTATGGCTTTCGTGGCGCTCGGGTTGGCAATATGCGCGACTTTGAAACTGACTTTCATATTCAGCATATCGTTAAGTTGGAGGAAAACTACCGGTCTCACAGCAATATTCTAGATGCCGCCAATGCGATTATTTCGCACAATAAAAATCGTTTAGGTAAAAACCTATGGACCTCAGCTGGTGCCGGCGAGCCTGTACGCGTGTATCAAGCTTATAACGACAATGATGAAGCCAACTTCATTGTAGATGAAATTAAAATGCTACATGCGGAAGGGATGTCCTTAGGTGAGATCGCATTGCTTTATCGCTCTAATGCACAGTCACGCGTTTTAGAACATGCACTTTTTTCCGCAAACTTACCCTATCGTGTATATGGCGGGTTACGCTTTTTTGAACGTGCCGAAATTAAACATGCATTGGCCTATATGCGCCTGATTGCTAATGCTAATGATGACACTGCTTTATTGCGGGTGATTAACTTCCCAACCCGCGGCATAGGTGCGCGTAGTTTAGAACAATTGCAAGAAACTGCACGCGCTGAAAACTGTAGCTTATGGCAGGCTGCAGTGAATAAAGTGGGGCATGGTAAATTGGGGGGGAAGGGCATTGAAGGCTTTGTTGCCTTAATCCGC
Organism: uncultured Pseudomonadota bacterium; assembly: GCA_903882525.1. Classification (GTDB taxonomy): domain Bacteria; phylum Pseudomonadota; class Gammaproteobacteria; order Burkholderiales; family Methylophilaceae; genus Methylotenera. Next base: position 6,237 of record CAIRXI010000160.1, on the reverse strand, counting down.
CAAATGGTAGACGACGCTTATGGGATTAGCCTGCCAGAGTTGGCTGAGTTAGCCACTACTTTATCTGGCCTAAAAACGCACTATCAAAATGATAAAGAAGGTGAAGATCGTATTGCCAATTTGGAAGAACTGGTAACGGCAGCGGTGTCATTTACCAATCGTGATTTTGGGAATCACAATAATGTAGATGGCGAAACTGAACAGGACTTGCTGACCCAATTTTTAAGTCATGCCAGTCTTGAGGCCGGCGAGCATCAAGCCGATGTTGGACGTGAAGCGCTTCAACTGATGACAGTGCATGCTTCTAAGGGCTTGGAGTTTAAAGCAGTATTTATCAGCGGCTTGGAAGAAGGGCTATGCCCCCATGAGCAAAGCCTATACGAAAATAATGGCATAGAGGAAGAGAGGCGGCTGATGTATGTCGCGGTCACCCGCGCCAGACAACGCCTGTATCTCAGTCATGCGCAAAGTCGCATGTTACACGGTCAAGTGCGCTACGGCATTCCATCACGCTTTTTAGATGAGATTCCACCCGAGTTATTAAAGCACCTTAACACCAAACCCGTCGGAAAATCGGGTGGAGGGCGTGACTACAATGAGCTGCCTGCGATGATGAGCGCTCAGCAAAGTCAACCTCAGAAAAATGCCATGCCATGGAAAATTGGTCAGCAGGTATCCCATGCCAAGTTTGGCACTGGAGTGGTGGTTAGTTACGAAGGCAATGCCAATGATATGCGCATACAGGTCAATTTCGGCCGTGAAGGCTTGAAATGGTTGGCTTTGGAGTTTGCTAAGCTAAACGCAGCCTAAGTAACCTAGGTAGCCGGCGTAGCGGTATCTAGGCTAAAAACATCCACATAGCTAGTATACAAACTAGTCATCATCACCGGAACCACTACAATCAAGCCTAGACCAAATGGAATAATTGCCAGTGCCAACAGCACGATGAAGATCAAACCATATAATAAAAATGGCCATATATTGCGCACACTGGCACGAAAACTTAAGCGCATGGCTGCCACTGCAGTGAGATTATTTAAACCCACTAGCACTGGTGCAAACCAATACGCCATTAATAGTGGCATCATAAATAACATTGCCAGAAAAATAGGAAGCATCGTTGCACTTGCTTGATCTTGGCTTAAGGTTTTACCTTGCATCAGTAGCTCTACAGTTTCTTTATCCAGAGCTAACACCACCGTAACCGCTATCAATAGCAAGCCTGCCATGTAGATTCCACCAACACTAATTAACTGCGCAGTATTTTTCTTAAATCCAGCGAATAAATGATTGATTTCTAAATCTTGATTTAGGGTCACTGCTTTACATCCCCACATCAACCCAGCTGAAAAGACCGGTGCTAACAAAGTGCTTAGCACAGAACCTATGACTGGGATGAGTGAAATTGGTACGATAATGGCAAGATAAATAATGAACAAAATAATCCACATCGCTGGATTAGCTTTAAATAAAGCAAAGCCACTGACCATCCAAGACCAAGCGTTGGCTGCAGGCACTTGCCTGAGGAGTAAAGGCTTAATTTCTAAGTTTTCGGTCATAGTAAAGCTTTCAATATTTCGCAAATTAAGAGCTCAGCTTATGACTGAGACTCACGCAACTTGAGTATTTTTTTAAAATGGTCAGGGTCTTTAGCGTGGGTAAGTTCACCCGACTGCGGGTAAATTTGATCATATAATCGTGACAACCAAAAGCGTAAAGCTGCAATACGCATTAAACTCGGCCAGGCATTTCGCTCAAGTTGATTGAATGGGCGCACCGCCTCATAGGCTTGCAACATGGCTTCTAATCTAGTCTTGCTCAAACTCCCATCAGCCTCGATACACCAATCATTCACTGCTATGGCCAAATCATAGGCCAACACATCATGACAGGCATAGTAAAAGTCAATCAAACCGCCGATTTCATCACCATCAAACAACACATTATCACGAAATAAATCCGCATGGATAACACCCATGGGCAATTGCGTAGTGTCTAAAGTTAATTGAAATTGCATAGAGTTTTGTAATAACAACTTATCCTCTGGGCTTAGGTGTGGCAAAACCTGTTGCGCGGTTCTGACGCGCCATTCAGCACCACGTGAGTTATTGCTATTCGGATATTTTGCCTGAGCCTCAAATGACCGTCCTGCAATATGCATTTGCGCTAAGACACGCCCTACTGCTGCACATTGGGTCACGTTCGGGAGCTCGACATCACCGCCTTTTAAGCAACTAATGAGGGCTGCTGGTTTGCCATTAAGTACGTGTAAGCTAGTGCCAGCTTTATCAGCAATAGGCCGTGGGCACGGAATGTTATGCGCCGCTAGATGGCTCATTAAATCAATAAAATACGGCAATTCTTCCAGTGAATTGTGCTCAAACAAGGTCAGTACAAATCGATGCTCACTACCCTCAGCTTGGCGCGTGGTGACAAAATAGTTGGTATTAGTAATGCCCGAGGAAATGCCCTTTAAATCTACCAGCTCTCCAATGGCGTAATCTTGCAGCCACAGTTGTAATTGTTGAATACTGACAGAGGTAAATACAGACATAAGCGCGCGATAATTAAATGAATTGAGAGAGTGCGAATTAAAATAGGATTTAGTGGCAGCAAAAAACCTTATAAACAGCCCGTGATGTGCAATTTATAAGGTTTTAAAAGCGTATCTAAAATCTAAAGATGGTCCATTTCGGGATACTTAAAGGCTGAGTAGGTCCGTCCATTAGCCAACCGCCATTCTGGTCTTCTTTATGCATATAGTAAGGAACACCATGCTCTGGCGTCACTTTCAACATATAAAGTTGACCATTGATTCGATATTCCTCTACGGTCTCACCCTTCTTCTTGATAATAGTAATTTGTGGCTCATCTGAAGGATTATCATCACTGCTTATAATCGGCGGTGCAACGTCTTCTAGTGGCTGCAAATTCGGCGGGGGTTCTTTGGCAAAAACTGGAAATTGCACAGTGATAGCCGCTAGTAATAGCAAACTTTTCCAAATATTAACTTTACTGTTTTTATGCATAATCCCTCATCACCGTCTATTTAATCGCTAAACATTAAGTTGTTAAGCGTTAAGTTTAAAGCTAATCCACTCAACATAAATTTATTTTATCAAATTAAACACACTATAACGGCATTCATTATAAATAAAGCTGAACCCGCTCTTCATCTGCTGACAATTTAAAGCCTCGGGTCTCGTAATGCTTGAATATAGCCTCCACTATTTTGGCTGGATCATCAATTACTTGTATCAAATCCAAGTCATCCACAGAAATCATCCCCTCATCCACCAGCGTAGTTTTAACCCAGTCAATCAAGCCACGCCAAAACGGCTCACAGACGAGAATAATAGGTATTTTTAAGGTTTTACCCGTTTGTACTAAGGTGATGGCTTCCATCAGCTCATCTAAAGTACCGAAACCCCCAGGCAACACCACATAGGCGCTGGCGTACTTCACAAACATCACCTTGCGCATAAAAAAGTGTTTGAAGTTTTGGCTAATATCCTGATAAGGATTCTTGACTTGCTCATGTGGCAATTCTATATTCAAACCTATGCTCGGCGACTTTCCACTAAAAGCGCCTTTGTTGGCAGCTTCCATTACACCAGGCCCACCGCCGGAGATGACGCTAAAGCCCGCATCGGAGAGTAGCCTAGCAATGCTTTCTGCCATATGATAATAGCGATGATCTGGGGCTAAGCGCGCACTACCAAAAATCGACACCGCCGGCGTGATTTCTTTAAGCCGCTCCGTTGCATCGACGAATTCTGCCATAATCTTAAATGCGTGCCACGACTCATAGCCAGTATGATGACGGTCCTGTACATCAGTATCAGTAATTTTTTTAATTTTTTTAGTAGTAGACATATTTAGGCGCCCGAAATATATGAAAACGTTGTTATTAGTAGATGGCTCATCCTACCTGTATCGTGCCTTTCACGCCATGCCAGACTTAAGAAACAGCCACAATGAACCCACTGGGGCGATTCAAGGTGTGCTAAACATGTTACGGCGCTTACACAAAGACTACCCATCAGATTATAGCGCGTGTATTTTTGATGCAAAAGGTAAAACTTTTCGCGATGATATTTACGCGGAATACAAAGCCAATCGGGCCTCTATGCCTGATGATTTGCGCGCGCAGGTAGCGCCTCTGCATGAAGCAATTAAAGCCATGGGCTGGCCACTGATTATGGAAAACGGGGTAGAAGCCGATGATGTAATCGGCGCGCTGGCCAAACAAGCCGAGCGTGAAGGTGTTCGGGTAATTATTTCTACTGGCGATAAAGATATAGCGCAACTGGTGAACGAAAATGTAACGCTTGTGAACACTATGCCTAACGCATTTAGACGTGGCGATGAAGTACTGGATATTGCCGGAGTAGAGAATAAATTCGGTCTGCCACCTAGTCTGATTGTAGATTACTTGGTATTGATTGGTGACACTTCAGACAATGTGCCCGGCGTTGAAAAAGTCGGGCCAAAAACCGCGGTTAAATGGCTGAAGCAATACGGTTCTCTAGATAATATTGTCGCAAATGCCGATGAAATTAGCGGAGTGGTTGGCGAAAATTTACGTAAAGCTTTGCCGTGGATTCCAACCGCACGTCAGCTCATCACTATACGTTGTGATGTGGGTATTCAAGAGCAACTTAGCGACCTTTCACCACAAGCCATGGACAAAACCAAGCTAGCGGAGTTATTTGACCGCTTTGAATTTAGAAGCTGGCGCAAAGAGTTGGACAATATGTCTAATGGCGCACCTCACCTAAACACATCAACACCGAAACCATTGGTTAGTGCTAGCACCATCGCACAAACGCAAACCACGGACATGTTCGCTGTGACGCAACACGAGGCAAACACCAGCCGCAACTACGAAACTATATTAAGTGAGGCGCAATTAGATCATTGGCTAGCTAAGCTACAAACTGCGCCGTTGATCTGCGTAGATACTGAAACCACCTCCCTAGATCCGATGAGCGCAAAACTAGTCGGCTTATCTTTTAGCGTAGTAGCAGGCTGCGCTGCATATTTACCATTAAAACATGATTATTTTGATGCGCCGGACCAACTCGATTTTTCCACTAGCCTAAATAAAATAAAACCCATTTTAGAAAATCCGTTAATTAAAAAAGTTGGCCAAAATTTAAAATATGATCAACATGTGCTGGCCAACCATGGCATCACCTTGCAAGGCATTGCCCACGACACTTTGCTTCAGTCTTACGTGTTGGAATCACATAAAACCCATGGTATGGATGATTTAGCTGAGCGTCATTTAGGGCTAAAAACCATAAGCTTTGAAGACGTTGCTGGCAAAGGCGCCAAGCAAGTGACTTTCAACCAAGTGACAGTTGAAGTGGCCGCTGAATATGCGGCCGAGGATGCTGACATCACCCTGCAATTACATCAAGCCTTATACCCTCAAATTGCGGCCGATGCTAAATTGGACTTTATCTACAGTCAGATTGAAATGCCGAGCTCTAACGCGCTATTCACCATAGAGCGAAATGGCGTTTTGATTGATCGCGATATGCTTAATATTCAAAGTAATGAAATTGGCATGAAATTAATTTCACTAGAAAACCAAGCCTACGAATTAGCCGGGCAGCCATTTAATTTAGCGTCACCCAAACAGTTACAGGAAATTCTATTTGGAAAACTGGGCATTAAGCCACTTAAAAAAACACCCTCCGGCACACCTTCTACTGATGAGGATGTACTGCAAGAACTGGCGCTAGACTACCCCTTGCCTAAGGTGCTGCTTGAATATCGTGGCTTGGCAAAACTCAAGTCCACCTATACCGATAAACTGCCCCGCATGATTAACCCGCACACTGGTCGCGTGCATACCCGCTACAACCAAGCTGTTGCGATTACTGGGCGTTTGGCAAGCTCAGATCCTAATTTACAAAATATTCCAGTACGATCAGCTGAGGGTCGCCGTATCCGCGAAGCCTTTATTGCGCCGGCCGGCTGTGTGATTATTTCAGCCGATTATTCACAAATTGAGCTACGCATTATGGCCCATCTATCGCAAGATGAAGGTCTACTTAAAGCCTTTGCCGCAGGCGAAGATATCCATAGAGCCACCGCTGCTGAAATTTTTGGCGTAGAGCATGCGACTGTTGACAACGAGCAGCGCCGCTATGCCAAAGTCATTAATTTTGGTTTGATCTACGGGATGAGCGCATTTGGTTTGGCGCAAAATCTTAATATCGAACG
>CAIRXI010000159.1 GCA_903882525.1 uncultured Pseudomonadota bacterium | reverse complement strand
TACAGTCATGCTGGAAAATATGCTCAGCAAGCATCGTATCTTAGAAATCTATCTTAATAGTATCGAGTGGGGTAATGGTGTATTTGGAGCGGAGGCGGCGGCTAGGCATTATTTTAAAACCAGTGCCGCTAATTTAAGCCCTGAGCAAGCGGCTAAATTGGCCGTGATGATACCAAACCCAAGATTTTATGACCAACACAGCTCAACCAGTTATTTGTACAGGCGTATGGCGACCATACAAGCCCGTATGTACATGGTAGAAGTGCCGCGCTAGGCTACTCGGTTAAAGCTGCCACCATTCTTCTGACTAATGGCGCAATAACCAAGATCGATGGAAAGGCAATAGGCCAAGCGTGAACAAAACCATTCCCCCAATTAGTAAAAAATTGCGCACTTAATCCGGTAAAAACAAAAGTCAGTATTCCTGACATTAACGATGCCATGAGTAGCGACATCAGAAAAGCGAACAGCAAAGCGCTATATTTTTTTGGAATTTTCATCGTTCCTATTATTCCTATAGCATCATTTTTAGGTATTGAGCGGTATAGCTTTCGTTGCTTAGCGCTACTTGCTCTGGCGTGCCCTCAGCGATAATCATGCCTCCGCCATCGCCGCCTTCAGGACCCATATCTACAATCCAGTCCGCAGTTTTAATCACATCTAAGTTGTGTTCAATAATGACAATGGTATTACCCGCATCACGTAAGCGATGAATCACATCCAGTAATAATTGGATATCGGCAAAATGCAGTCCAGTAGTCGGTTCATCTAAAATATAAAGGGTACGGCCAGTATCACGTTTGCTGAGTTCCAGTGCCAATTTAACGCGCTGCGCTTCACCTCCAGATAGCGTGGTCGCACTTTGGCCTAGCGTGATATAACCCAAGCCCACATCGAGCAAGGTCTTGAGCTTACGTGCAATCACAGGTTGCGCACTAAAAAATACATGCGCCTGCTCAACCGTCATCTCTAGTACTTCGCGTATGTTCTTACCCTTGAACTGAATTTCTAAAGTTTCGCGGTTATAGCGATGGCCTTTACACACATCACAAGGCACATACACGTCAGGTAAAAAGTGCATTTCTACGCGAATCACACCATCACCTTGGCAAGCTTCGCAGCGACCACCTTTGACATTAAACGAGTAACGACCAGGGCCGTAACCACGAACGCGGCTCTCAGGTACGCCTGCAAATAAATCACGTATCGGCGTAAATAGGCCTGTATAAGTGGCAGGGTTAGAACGAGGTGTGCGGCCGATCGGACTTTGATCAACATCCACTACTTTGTCGAAAAACTCTAAACCGTCGATCTCACCAAACGGCGCTGGCTCTGTACTGCTGCCGTATAAGTGCTGAGCCACGATGCGGTATAAAGTGTCGTTAATTAACGTTGATTTTCCGCTACCTGACACACCGGTAATGCAGCTAAGTAAACCTACCGGTAATTTTAGGGTGACGTCTCTTAAGTTGTTGCCGGTGGCATTGCTCATTTTAATCCAGCGTGACGGATTCGGCGGTGTGCGTTTTTTGTTGTAGGTGATTTGGCGTTTGCCGCTTAGGTATTCCCCTGTAAGTGAATTCACATTGGCTTTAATTTCTGCCGGCGTACCTTCGGCCACAATTTGTCCCCCATGTTCGCCAGCACCAGGTCCGATATCCACCACATAGTCGGCAGCCATAATCGCATCTTGATCATGCTCAACCACGATGACGCTGTTGCCAATATCACGCAGGCGTTTTAGGGTTTCGAGTAAGCGATCATTATCACGTTGATGTAAACCGATAGAAGGTTCATCCAATACGTACATGACGCCAGTTAAGCCGCTACCGATTTGGCTAGCTAAACGAATGCGCTGCGCTTCACCGCCAGAGAGGGTTTCTGCTGAGCGTGAGAGCGATAAATATTCCAACCCCACATTGGTTAAAAACTTAAGTCGGTTACTAATTTCCTTTACTATCTTATCTGCAATCGCTAGCTTAGCGCCTGTGAGGACAAGGGTATCAAAGAAAGTGAGCGCTAACTTAAGAGGTACTTGGCAAACTTCGTGGATGTTCTTGTTACCCACTTTTACATGACGTGCTTCCTTACGTAAGCGCGTGCCAGCGCAGTCTGGACAGCTCTGTGAATTAAGGTATTTCGCCAGCTCTTCACGCACAGTAGAGGAGTCGGTTTCATGATATCGACGTTTTAGATTATTGATGATACCTTCGAAACTATGCGATTTATTAAAGAAAGCACCGCGCTCATTTAGGTACTTAAAGCTGATGATTTCTTTGCCACTGCCGTGTAATAAAATCTGCTGTATAGGTTCGGCCAGCTTTTCAAAAGGGGTGTCTAAATCAAAATTATAATGGCCGGCTAAGCTCGATAACATTTGAAAGTAAAATTGGTTACGTCTATCCCAACCTTTAATTGCGCCAGCGGCAAGAGAGAGGTGCGGAAATGCTACAACGCGTTTTGGATCAAAAAAGTTGATATTGCCTAAGCCGTCGCAAGTTGGGCATGCACCCATAGGATTATTGAAAGAGAATAAGCGTGGTTCGAGTTCAGCTAATGAATAATCGCATTCTGGGCAAGAAAATTTAGCTGAAAACACATGTTCTTTTCCGCCATCCATTTCCAGCGCAATCGCTTTACCTTCAGCCAAGCGCAAGGCAGTTTCGAATGATTCAGCAATACGCTGTTTCATATCAGCATTCACCTTGATACGATCTATCACTACATCAACACTATGCTTGGTAGTTTTGGTCAGTTGTGGCAGAGCATCCACTTCGTAAATCTGGCCATCAACACGCAGGCGCACAAAGCCTTGCGATTTTAATTGCTCAAATAAATCTAGCTGCTCACCTTTGCGGTTGCTGACCACTGGCGCCAAGATCATGAGTTTGGTGTCATCAGGCAAGGCCAGCACATGGTCCACCATTTGGCTGACGGTTTGCGCTTCAAGTTTAATGGCGTGTTCCGGACATTCAGGGTCGCCGGCACGCGCATAAAGCAGGCGTAAATAATCGTGAATTTCAGTAACGGTTCCTACAGTGGAACGCGGGTTATGCGAGGTCGATTTTTGCTCAATCGAAATCGCTGGCGATAGGCCTTCAATCAAATCAACATCGGGTTTATCCATACGCGCTAAAAATTGACGTGCATAAGCAGACAATGACTCTACATAGCGGCGTTGGCCCTCTGCGTATAGCGTGTCAAAAGCGAGTGAGGACTTACCTGAGCCAGATAAACCGGTAATCACGACCAGCTGATTTCTAGGGATATCAAGCGATATATTTTTAAGATTGTGCGTGCGCGCACCGCGTATTTTGATGAATTCCATAATGCTTTAACGAATATTAGGGCAACCTGCTAATATACCTACTTTTAGGATTTTAACTTAGTCATTTTTCATGAATATATCGAATAAACAACCCGTCAATCAAACGCAAGATCTTTTTACCGAGATTGCCGCTGATACCTTGGTGTCATTAGAAATCGCCGATGCAGATAAAATGACCAAAGGTGAAATGCGCGCAACTAGCAGTTTGGCGGCTATTTATGGTTTACGTATGTTTGGTATGTTCTCGATTTTGCCAATTTTTGCTATCTACGCTTCAACCTTGTCCGAGAAACCGAGTAGTCTAATGATCGGTTTAGCCTTGGGCGCCTATGGCCTCACCCAAGCCTTATTTCAGCTTCCATTTGGTATGGCTTCAGATCGTTTTGGTCGTAAACCTATGATCTATATTGGCCTCGCTATTTTTGCCGTGGGTAGCATGGTGGCAGCACTGGCGATGAATATCGAAACCATCATCTTGGGTCGCGTCATTCAAGGAGCGGGTGCCGTGTCTGCAGTCGTGACTGCCTTGCTAGCGGATCTTACCCGTGATGAGCATCGCACCAAGGCGATGGCGACCATAGGCGGTACGATAGGGGTAGCTTTCGCCTTATCTCTTGTGGGTGGCCCCTTACTAAATCAATGGATAGGCGTACCTGGCATCTTTGCCGTTACCGCCATACTGACTTTAGCCGCGATTGCCGTGGTGAAATTTGTGGTTCCCAATCCTGTGATTAGCCACTACCATTCTGATGCCAGCGCTGCGCCGGCCAAGCTTAAAGATGTGCTAAGAAATGCACAATTGCTACGTTTAAATTATGGGATTTTTGCCCTGCATGCCGCGCAAATGGCTATGTTTGTGGTGGTGCCGTTTGCCATTACTAAATCTAGCCATATCGATGTGAATCAGCATTGGCATATTTATCTACCCGTCTTACTGGTGTCTTTTGCCTTGATGGTGCCAGCGATTATTTATGCCGAAAAACAAGCTAAAATTAAATTGGTATTTGTGAGCGCCATTGCTTTAATGTTATTGGCACAATTGATGTTTGCCGCTTCTATTGAGCATTTTTGGGGCATTGTTGCTTCGCTCACCTTCTACTTTATTGCTTTTAATGTGCTCGAAGCTTCTCTACCATCAATTATTAGTAAAATCGCACCAGCCGCCGCGAAGGGCACGGCGATGGGCGTTTATAATACGGCCCAATCACTGGGCATATTTGTCGGCGGAGCTTTTGGCGGTTATTTATCGCACGTATTTGGCTTTGCAAGTGTGTTTATATTTTGTAGCATTATGATGCTGATATGGCTAATATTGGCATATTCAATGCAAGCGCCGGCAGCAGTCAGAACCAAGATGTACACCATGAGTCCTAAGGCTGATGTGATGACAGCAGACGCGGCTGCTAAACTTAAAGCTAAGCTTGCAAAAATTGCTGGTGTAATTGAGGTGGCGGTGTTGCCG
>CAIRXI010000158.1 GCA_903882525.1 uncultured Pseudomonadota bacterium | reverse complement strand
TACTTTTGCCCCTATCATTTTTTAGAGCAAACCCACAGCTTTCCACAACTACCCGAAATGGTCGTGCAAGCTAGCGGGCTTCGCCATATGCTAAAAAATCTAACTGGGCGCAAAGTCATCTTTACCAACGCTCCACGTAACTATGCTTTACGCGTGCTAGATATACTAGGTATTAGGGATTGTTTTGAATTCGTATTTAGCGTTGAATCCGCACGCTTTCATGCGAAACCCTCAGTACGAGGTTTTCAAATGCTACTCAAAGCCATTAAGACGCCGGCCCAAAACTGCATCCTATTGGAAGACAATTTGCCAGCGCTGATGACAGCTAAACGTCTAGGCATGAAAACCATATGGGTATCAAAAGAGCTCAAAAAACCAAATTTTGTTGATTATCGATTACACAAAGTGTTAGCACTTACTCACCTTAAGCTATAATGACTGCATCAATGTAAGGGGGAAAGTATGGCCGGAGAACGTAAGCAACAGATCTTAGAAACCCTCGCTAAAATGCTAGAGGCGCCTAAGCGTGAGAAAATCACTACGGCCTTACTTGCCGCTAGACTTGATGTTAGTGAAGCCGCACTTTATAGACATTTTGCTAATAAGGCGCAAATGTTTGAAGGTCTGATTGTGTTTATTGAAGAAACCATTTTTGGCTTAATTAATAAAATTAGTAGCGAAGAAACTGACGGTCTGCGCCAAGTACAACGCATCATTACAATGCTATTAGTGTTTGCTGAAAAGAATCCTGGTATGACACGCGTGCTGATTGGTGATGCACTGGTTAACGAAGATGAAAGATTGCAAATACGCATGAACCAACTTTACGATCGCATAGAAGTGACCTTAAAGCAAAGCCTGCGCATTGCACAAGCACAATCCGAATCGCAAAGCGATGCAGAAGCACAAGCTAACTTAATGGTATGTTTTGTGGCGGGCCGCTGGCAGCAATTCGCAAAAAGTGGCTTTAAACGTAAACCATCGGAGTTTATCCAACAACAAATCAGCATGCTGCTCAATGCGCATTAAGTAACTGGCATTTGTATCGACCACGTACTTGGGGGAAAATAGTTCGAACCCTGAATACTAAACGCGGTCTGATCTAACTGAATTTATGGTGGGTGCTACCCACAACACCTCACAAAATAGTAATGGAGAAGATTTTTGGAAAATACGATATTGGGTTTTACAGAGGCGCAGATTGCCGATTTTGGCACTACTTATGGCATAGCTGGACTAATGTTATTGATGCTTTTTATTATTGGCCACCTAGCGTGGGAATCTAAAGCTGGAAAATTTGGTACTTTTGCACTTTACCTAGGCCTGTCTTTTGGCATGGTAGGTTATATTGCCAAATACTTCATCCAATATAAACTTGGCATTCAGTAAGCTACTATCCTAAGGGAATAATGCTAAATTAAGTGCATCTAGTCTGGCAGCATACACTGCCAGCTTGATTTTCTCAGGTTCACTATACGCGCTAGCTACCTCACCAGCATTCACACTCAGTGACGCCTCTAACGCTTTCTTCATTAAGTCTGCTGCTGGTGTTTGGCAGGCCTCCTTTCCAGTTCGCCCCCTAGCATCTGCTTCACACGCCTGCAGAAAATCTTTAAATCTAGACGGTTGGCGTATGGCATCAAGTTCAATTAAGAAATTAAGGAGTGCTGGTGCTTTCATCAATGGAGCTTGATAAAGCTTGCCATGGAATTTTGTCACTATCAGC
>CAIRXI010000157.1 GCA_903882525.1 uncultured Pseudomonadota bacterium | reverse complement strand
TCGCTTAAGCCAGAACGCGAACGGCGGATAGCATCAGAAACGAGACGCACCGCCTCATCTTGACCTACCACACGCTCATGCAATTTAGTTTCCATGGTCAGCAGCTTTTCGCGCTCACCTGTCATCATTTTACTGACTGGAATGCCCGTAGCACGACTCACCACTTCGGCAATTTCATCAGCCCCGACTTCCACCCGCAGCATTTTATGTTTGGTTTGCTCAGAGCTGAATTCAGCGCTAGAAGCTTGTTTAAGTTGCGCCTCTAAAGCTGGCAACTTGCCATATTGCAACTCTGAGACTTTTTGCCACTCACCCTTACGTGTGGCTTCTTCCATCTCAAACTTCACTTTTTCTATTGCTTCTTTAATGTGTGCAGAACCTTGCACTTGTGCCTTTTCTGCTTTCCAGATATCTTCTAAATCGGCATACTCTTTTTCAAGCTTATTGATTTCATCTTCAATTAAACCAAAGCGCTTTTTACTACCTTCATCTTTCTCACGGCGCACTGCTTCGCGCTCAATTTTTAGCTGAATTAATCGCCGCTCTAATTTATCCAACACCTCGGGCTTAGAATCAATTTCCATCTTAATCCGTGAAGCCGCTTCATCAATCAAATCAATCGCTTTATCAGGTAAAAATCGATCGGTAATATAACGGTGGGAAAGCTCCGCCGCGGCCACAATTGCTGGATCGGTAATTTCAACTCCATGATGTAACTCATATTTTTCTTGAAGGCCTCGCAGAATGGCGATGGTCGCCTCCACAGTAGGTTCGTCAACTAATACTTTTTGAAAGCGGCGTTCTAGAGCCGCATCTTTCTCTATATATTTGCGATACTCATCCAATGTCGTGGCTCCCACGCAATGCAGCTCACCCCGGGCTAAAGCAGGTTTAAGCATATTTCCTGCATCCATTGCACCTTCGGCCTTACCTGCGCCGACCATGGTATGAATCTCATCAATAAAGACAATGGTTTGCCCTTCATCTTGCGACAGTTCTTTCAATACTGCTTTCAAACGTTCTTCAAAATCACCACGGTATTTAGCACCGGCTAGTAAGGCTGCCATATCGAGCGACAGCACTTTTTTACCTTTAAGCGAGTCCGGCACTTCACCATTAACGATACGTTGTGCCAAGCCTTCTACAATGGCAGTTTTACCGACACCAGGCTCACCAATCAATACTGGATTATTTTTAGTGCGGCGCATCAAAACTTGAATCACGCGTCGTATCTCGTCATCCCGACCAATTACTGGATCTAGCTTGCCAGAGCGCGCACGCTCAGTTAAATCCATTGTGTATTTTTTGAGCGCTTCACGGTTTGACTCTGCATCGGAGTCATTCACTTGCTCACCACCGCGCACATCATCCACGGCCTGCTCTAATGCCACTTTCGATAGACCATGCATCTTTAACAATTTGCCGGCAGTGCCTTTATCATCAGCCAGTGCCAATAGAAACATTTCGCTGGCAATAAAGGCATCACCACGTTTAAGCGCCAACTTATCAGTCACATTCAGTAAGTTATTCAAATCTCGTGAAACTGAAACTTCACCTGAACTGTCAGAGGATTTTGGTAAGCTTTCAATCTCAGTTGTCAGCGCAATTTTAAGTGGCGTCAAATGTGCACCAGCACGCGCTAATAATGAAGACGTACCCCCATCTTCTTGGCTGATTAACGCTGAAATTAAATGCAATGCCTCTATAGTTGGGCTATCGTTCGCGACTGCCAAACTTTGTGCGTCATTGAGGGCTTGTTGGAATTTTGTGGTTAATTTATCAAAGCGCATATTTCACTCCGTTCGTGTTGATCTGGATTTGAGATGGGGCTGATTGTAAGATTTTCAATATATAATCGACTTTAAGCCTTTGTATCCCAATTTATAGCTCAGCGATTTGCTTTAGCGCAAACAATGATGGATAAAAATGGTGTTTAATCACATATCCTGCAACATCTTAAAATTAGCTAGGGAGTCATTTTTTGCTAACGAGTACTTACGCTGTTGATGAAAATGCTCCAAACCCCGCTTGGACAATTTTAGACAGTCAGGATCAATGGCAAAGCTTTAGTCAGCCTGCAAATAACGACCCCGAAAATCCTTTGGTGCAGTCCAGCCTATTACTTGATGGTCTTCACTGTGCAGCCTGTTCTGGCATTATTGAACATGGATTACAAGCCTTGCCTGGCATCGTCAGCGCACGGGTCAGTATGTCAAAAAAACGTGCGGTAGTCGTTTGGTCTCCTGCGAAAACCCGCCCTTCTGCCATACTCAACACTATTCAAAAACTGGGTTATAGCGCAAGTCCCGCCTCTCACAACGAAAATCAGCTCAATGCCACCACTAAAAACCGTGCTGCATTTTGGCGCTGGATGGTGGCTGGTTTTTGCATGATGCAAGTGATGATGTATGCAAGCCCCAGTTACTTTACCAAGCCCGGTGATATTGAAAGTGATATCAGTTACCTGCTGAACTGGGCCTCATGGTTATTAAGCCTGCCAGTCATCCTCTTTTCCAGTCGCTCATTTTTTAGCAATGCATGGCGTGATTTAAAACTGAGGCAAATCAGCATGGATCTCCCAGTAGCCCTAGGCATAGGCATCACATTTGTGGTCAGCTCTGCGGCCACTTTTGAACCCAACAGCTGGTGGGGGCATACCGTTTATTTTGATTCGCTAACCATGTTTGTGTTTTTCCTACTGTCGGCGCGATTAATTGAAGTGAAATTACATAGCAAAACTTTAGGCGCTTTAGAGTCATTGGTCAGCCGCATTCCAGAAAATACTGAACGCAAAAATCTAGATGGATCCTATAGCCGCGTTTTAAATAGTCAGCTTAAAGTTGGCGATATTGTGCGTGTTCATTTAGGCGAAGCATTCCCAGCAGATGGCAAGCTGGTATTGGGCAGTACAAGCGTTGATGAGTCCCTGCTGACTGGTGAAGCTACTCCTATACAAAAACAGTTGGACGACAGCGTCATTGCCGGCAGTTACAATTTGGGTGCAACAGTCAATATTGTGTTGCAAAACATAGGAGAGGCCACGCAATACGGTCAGATAGTCAACCTAATCAATCAAGCAGCAATTGAAAAGCCACGATTATCACAGATGGCTGACCAAATCGCACGACCCTTTCTACTGTTCGTGATTTTAAGCGCTGGTCTAGCTGCTGCATTACTTTGGGACGTAGATCGCGGCCGTGCCTTAATGACCGCGGCCGCGGTGCTGATTGTTACCTGTCC
>CAIRXI010000156.1 GCA_903882525.1 uncultured Pseudomonadota bacterium | reverse complement strand
GTACCCGTAATCAAAATATATTAAACACAAACTAAGGTTAAAATGCGTCGAAAATTAGTAGTTGCCAATTGGAAGATGCATGGCAATTTAGCCTCAAATAAAGAGCTGTTATCTGCTTACATTGAAAAATTAACATCAATCACGACCATAGATGTTGTCGTTTGCGTGCCTTACCCATACCTCTCACAAGTGCAGGCGATGCTACAAAACACTAGTATTGCTTGGGGTGCTCAAAACCTAAGTAAAGACGCTGTAGGTGCGTTTACTGGTGAGGTCAGTGCTAGCATGTTAAAAGACTTCGGTGTTAGCTATGTGATTATTGGCCACTCCGAACGTGCAACGGCATATTGCGAATCAGATGAAAATATTGCAATGAAATTTATGCAGGCTAAAACTCATGGTTTGACGCCTATTTTATGCGTAGGTGAAACGCTAATTGAGCGTGAGGCTGGTGTAATGCAAATGGTAGTGGGTAAGCAGTTGGATACTATTATCAACACTTATGGTGCTTCAGTCTTTGGGGATGCAGTAGTTTCATATGAGCCTATATGGGCGATTGGTACAGGTTTGGCCGCCAGTGCTGAGCAAGCACAATCTATGCATGAGTTTATTCGCGGCAAGGTTGCAGCCCAAGATAAAGTGGCTGCCAACAGTCTTAAAATCCTCTACGGTGGCAGCGTAACGCCGAGAAATGCGGTACAATTGATGGTTACGCAGGATATAGATGGTGGTCTTATCGGCAGGTGTTCGTTAAACGCGCAAGAATTTGAAGGAATATGTCTGGCTGCAGGATAAAAGCTGTGGTTTCTAGTGGCATTAGGTGAAAAAATGGAAAAATTTGTATTGGTAATTCATGTATTAGCAGCTCTTGGTGTAATCGGTCTAGTGCTGTTGCAACACGGCAAAGGTGCTGATATGGGCGCTTCATTCGGAAGCGGTGCTTCTGGTAGCTTATTTGGTGTATCTGGTTCATCAAACTTTATGAGTCGCGCAACTGCAATCTGCGTATTAATATTTTTTACTACCAGCCTAACGTTAGCTTACTTGTCTAGTCACAAGTCAGGTACGGGCAGTGTGATTAAAGCTAGCATTACGCAAGATAGTGTAGTGCCTGCTGCAAAACCAGCTCCAGCGGCTCCGGCTGGTTCGGAGGATGTACCTAAGTAATTTTTGAGTTCATTCTCATTGCCGACGTGGTGGAATTGGTAGACACGCAACCTTGAGGTGGTTGTGACTTAGGTCGTAAGAGTTCGAGTCTCTTCGCCGGCACCATTTAGTAGTACAAGTAAGTTTAATGTCATATTAAATACAAAATATTTACGCAATTACACGCTTCATAGCGTGTTTTTTCGTTTTATGCAGCCTGATTGAAAAACGTATAAATCTTACCTAAGTTACTTTTTGTACTTTTTTTATTAGCGCAAGAATAGCCAGGTCGTTAGAACAATACCCACTAATATCACAAAGCCACGTAGCAGTTTTGCTGAAACGCGATGTAATAGATAGTTGCCCGCAAAGGCGCCGCCGATCCCGCCGATAGCTAAAGCTATTGCCGCATGCCAATGCACCTGGCCAGAAAATACAAATAGAGCCACAGCTGATGCGTTCATTGCCATTGCAAGTACATTCTTGGTGGCGGCAGCCATTCGAACTTGTTGGCCAGCAACGGTTAGAGCTGCCAGCATTAAAAATCCAATACCGCCTCCAAAATAACCTCCATAGACGCCTATTAGAAACTGACTTGTGATAAGCGCTCGGTTTGATACAAAACTGACTGCGTGCAATGGTGTTTTTCTTAAAGTGCCCCATGTAAAAACTGCAGTGGCAAACAGCACGAGCCAAGGGACCAGGCGTGCGAAAAACGTGACAGGGGTGTTTAACAGAAGTAACGCACCAACGGCTCCACCCAGTACACTGACGATTAGTAGTTCTCTTAGGCTTATCTCGCCAATTCCACCCGCTAATTTACGACCAGTTGCTGCCGACGTGATTTGGTTGGGGAAGAGCGCAACGGTTGAGGTGATATTGGCTGCTAAAGGATCAAGACCTGCAAGCATCAGTGCGGGAAAGGTGATGAATGAACCACCGCCAGCTAGTGTGTTTTGGGTGCCAGCATAAAACCCAGCAAGGGAAATAAAGAAAAGTATGGTGAGGTTTGGGTCAGCTAACATGGGGTTAATTGGTAAGTTATGTTTAGGTAATCATCATCTTAACGCAGCGCAGTTCGAAATAGCGTTAATTGTCGTGATTGAACATAAGTTTTTAGCCCATTGACATGCCAATATCGATAGATATCCTCCTTTTTTTGTCTAAATTGCAAAGTTGTAAGCGTGGAGCAATGGGAGGTAAGCATTCTTGCGTTACAATACTTGTGAAATTTCATCTCAAACACTGATACTTGTTGTTCTTAGCCGAGAAGTAATGCACTAAAAGCATGACATACATTCAACGACCTTTAACTCTACTCACAATGCTTAGCGTGTTGGCATTAGCCAGTTGTACAATTTCGCCACTAGCCAAGTATCGCCAGATTGCAGCGCCAGCAGCCTGGATTGAACCATTACCTTTCAAGCAGGCACATGACGGCAAGCTGACAGACCTTAAAAATTGGTGGCAACAGTTTAATGACCCAGTTTTATTGCAGCTGATTGAAGCCGCACAGAAGGTCAGTCCCGACATAGAAAGTGCAAAAGCACGAGTAATTGCAGCGCAAGCTGCAGTCACCTTAACCGAGGGACAACTATTACCAAGCCTCACAGCAGATGCTAGTGCAAGTCGCAATCATAATGGCGTGGTTTTCCCAACCGGAAATACCGCTAACATCAGCCTTAACACTAGCTGGGAACTTGATGTTTGGGGTAAGAATAAGGCCGACAAGAATGAAAAGCAAGCGCAGTTAAGTGGGAATTCAGCACTATGGCATGAGGCTCGCGTGATTGTGGCAGCACAAACTGCAACTCAATATTTGGACTATCGCTTATGTGAAAACTTAAGCAATATCGCCAAGAAAAATGCGGAATCTAATGCAGAAACAGCGCGACTGACCAATTTAAGTGCGAATGCCGGTTTTTTAGCGCCTGCAAGTGCCAGCCAAGCTTTAGCGCTTGCTGCAGAAGCTTCT
>CAIRXI010000155.1 GCA_903882525.1 uncultured Pseudomonadota bacterium | reverse complement strand
TTAATTCTTATTAAAAGTTTATATAGTGCAAGCGTTCGCATTTAATGAACTTGATTTGAGATTAAAAAATGACACCTAACAACCATACGAATACCAATAGCAAATTAAGTAGCACATCTCCTAAGCGCAATGTAGATGAAGAAATTCTGCATATTGTGGAAGAGTTAAAACAAGGCTCTGGCTTCGGGTCAGTGGAAGTCTTGTTACACGAAGGCCGTGTCACACAGATTGAGAAGCACTGTTAAATAAATAATGCCCTCTTTTAGAGGGCATTATTTATTCGTCAAAAACTTATGAATTGATAATATCGCTTTATAGCGCAACGCCTTGACTATCAAACAACCCCTCAAATAAAATTGAACTTAAGTAACGCTCTCCAGAGTCAGGTAATACCACCACGATGATTTTACCTGCATGTTCTGCGCGCTGAGCATAACGTATTGCGACAGCGACGGCAGCCCCGCATGAAATGCCAGCAAGTATACCTTCCTCCTTCGCCAAGCGCTGCGCGTAAAGAACCGCCTCTTCATTACTCACCTGCGCAATTTCATCTACTACAGATAGATCAAGTACACTCGGCACAAACCCTGCGCCTATCCCTTGAATCTTATGCGGACCAGGCTTGATATCTAAACCGGCTCGTTGCTGAGTAAGCACTGGACTAGCCGCAGGCTCAACTGCGACCGTTAGGATAGGCTTGCCCATCGTTTTTTTAATATAACGCGATACTCCAGTAATCGTGCCGCCAGTACCTACACCTGAGACGAAAATGTCAATCTTGCCTTCCGTATCATCCCAAATCTCAGGACCAGTAGTCGTTTCATGAATAGCTGGGTTAGCTGGATTTTTAAATTGTTGCAACAGCACATAACGATTAGGGTCAGAAGCGGCAATCTCTTCAGCTTTCGCAATCGCACCACTCATGCCTTTAGCCCCCTCAGTAAGCACCAATTTTGCGCCATAGGCCACCAATAATTTACGTCGCTCTATGCTCATGGTTTCTGGCATTGTTAAGGTGAGCGGAATACCCTTTGCTGCGGCTACAAAAGCCAGCGCGATGCCAGTATTTCCACTGGTTGGTTCAACCAACTCCTTGCCGGGTCCCAGCAATCCACGCTGTTCAGCATCCCAGACCATCGCAGCACCGATACGGCACTTCACGGAGTAAGCTGGATTACGTCCTTCGATCTTCACCAACACCGTGGCGTGTGCACCTTCAGTAATGTGATTTAATCTAACTAGGGGTGTATGCCCTATAGACTTTGCATTATCCTCAAACCATTTAGTCATTTCAGTCTCCTTCAATATTGCATTGCCAAAGCAGCAATAACCACTTGTTGTTATTTCATGACTTTAGCAAAACTGACGCATATTATTTAATAATAAATTCTTATTTGCATATATTTTTTTCGTATATTTAAGCTGCTAGGTGGCCGTTTATTAATCCTGCTTCTAGCACTAATGAACCCTTCCCATACAAGACACTGAATTTATTCACCTTCGATCCTAAACTGACATTGATAACATGTTAATTGTTTGTATCGTAAGTGATTAAATAATTATTCTTAATCTCTGACCTGTATCAATAACATTTACATTAGTGTGTATATACTGCATTGGATTATTAGGAGTTTAAGATGACTAAATCAATACAAGTATTTGACCCTGCAATGTGTTGTAGCAGTGGAGTTTGTGGCACGGAAGTAGATCAGCAATTAGTAAGCTTTTCTGCCGATACAGATTGGGCTAAGAAGAATGGCGCACAAATTGAACGCTTCAATCTTGCACAACAACCAATGGATTTTGCTAACAACAAAGTTGTAAGAGATTTTTTAGAACGTTCGGGCCAAGACGCATTACCGCTAATTTTGGTTGATGGTGAGTTAGCCTTGGCAGGCCGCTATCCAAACCGCACCGAACTTGCACGCTGGGCAGGTATAGCATTAATCCTTGAAGCTACGCCCACGTCTGGATGTTGTAGCGGGGGCAAGTGCTGTTAATACAATCGCGGTACACAATAATCTAATTAGCCTAAGACTAATCCCATGAAATTTCTTGACCAACCACCGCGCTTTCTCTTCTTCACAGGTAAAGGTGGTGTAGGTAAAACTTCCATTGCCTGTGCAACTGCAATCCAATTAGCAGCCAATGGTAAGCACGTATTACTGGTGAGTACAGACCCAGCTTCTAATGTTGGGCAAGTATTTGGCATTAGTATCGGCAACACTGTTACCCATGTGCCAGCTGTGCCCAATTTATCAGCATTAGAAATAGATCCTCAAGCGGCGGCACAAGTCTATCGTGATCGTATTGTTGGGCCAGTGCGTGGAATCCTACCGGATGATGTAGTTAGAGGCATTGAAGAGCAGCTTTCAGGTGCTTGCACGACTGAGATTGCCGCATTTGATGAATTTACATCACTCTTAGTTGATTCCCCCTTAACTGCTGACTATGATCATATAGTCTTTGATACGGCCCCTACAGGCCACACGATTCGTTTGTTACAACTGCCAGGTGCGTGGAGCGGTTTTCTAGAGGAAGGTAAAGGTGATGCTTCTTGTCTGGGCCCTTTGGCCGGACTTGAAAAGCAGCGCGAACAATACAAGGCTGCTGTTGAGGCCCTTGCTGATGATAAACGTACTCGATTGATATTGGTTGCTCGTGCACAGCAATCTACATTGCGTGAAGTTGCACGCACGCATGAAGAGCTGGCTGGCATTGGCCTGAAACAACAGCACTTAGTCATCAATGGAATTTTGCCTAAGATTGAGGCTGAGACCGATAGTCTGGCAGCGGCAATTTACAAGCGCGAACAAGCTGCACTGAATGCGATTCCAGAGGTATTGAAGTCTTTACCACAAGATCAAGTTGCACTTAAAGCCTTCGACCTAGTTGGCTTAGACGCATTGCGCCAGCTACTAATAGATACTCCCTATAAGGCTCTTGGTAATAGTGATTCATCGGTTGAACTAGATAAACCTAGCCTATCTCAGCTTGTAGATAGCATCGCAGTCGATGGCCATGGATTAGTAATGACCATGGGTAAAGGCGGCGTTGGTAAAACCACAATAGCAGCGGCAGTTGCTGTTGAACTTGCGCATCGAGGCTTACCTGTGCACTTAACCACGTCGGACCCAGCAGCCCATCTATCAGACACGCTTAATGGCACATTAGACAATTTAACAGTCAGTCGCATTGACCCACATGAAGAAACGGAGCGCTACCGTCAGCACGTTTTAGAAACAAAAGGTGCCACACTAGATGCTCACGGGCGAGCTCTACTAGAAGAAGACCTGCGTTCGCCGTGTACTGAAGAGATTGCTGTATTCCAAGCGTTCTCTCGTATTATCCGTGAAGCTGGTAAGAAGTTTGTGGTGATGGATACCGCACCTACGGGGCACACATTACTATTGTTAGATGCTACAGGCGCTTATCATCGTGAAGTCGCTCGCCAAATGGATAAGGCTAACTTGCACTTCACGACCCCCATGATGCAACTGCAAGATCCAAAACAAACAAAAATACTTATTGTGACGTTAGCAGAAAAGACGCCAGTCTTAGAAGCCGCCAATCTGCAATCAGACCTTCAACGTGCGGGCATTAAGCCATGGGCTTGGGTAGTCAACAATAGTATTGCTGCAACTAAGTCGACTTCGGCATTGTTGCACCAACGCGCACTCAATGAGCTGGTCGAGATTAACTCTGTGGCTAAGCAGTATTCAAAACGCTACGCAGTCGTTCCCATGCTTAAAGATGAGCCAGTTGGTGTTAAACGATTAATGGAGCTGGCCGGAAATTAAACTTAGATTTAATTTTGCGTGGCAATACGTGAGATAAGACTGCTGAAAGCAGACCTATAAATTCGGTGCTTCCGACCCTAAGCGGAAAGTCAAACCCACTCCACAAGAGTTATCCTTCTTGATTAAAAAATACGATTATTGACAAGTTTTTCCGTACTCAAGTAATTATGCGTATAGTAAGAGTGCTTGTTGTAACGGTGAATACATCTTAATTAGCCTTAAGGATAAAAAATGGAATCAGCAATTGATAAACACTTAGTTTGCCCCAGAACACTTAATCGCAATATGGAAGAAGGCTTTACGCCTCCTTATCCCGCTTGGGCAGCAAGGGCAGATGGTTCCGTTACTCAACTGGTCATGGGTTATTTTGGCGTTCAATTCAATAAACCAGAATTACATGGCAAAGCATGTATGAATTTGGATGTAATTCTAAAAAGTTTCGCAATTCCTAATGGCCCCGGCCACTTTGATATAGCTCGCTTCAAAGATATGCATGGCTATGAAAATATGGTCGCTATTGCCTATTGGGATAACCCAGCAACTTTCAACCAATGGCAAAGTAATGCAACCGTCAAAGATTGGTGGGAATCAGAAAATCGTTTATCTGACCAAGTGGGATGTTTCCGTGAAGTATTAAAACCGCAATCAGCGCAATTAGAAACTATTTTTAGTAGCCCAGGTAAGTTAGAGGGTGTCGGTGTGGTGATGGGGACTTTAAGTGGGGAAATTGAAGAGCATGCATACTGGGGTGCCATGCGTGACCGCATGCCTTTAGCGCAAACCGATAAATTATTACCTCAGGGTTCTTTAACGGTTTCAGAGGTAGTCGTAGGTTCTGGCAAGCGAGTCAAAATTGTAGGCCATGAAAATCTAGTGGTGATTCGGTCAGGTGAAGATTGGATCGATACAGCAGGTAAAGAGCGTGATATTTACTTAAATGATATGCAACCTACACTCGAAGAAGGGATGGACTTTCTGCATCGGCAAGGTAACGATATTGGTTGTTACACTAATCGCTATATGCAGCACATGGATGCTTCTGGCAAGTCTATTGAGAAGACATTTGGTGTGAGTTATTGGCGCTCTATGTCTGACTTAGAGGCATGGGCTAAATCACATCCAACCCATGTGGCAATTTTTGGGAAGTTTATGAACTACGTTCAAGCATTAAATATGGATATAAAACTTCGTCTTTATCATGAAGTGTCTGTGCTTAAAGTGGATGAACAAGAGTATGAGTACATCAATTGTCACCCACATACAGGGTTATTGAACGGCTCAGTTTAGTTTCTTAGCAAGAGGCTCTTTAAGAGTTTCTTGCATTAAAGCAGACACTTAATTTCTTCACTTCCGACCCCAAGCCGACGGTCGCCAAGGTAGCGAATTCCTATAAGCCAGTCTTTGTAGACTTATATATTTCCACAATAAATAATGCGTTGGGGCATAATTATGGATTGATTTTATTTACCAATTATTTAGGTTATGAACCCCTCACCAAACTCAAAAACTCAGACTTCTGCACTTACATTAGCCGCTCTTGGCGTTGTGTTCGGTGACATTGGCACCAGCCCTTTATACACACTACAAACAATTTTCTCGGCAGACAGTCAATTCGGCCCACTCACTCAAGCCAATATATTTGGGATATTGTCACTGATATTCTGGACGCTCATTATGGTGACGTCAGTCAAATACATCGCCTTTATTATGCAGGCGAATAACCGTGGTGAGGGCGGAATAATGGCCTTACTTGCATTAACAAAGAATGCTGTTGGCAGTGAGAGAAAACAGCGCATCATCGCTTTGATTGGTGTATTAGGTGCATGTATGTTTTTTGCTGACGGCATGATTACACCTGCTATTTCAGTACTTTCTGCTGTAGAAGGCTTAGAGCTTGCCGCCCCTGCATTAAAGCCTCTAGTGTTACCCATTTCATTAGGGGTATTACTTGCTCTATTCTTAACGCAATATAAAGGGACCAACTTGGTTGGTGTTTTCTTTGGTCCGATTATGGTGTTATGGTTTGGTACCCTAGGCGTACTTGGCTTAAATGGTATTCTTCAAAACCCCGCCATCTTGGCCGCCCTTAATCCGTTTTATGCCATTCACTTTTTTACGATTGCGCCATGGTTAGCATTCTTAGCTTTAGGTGGCGTCGTACTTTGTGTCACTGGCGCCGAGGCACTCTATGCCGACATGGG
>CAIRXI010000154.1 GCA_903882525.1 uncultured Pseudomonadota bacterium | reverse complement strand
TGCACCATCACTTGACATTGCTCCTATAGCCGGCAGATTAGTGATGTTTTTATCAGGCACTTTTTACCATGAGGTATTACCCGCCAACCGCGCCAGGATGAGTCTGACCGGCTGGTTCTTAAACCGCTAATAATGTAAATGCTAAGCCGTGGCTATTTCGTTTATTAAAGCCTGGTAACCCACACTAAAGTCTGGGTATCGCAATTGAAAGCCACTAGACAACATTAACTGATTACTTAAGCGCTTTCCCCCTTGCGCTTCTACTGAACTATTGCCTGGTAATGCTAACTGCATTTTCTTCGCCAACCAAGTCAGCACTTCGTACTGACTCACCGGCTTTGAGTCAGTCACAATATAACAAGAGGCAATAGCCTGTTCAGTCAATATCCGCTGGACTAAGAACACAATAAAGTCCGCTGCATCATCACGATGTATGCGATTACTCCAACTATTTTTCGATGGCCACTGCTGTGGTGACTTGGCCAAATTAATCATGCGCAACCGCCCTGGGCCATAAATACCAGATAGCCTTAATGTAGTAGCGTTACAGGGCAAGGTATTGAGTAGACGTTCAGCTTCCAACAATCGCTCACCGCCAAAATCTGCGGGTAACGCCGTTATATTTTCATCCAATATCGCTGTAGCTTCTTGTCCATATACACGGGTGCTAGACACAAAAAATACATGCTGTAATTGTTGATTGCGGCTTTGGCTAGCCAGTATATTTTTTAGCCCCGTCACATACTGCGCTTGATAGGCCGCATCGGTCTGACCGCTGGCAGCTACACAGTAAATCACAATCTCAGGCATCAGCGCGACCAACGCTTGAAGCGAAGCTGCATCAGCAACATCGCCTTGAAGCATTTGCATTCGCGGTGAGGTCTGTATGCTTCTACGTAAGCCTACAACTTCATGCTCCTCATCCACCAAACGCTTGGCAATGGCAGCACCTAAGTCACCGCAACCCACAATTAAAATTTTAGCCATACGTGGCTTCCGATTTTAAAAACTGGTCCGCTAAAAACAGTGCAGCGATAGTTTTTCCATCCGTAATTTCACCTTGCACAATCATATTTAAACATTCCACAAATGGTAACGTAAACACCTCAAGATTCTCGTCAACATCACGCTGATGATTGCCTATCGTTAAGTTTCGCGCTAGATAGATGTGGATGACTTCATTGGAATAGCCGATACACGGATGCGTTTGCCCTAGCCTCACCCACTCGTTAGCACTGTAGCCCGTTTCTTCTAGCATTTCGCGCTGACCGGTATGCAATACATCTTCATTGGCGTCGATCTTGCCAGCGGGTAGCTCGATAAAAACTTGGCGTAGCGGATAACGAAATTGTCGCTCTAGAATTACGTGACCATTAGCGAGTATGGGCACGATGAGAACTGCGCCAGGATGCATGACGTATTCGCGCTGAGTGAAATGGCCATTTGCCAAGCGTACTTGATCACAGAGGACTGTCAGTAGCTTACCTTGGGCTAAAATTTCAGAGCTTACGAAGTATTCTGTGAGGTCAGGATTTATCATAGTCTAGCAATTGCTAACAATGGAGTGCCGTGCCCAAAACGCTTACTTTCACTACACCTTGCCGAAGACGCTAGGAAATGAAAATAGTAAAACAGACCATCACGCATTAACTTAAGCTTCTGGTCACCGCGTAAATACAAAGCTCCATCAATGACTGCGGCATCAATCCAATGACTAATAACGCCAAGGCATTGACACTTAATATAATGCGCATATCAAGGGGCGCATCAATGAGTTTTAAATCGGCAGGCTCATCAAAATACATGAGTTTTATGACACGCAGGTAGTAGAAAGCACCAACAACCGCCATCAACACAGCGAACACGACCAGCCATAAGTAACCGGCCTGTAGTGCGGCTTGTAATACGCTAAACTTGGCATAGAAACCCAAAGTTGGCGGCACACCAGCCATGCTAAACATCACAATCATCATTAAAAAAGCCACCCATGGACTACGCTGGTTTAGGCCTTTTAAATCTTCTAGGTTTTCGGCTTCAAAGCCTTTACGTGATAGCAACAAAATGATGCCAAAGCCAGCTAAGGTCATCAGGACATAACTCACCACGTAGAACATGGCATAAACAAAGCCGTTTATGCTCGCGCTCATTAAGCCGTACAAGATAAAACCGATATGTGAAATCGTAGAATAGGCCAACATACGCTTTAAATTGGTCTGCGCGATTGCGGTAATGTTGCCCACAACAATTGACAGTACGGCCATAATCATCAGCATCTGTTGCCAATCGACTGCTAAGGT
>CAIRXI010000153.1 GCA_903882525.1 uncultured Pseudomonadota bacterium | reverse complement strand
GTGCGCTGGGCTTATTTGGCAAGAGTACTTATTAATATGACGGGGCAATATGGCAGATTCAGGGTTTAGTTACAGTTTAGATGAAATTAAGCAGATGTCTGCCGACGTGCTTAAAGTAGCCAAGGGCCATGGTGCAAGCGCAGCGGAAGCTGAGCTTAGTTTAAGCATAGGTCAAAATGTTTCAGTACGCTTAGGGCAAACCGAAACCATCGAATATAACCGCGATAAAGGCATGTCAGTGACTGTGTATTTTGGCCAACAAAAGGGTCATGCCAGCACCTCTGATTTAAGCGCGCAAGCTTTAAAAGACACCGTGTTAGCGGCTTGTAATATTGCTAAATATACCGCCAAAGATGAATTTTGTGGTTTGGCGGATGCCAACTTGATGGCGCAGGATATTAAGGATTTGGATTTGCATCATCCGTGGCAGATTTCGGTGGATGAAGCGATGCTGATCGCTCAAGCATGCGAAGCTGCTGCACTGGCCGTTGATTCGCGTATTAACAACTCCGAAGGGGCGAGCGTTTCTTCGGGCAGTGGCTATTTTGCTTATAGCAATAGTCATGGCTTTACAGGCGGTTATGCCAGTTCGCGCCATGGCATTAGTTGCTCAGTCATTGCGGAATCTGGCGACAGCATGCAACGCGATTACTGGTACAGCACAGCGCGCGCAGCAGAGGATTTGCAATCGCCAGAATACATTGGAAAAGTCGCCGGTGAGCGTACGGTGCGCCGCTTAAATTCTAAGAAAATTAAAACTTGTCAGGTGCCGGTGTTATTTGAAGCGCCATTGGCAAGTGGCTTAATTTCATCTCTAATTAGCGCTATTTCAGGGGGTAATTTATACCGTAAATCTTCTTTCTTATTAGATAGTTTGGGCAAGCAGGTAGCGAGCCCATTGTTAAATATCTATGAGGATCCGCACTTAGCTAGAGGCTTGGCTAGTTGCCCGTTTGATAATGAGGGTGTGGCAACCCATGCACGGCAATTGGTGAAAGATGGTGTGCTGCAAGGGTATGTATTGGGTAGTTACTCCGCGCGTAAACTGGGCATGCAAAGCACAGGGAATGCTGGCGGGAACCATAATTTAATCGTGCAATCGGGGCGCTCTGATTTTGCGGCCTTGTTAAAGCAAATGGGCACTGGATTATTGGTGACGGAATTATTGGGTAGTGGAATGAATATGGTGACTGGCGACTATTCTAGAGGGGCTGCTGGTTTCTGGGTAGAAGATGGCGTCATTGTGCACGCGGTCGAAGAAATTACGATTGCAGGCAATATGGCGGACATGCTGAAGTCAATTGTCGCTATTGGAAATGATGTGTTGGTGCAGGGTTCTAAGCAAGTTGGGTCTATATTGATTGAGCGCATGACCATTGCTTCAGATTGAGTGGCACTAAAATTTCACTTCCGACCCATATCCATCATTTGCACCAAAAAAAACTATGAAATAGAGGTCGCTCTGAGCAAATCTTTCTTAAGTGCATTTGCTTGTTCCAAGCATTCATCAAAACTTAGATTGAAGTCAATTTTTTCAATTGCATCGAATACTGGCAACATAAAGGCCTTGCGTGACTCACATTGATTGGTGAATATCTCGATGTTCTTTGTGAATATTTCATGATGATCCAATATCTCATCGTAGTGATGTTCTATCACCATAGCAAGGTCAAGCAGATCGCGTGGAGTAGCTCTGTCGCCACGATGCCATAACTTCTTTGCCACAATCTCAATGGGCGTTTCCAATAGGATGTTTCGACCAAGCACTACATATTCTTCGAATGGATTGTTGGTTAGAGAAGACGTTGCAACGAAATCAATCTCTCCTTCCGGCAGGAATAGCTTTAGATATTCAGAGCTATCCTGATACTCGGACGTAACATCCTCGCCACGACCGCCGATCCTAGGGTTGATATAATCTAGAAACTGTGGGTCAGGGATGAAAATGTCGATATCTTTACTCTTACGATGGGCATAGTGGAACATGAGCACGGTGCCTCCGCCGAGACTCCAGCGAGGCAGAGCGAAGCCGTCGGAAGCAACAGCATCAAAAATACTGTACGCCTTCTCTAAAAGCGTTTCCCATGGACCTTCTGGGAAGGTAAGGTCTGACCTAGCCAATCGCATTCCAGAACTTGTTTGGTGATTGGATCTCGCCTGCAACGTGTGCAAGGTTTTTCCAGATTAACTTGGCATTTACATTATTATTAGCGGATAGTTGCTTGATAGCCCCTGCAACTAAAGAAGTTGGTGTCTCGTCAATTAGATGCATCACTTGCCCCTCAAGACCTGGCTGAACTTTTCCGCTCAGCATGAACTTCTCTAGGTCAGATATTGACATAGATTTCTTGTAGCTTGTATTGATGTTGCCGAGTGTTATTTTGACGAAATCCATTTTAATACCAGTTGAGAACATTGGCGTGCCTATAATCTCAGCAATCTCAGCAAGCTTGAGTGCACCTATATCACCAACCTTACCCCTTTCCAGATTCACAATAGTAACTCTAGAGACGTGAGATCCCGCAGCAAGTGCCTTTTGACTAAGACCACATGCCACTCTTCCGTTCTTTATAATTGCGCCGATTGTTAAAATATTCATGACTAACACTATAGGGTAGCGAGCAATAAAAGTAAAGCCTACTTTACTTTAATGTAATTTAACTAAATTTAATCTCGATGCTGCCTTCAACCACGTGAAACAAGGGTTTACACTTGCGTGACGTCTATAGCAGATATTAAATTTTGTCACTTCCGACCCATAACAGACTAACGTTCTATTAATCGTGCTACCCCTACCTAAGCAGACATCTGCAAAGAAAAAGGGCTAGAATAAATTCCAGCCCTTCATCTTTTCATTACATTTGGGTTAACAGCGCATTAACAACTATTTATAAAGAAGCCTTATTTTACGAGCGCATCTTCAAGATCATCAAGGTTATTTCGTTTAGTTGGTGCGCCGTCTAATATTTGGGTTTCACGTCGTTGCAAATAGGCATCACGCGTAAATGCATATGGGTCTAAAGAGGCTTCGTCAATCAAATCATTTGCCGTCAGCAACTCTGTACGCGCATCGATGAACTGCGCTAAGCGGAGCTGATTGTACAATTCAATTTGACCGCGATTGCGCACGTAGGTGATTGGGTCTGTCGTGATAGTATCAAAGACTCTCCCAGTTGCATCACGCACACTGGATGGGCCTAAAAATGGTAAAACTAAGTACGGACCACTTCCAGCACCCCAATAACCAAGTGTTTTACCAAAATCTTGTTTATGGTATTGAATGTTATCCATAGCGGCTACATCAATAAAGCCTGCAATACCAAATGTACTGTTGATGACAAATCGACCCGCATCAGTAAAGGCATGATTAAATTTAAATTGCAGTAAGTCATTGAATACGGTGGTGATCGACCCTAGGTTATTAAAGAAGTTATTAAAACCTTTACGCACAGGAGTTGGCGCTACGGCTTTATAAGCTGTAGCAACAGGCTTAAATACCGCTTTATCAGTAACATCGTTAAATTTATAAATACCGCGATTGATACCTTCTAACGGATCTTTATTGGCTTGCGAGGCGCAACTGCTAAGTAACGCCATTGTGGCTAACGCCATCGCTAATTGAGCTAATATTTTTTGCATTTGAATACTCTTTATACCTATTATTTCAGACTTGGTTAATTATTGATCAGACTTCAGGTTGTGTCCATAGGTATTCAACGTTTTAGCCTGATACACCCAATTAATTTTAATAGAAAGGGTAGTGCAGTTAAGTTAGACCAATATAATCATATCGTTATGCAGCGACCTATACTGAATTCTCATAGAAATTGCCCGAGAGATGCACATCATTAGCGCCAGTTTTGTAAAGTTGCAACGTTAACGCTCTTTGTGTGGCATGATCAACGACTGGCTCAGGGTAATCTTGCCCAATCTGCAGGTTTAATTGTTGCTGGCGGATGGATGATATTAGCCAAGGTGCATGAATCTCCTTGTGATCACACAACGCTAATTCCGGCACGTATTTGCGTATAAACTTTCCAGCAGCATCAAATCGCTCGCTTTGGGTAATGGGGTTAAATATTCTAAACCAGGGTTGCGCATCACAGCCGGTACTGGCGGCCCACTGCCATCCACCATTATTAGCGCTGAAATCAAAGTCGATCAATTTCTGTGCAAAATAACGCTCGCCCCAGCGCCAGTCGACCAATAGATCTTTTACCAAAAAACTGGCGGCCACCATGCGTAGGCGATTATGCATAAAACCAGTGCTATTGAGTTGGCGCATAGCAGCATCTACTAAAGGGTAGCCAGTTTTTCCGTCGCACCAGGCCTTGAATAAGTCGAGATCGTTAGGAAAGGGTAGTTGGTCAAAGATGCTTTTGTAGGCATGACCTGCGGCCACACGCGGATTATGGTGCAGAATTTGCACATAGAAATCTCGCCAAATTAATTCATTGAGCCAGGTCTGCGCGCCACTATTAGAGCCTTCCATGGCGATGCGGGCTAAATGGCGGATGGAGACTGTACCAAAACGCAAATGCACTGATAAATAAGACACGCCTTTAACAGCAGGAAAGTCTCGCGCTTCTTTGTAATGTTGAATGCGATCCTTAAAGTCATCAAAAAGGCTGAGTCCGCCACTCATGCCGGTGGGCAGGCGCATATTAGCTAAGTTGGTGCGTTTAAACCCCATGCTTTCTAAGCTTGGCATGATTTGGATGTCGGTAGATTTTGCAAGATGGTGCATGTAAGTATCTACTGGGTAAGGCTGAAGATGAAAATCAGCGACAGTTTTAAGCCACATATTTTTATAAGGTGTAAACACTGAGTAGGGTTTACTGGCTAGCGTTAAGATTTCATCTTTTTCAAAGATGACTTGGTCTTTGTAATGATGAAAGGAGATGCCGTCTTTGTATAGTTGCGCTTCTACTTCATGGTCCCGTGCAATGGCACTAGGCTCGTAATCATGGTTAGTCCATACCGCTTCCACATCCAGCACGCGCGCTAACTGCACAATTTCAGATTGGGCTGAGCCATTCAATACAATCAGGTCGCCACCTTTAGCGACTAACGCTGATTTTAGTTCTTGTACACTTTCCCAAATAAACTCAACGCGACGGTCGGCTTTGTCGGCCAGTTGGTCAAGAATATCGGTGTCAAATACAAAAGCACAATACACTTGGTCTGAAGATTCCAGGGCATGAAACAGGGCTGCATGGTCGTAATCGCGTAAGTCACGGCGAAACCACACCAGTGATTTTTGGTAAGGTAAGGACAAGCTATTCTCGGTGGTAGGGATGGTTTTGTATGACTGAGTGCGCGCGATAAAGTTGCTCAGCCAGCATTACGCGTACCATGGCGTGGGGAAGCGTGAGTTTAGATAAGCCCCATAACCAGTCGGCTTTTTCTTTCACTGAGGTGTGTAGTCCGTCAGCGCCACCGATAACGAAGGCGATATCGCGACCGCTTGTCGTTGCCCCATCTAGCCAGGCTCTAAATTTTTCTGCCAGTTGCAAGGTGGTCACTTCCTGACCGCGCTCATCTAAGGCAATTACATAGTCGCGACCGACCGCATCCAAAATGCGCTTAGCCTCTATAAGCTGGATGTTTTCTGTGCTGTTACCTGCGGCGCGCTTTTCCGGCTTGATTTCAACAATCTCAAGCGTCGCTTCACGTGGCATACGTTTGGTGTATTCCGTGCAGGCGGTCTCAACCCAGTTAGGCATCTTATGGCCGACGGAGATGATGCGCAGTTTCATTGGATTTAATCTAGATTAAAAGCGAATGGCAATTTATAAATCAGGTTGCCATTATCGTAGATGCCAGTAGTTAAAAACTAGACTGGTTTGATGTGGCCACGACGTGATTCAGCTTCGCCCCACAATTGCTCAAGATTATAGTAAGCGCGTGTGGTTGGCACCATGATATGGACGACGATATCGTCCAAATCGACCAAGACCCATTCACCCTCTTTTTCGCCTTCAGTACCGCGAATGGCAAAGCCTTTTTCTTTCAGTTTTTCACGTACATTGTCCGCGACCGCTTTAGCTTGGCGGCTAGAGGTAGCTGAAGCCACAATCATGTAGTTCGTCATGCTGGTGAGCTTGCGCACATCCATCACAGTAATATCAAAACCTTTAATATCTTCAATCGCATCAATTACTGCGAGTTTCATTGCTTCTAAATCAAATGTCATTTATGCGGCCTGTACTGGAATGGCGTTGCGTTGGGATTGTATGCGATTTTTATCATCAACATACACAAGTTGCGGACTGTATTTGTTAAGCTCAATTTCGTTGTAAATGGCAAAGCTGGCGATGATCACGATATCGTGAGGATCAGCTTTATGTGCAGCTGCACCATTCACCGAGATAATGCCTGAGTGCCTGTCCGCGCGAATGGCATAAGTGGTAAAACGCTCACCATTGGTGACGTTGTAAATGCTAATTTGTTCGTATTCGTGAATATTGGCAGCTTCAAGCAGCGCTTCATCAATCGCGCAGCTACCTTCGTAGTGTAATTCGGAGTGCGTAACATGCACGCGGTGCAACTTAGATTTAAGCATGGTTCTTTGCATGTGCTTAACCGTTCTTGAAATGGGAGTGCATTATAGTCTTTTCAAACACTTAGCGCAAAAGATCCACATTATCAATTAATCGGGTGTTTCCTAGCTTTGCCGCCGCCAATATCACTAGAGACTGATCTTGTGTTGTCGCGGGTGCTAAGCTGAGTGCGCTTCTCACTGAAATATAATCCACCAACCAGCCACTGGGCTGCAAGCGCTCGGTGGCGGCTAGGATTAAGGCGTTAAAGTCAGTACTGCCATGCTGAATTTGCAACTTAATAGCGTTTAATTCTTGCTGCAATTGAGCTGCGGTATTTTTTTGATCTGCACTTAAAAAGCTATTACGCGAACTCATGGCTAAGCCGTTGTGTTCACGTATGGTGTCGCCAGCGACTATGGTGATGGGCAGGTTAAACTGCTGGACCAGCGCGCGGATAATATGCAGTTGCTGAAAGTCTTTCTTACCAAATACTGCCAGTTGCGGCATGACTATATTAAATAGCTTAGCCACTACGGTGGCAACTCCTGAGAAATGCCCAGGACGCGATGCACCGCAAAGTTCATTGGCAATAGCCGGCGCTGTAACGGTCATGGTTTGATTGAGGTGCTGGCCATCAAACTGTGGGTACATTTCAATGACACTAGGGGCAAATACGATATCCACCCCCGCCGCATCAAGCTTTTCGCAGTCAGCTTCAAGGCTACGTGGATAGTTGGCTAAATCTTCATTGGCACCAAACTGCAATGGATTGACAAAAATACTGACTACCACGCATGAGGCTTGTTGTTTGGCTAGTGCCACCAAGTGTAAATGACCCGCATGCAAGTTGCCCATGGTTGGCACTAGCGTTATGTGGGACTGGTGTTTTAATGCACTTCTTAATGCCGCAACCGTTTCAATAATCTGCATGATTTAGAATTTGACTAGCCTAGTAACAATGCTGGGGGGCTGGAAAAGTTTTTTGTTTGACGGCCAACACATATGCGCTCACGGCAGCTTGAATGCTGTTAGTGCCTTGTAAAAAGTTATGCACAAATCTTGGCGATTTAAAATCACTGGGGTTTTTATGAGCAGGGCCGGTGTAGATGCCAAGTAGGTCTTGCAACACGAGCACCTGGCCGCTGCAATCCGGTCCAGCGCCGATGCCAATAGTCGGCGTCGCAATGCTAGCAGTGATTTGCTTGGCGAGCGCGGCGGGTACCATTTCCAGCAATACAAAACCAACACCAGCGTTACTCATTGCAACGGCATCTAATGTAATACGTTTGGCGCTATCCTCAGTTTTCCCTTGAATCTTATAGCCCCCCAACTGTTCTACAGACTGAGGTGTAAAGCCTAAGTGCGCACAAACTGGAATGTGATGCCCTACTAGATGTCGTGCAATCTCAATCATGGCGCCACCACCTTCTAGTTTGACCATATGCGCCCCTGCTTCAATCAGTCGTTTGGCATTGGTGTACGCCTGCTCAGGATTGTCGTAGCTAGAAACTGGCATGTCGGCAATCAGCCAAGTGCTTGGCGCACCCGCCGCCACGCAGCGCGTGTGGTAAATCATGTCTTGCATCGTAACGCTTAGGGTATTGTCGGCACCTTGCAGTACCATGCCTAGAGAATCACCGATCAGTAAAATATCGACTCCCGCCGCTTCACTTAACTTCGCAAAAGTCGCGTCATAGCAAGTGAGCATCGCAATCTTTTCTCCCAAGCCAATGAGCTGACTAAGCTTACTATGCGCTGATGAAGGATTGTTAGGCATTGAGTTGGCGTGCGCCCTCACTTAATCAAAGTTAGGGTTAAAGAACTCGCGCTGCCCTTTAATTTGCCCAATGCGATTGATAAGCAATTTGAGCGCGCTTGGATTTTTTAATATATTAAGCTTTTCATTATTGACGATCAGCACAGGCGAGGTGTCGTAATTATGGAAGTAGGCACTATATGCGTCAGATAGACGTTCTAGATACTCACGTGGCATGTCTTGTTCATAACCGACATTGCGTTCTTCTATGCGCTCCACTAATGCGTCTAGCGGCGTTTGTAGGTAGATCACCAAGTCAGGCTTAGGCGCGTTGAGATGCAGGTGTTGGTATATTTGGTGATACAGAGCATATTCTTCATCATCTAAATTCAACCGTGCAAATATCGGATCTTTTTCTAAGAAAAAATCGGCCACGATTGGCTTCGCAAACATGTCGCGTTGGTTCAAATCTTTAATTTGATTGGCGCGCTGAAATAAAAAGAATAG
The DNA here is from genome assembly GCA_903882525.1 of uncultured Pseudomonadota bacterium. Taxonomy (GTDB): domain Bacteria; phylum Pseudomonadota; class Gammaproteobacteria; order Burkholderiales; family Methylophilaceae; genus Methylotenera. The sequence continues at coordinate 1,083 of CAIRXI010000153.1, read as the reverse complement.
CTGTGTTGGCAACGCGTAACGCCGAGCATCCTGATAAAAGCGCGGTAAGAATGGGTTGGATTCGGCCTTCTCTGACAAATAATCCACCGGAAATTGATCGGCCAGCATTTTGGCTAGCGTGGTTTTCCCGCAGCCGATTGGGCCTTCAACCACAATATAAGGAAATTTTTTAAAAATGCTCATGCGTTTAGTTTCTTTACACCTGTGAGTAAATGATCATTCATCAATAACGCTATTTTGCCATGTTTTGCTAAAGATAGATGCGGCGCTATTTCAAATAGTGGCAATAAAACAAATCCCCGCTCATGCATGCGCGGATGTGGCAACGTCAGTTGAGGGCTATTCAGTTCTATATTGCCATAGATTAGCAAATCGCAATCTAGCACCCGTGGTGCATTTGGGTAAGGGCGTTGCCGCCCAGCCGATTGTTCAATCGCCAATAAAGCCTCCAATAATGCGACTGGTTCTAACGCAGTTTCTAGTGCCACGACTGCATTAATAAAGTCGGGGATTAGCACTAATGCATCCTCAGCATACCCGATGGGCGCTGTTTGGTATAAAGATGAGGTCTTAAGTACCTGCGTACGAGGGATATTAGCAAAGGATAGCATCGCATGCTGAACCTGTTGTATCGGATTCTCTAAATTGCTACCCAAGGCGACGTAAGCGCGTGTCATTTGAGCGCATATTGCGCTAGAGGCAATCCGAAATTAGTCAGTCTATTCCGAAGCGGCGCTAACATCAGTATTGCCTGGTTTTTTGCGATTTCTTTTCCTACGTTTTTTTGGAGATGTATCTGCTTGCAGCATTTCTGCTCGCGTATCTCCTTCGGCGTTAGCGAATGCCGTCCACCACTCGCCAATTTCCATCGGTAATTCACCTGATTCGCAGCGTAGTAATAAAAAGTCATAAGCTGCACGATACCGTGGATGGGTCAGCAGGCCAAAAGGACGTTTGCCAGCACGCTGTTCAAATCGGGGTTGTAAACCCCAAATCTCTTTCATGGTTGCAGTGTAACGGTTGTGGATTGCGAGTTTTTCGGCTTGGGTAGCAATGACTTCATTCATTGCCATATGAAGTGCG
>CAIRXI010000152.1 GCA_903882525.1 uncultured Pseudomonadota bacterium | reverse complement strand
GTATTTTCTTGGATGGCAAGGAATTTATACGGTCGTAGGGTTGGTTGTATTTATAGTTTTGCTTTTATGGGGGTTTTCAAAGCTAACAAAATAGCTATAGAACATAATATTCAGACTGGTCACCACAAGTCCTTAAAGTACCGCGGGACAACTTGCTTCAGAAACTGTTACAGATGATTATTCGGCTGGGGATTTCCGAATATATCTAATTGATTTTATTGGTCGGGACAGCAAGATTCGAACTTGCGACCCCTAGTCCCCCAGACTAGTACGCTACCAGGCTGCGCTATGCCCCGAACCGCTGCCTCACTTACAACAGCGCTCGTATTATAGCCTAAACAGAAGCGCTATAAAAAACCGGCTGAAATATATATCAATGTGGAGTTTTATTAAACCGATAAAGCTGGACGCAGCAGTTTAAGTATCTCTGTAAGCTCAGCCTTGGCTGCAGCAAAGTCAAACTGATGATTAGCGGTAGCCGTTGTTTGGTGTTGACCCTCGTTCATTGCGGATGGGGTATCTAGAGATAACTGTTGTTGCACATCAGCTTTTGATGCAGGAATATCTAAACGGTTGCGCGCACCACTAATGGTGAAACCTTCCTCATACAGTAACTCACGAATGCGGCGGATTAATAATACTTCATGATGCTGATAATAGCGGCGATTACCACGGCGTTTAACTGGTTTTAGCTGTGTGAATTCTTGCTCCCAGTACCTAAGCACATGTGGCTTTACACCACAAAGTTCACTCACTTCACCAATGGTAAAGTAGCGCTTTGCTGGAATAGGTGGTAATTGCACCTTGGTAATTGGCTCACTCATACAGCACCTTCACACTAACACCGCGATAAACTAAAATTAAAAACTGATTCTAACTGAGGTAATTAGCTTCCACTTTGCTTTTCAGCTTTTGACTTGCGTGAAAGGTTACCACTCTGCGGGCAGAAATTGGTATTTCTTCACCAGTTTTAGGATTGCGACCTGGACGTTCTGATTTTTTACGCAACTCAAAATTGCCAAAGCCTGATAATTTCACACTATCCCCTGCTTCTAATGCAATACGTACCTCTTCAAAAAACGATTCCACCATATCTTTAGCTTCGCGTTTATTTAATCCAACTTGCTCATAGAGTAAGTCCGCTAATTCAGCTTTTGTTAAAGTCATTTAAAACTCCCAATCCATTTGTATCTTTTAATAGCTTTTTATAAGAGCAAAGCTTGTTTTAATCAACGTAATTGACGTAAATTCGGAAAAACTCACCCTATCGTTTAATGCTTAGTTTCGAAGTGTTGCACCGAATTTATTTTGCATTAATTGTAGTAGGTTTGAGATAGCTGTGTCACTGTCGCTATCTGTCAAAGATTTTTGAGTATCGTGCATAAGTACTGATAATGCAAGGCTTTTTTTGTTTTCAGGGACACCTGGACCTTGATACAAATCGAATAAGGCAACCTCAGTAACAAGCGGAATATTGGCTGATTTAATCGTACATAGTACCGCATCAACTGCAATATTTTCATCTAATACTACCGCTAAATCTCGACGCACCGGTAACAATTTAGATACTTCTTGATAGGCTGGCAACTTTCGAGCCAATATGGCTTCTGTGCTTAACTCAAATAAGAAAGTGCTCTTGCTCAAGCTGTAATGTTGCTGCCACTTTGGATGCAACTTACCTAACCAACCGATGGCTTTTCCATTAAGTAAAATACGGGCTGATTGGCCTGGATGCAAGGTTGTGTGTTCGGCCTTTTCATAGGAAACTTCTGAACCTGCACCCAGTAATGCTTCTACATGCGCTTTCACTTCAAAGAAATCTATATCAGCACTGGTTACACCCCATTGCTCTGGCATAGTACTGCCGTAAGCTAGACCAGAAATGCGCGTCTCTTCAGCATAGGCAGCGTCTATCTTTTGATAAACAGCGCCTACTTCAAACAAAAAGGCGCGGTCTTGCTTGCGATTCAGGTTGTAAGTTAAAGTATCTAACAATCCACCCCATAAACTTGTTCGCATTACGCTTAAGTTGCTAGCAATAGGATTTTTAAGTTTAATGGGGTTGGCATTACCCAATAAATCACGCTCCCAACTTTCATCAACAAAACTGTAATTCACAACCTCTTGATAGCCCGTAGCCACTAAAGAGTCACTCAGCTTATTTAGATGTACGCGTGTTTCTGGTGCTGGCAACATATCCAAACATGCAACAGGTGGAATGGCTGGGATATGGTCATAGCCATGTAAACGTGCTACTTCTTCGATTAAGTCTTCTTCAATACTAATATCAAAGCGATAGCTTGGCGGCGATACTGTAAACACATCATCTAATAGTGTGTAAGCAAAATCAAGTTGCGTTAAAATTTTAGCTACATCAGCTTGCATTAAAGGAATGCCGAGCACAGACACTAAGCGCGATAACCTTAATTTTACTGGCGTACGTAGGGGTAGTGTAGAGATCACTTCCGTCACGGGGCCAGCTTGGCCACCACAAATTTGTTTAATGAGGGTGGTAGCATACTCAAGCGCGTTGCGAGTATTACCAAAATCAACACCGCGCTCAAACCGATAAGAGGAGTCTGTGCTTAGCCCTATTCTGCGCGCTTTACCAGCAATGACTGCTGGAGGGAAAAATGCACTTTCTAAAAATACTTGCGAAGTTTCATCGCTGACCGCACTGGCTTTTCCACCCATAATCCCCGCTAGCGCTAGCGCACCCTGCGCGTCTGCAATCACTAAGTCATCGACCTTAAGTGCTAACTCCTGATCATTGAGTAACAGTAAACTTTCATTGGCATCGGCAAAACGTATTTCAATATCGCCACTTAATTTAGTTGCATCAAATGCATGCATCGGTTGGCCTAATTGCAATAGTACGTAATTGGTAATATCCACCACTGCACTGATGCTACGTGTGCCGCTACGCTCTAGGCGTTTAACCATCCATTCAGGGGTCACTGCTTTGGCATTAATACCTGTCACCAAGCGTCCACAATAGCGCGGACATGCTGTTGTCTGACCTACAACAACCGTCATTACGTCCTGAGTTTCAGCATCAACCATCTCAATCGCATCAAAATGCGTAGTTGCGCCAGTAATGGCGGCAACATCACGCGCAATTCCTGTAATACTTAAGCAATCACTACGATTAGGGGTTAGTTTTAACGTAAATAGATGATCATCTAAATCTAAATGCTGACGGATATCTTGTCCAACCACAGCATTAGCGTCTAATTCCAACAACCCAGTAGCTTCAGCACTTAGGCCTAGTTCCTTGGATGAGCACATCATGCCAAAAGACTCAACACCACGCACTTTGGCTTCTTTAATAGAGAAACCTGGAAGTTCTGCACCCACCATTGCGCATGGCGCTAACAAACCTGGACGCGCATTCGGGGCACCACAAACGATTTGCAAGGGCACAGATACACCATTCACAATATTACCTACATCTACGGTACAAATTTGTAGGCGATCCGCATCCGGATGTTTACTGGCAGTCAGTATTTTACCGACAACCACTTTAGTAAAGGCAGCAGCTACCGGCTGCATTTCCTCTACCTCAAGACCAGCCATGGTCAAGGCATGATTTAAAGCCTGACTATCTAAGTCAGTGTTTACTAAGCTACGTAACCAATTTTCTGAAAACTGCATAATGCGGGGATGACCTTAGATTAATTTAATTTAATGGCAATATTGTGTGTGAGAACTATCTAAACTGGCTCAAAAAACGTAAATCATTATTGAAGAAATGGCGTAAATCATTGACGCCATAGCGCAACATCGTTAGGCGCTCTACGCCTAGACCGAATGCAAAGCCACGGTACTTTTCATGATCAACATTCACGTGTTTAAATACTTCTGGATGCACCATACCGCAACCACCAATCTCTAACCAGCCACCATTCCAGCTCATATCCATCTCAGCTGAAGGTTCAGTAAATGGGAAAAATGAAGGGCGGAAACGCACAATCAAGTCATCTCGCTCAAAGAATTTTTGCAAGAAGTCTTGCACCACGCCTTTTAGGTTGGCAAAGCTAATATCTTCATCTACCCACAAACCTTCCACCTGATGAAACATTGGGGAATGGGTGGCATCAGAATCCACGCGGTAAACACGGCCCGGCGCAATGATTTTAAGTGGTGGCGTTTTATTATTCTTCAGTGCATTTTCCATGTAGCGCACTTGCACTGGTGAAGTGTGGGTGCGTAGCACATTGGCTTCATCTATGTAGAAAGTGTCATGCATGGCACGCGCAGGATGATCTTCAGGAATATTTAACGCAGTAAAGTTATAGAAATCCGTTTCGATTTCAGGTCCAGTCGCTACTTCAAATCCGATGGAATGAAATAACTGCTCTATGCGTTGTAAGGTGAGTGTGACCGGATGCAAACCACCTAGAGATTGTGCGCGCGCTGGCAAAGTGACGTCGATAGACTCCTGTGCTAGCTGCTTGGCTTGCTCGGCATTTAACAACGCCTCACGACGCTCTGTTAAGGCACCTTCTATGGCTTGTTTTACCACATTAATGGCAGCACCTGCAGCTGGACGATCTTCGTTACTAAGCTTGCCCAAGCCCTTTAACGCATCAGTCAGCGCGCCAGTTTTTCCTAAATACTTGGCTTTGGCCACTTCTAAATCGTTCATCGTTGCGCTATTGGCAAAATCTGCTGCAGCGGCTGGTATTAAGTGCGTTAAGTCTGACATGTGATTGATCGTCTTTAATCTATTTTGATTTTATTTACAGCACCCATTTGAATGCGTTGAATTTTATAATGTATTGATTTTACTATAAAAAAAAGAGGCCGAAGCCTCTTTTTTTTATTTTTCAAGCAATTAAGCGGCTAAAGCTGTTTTTGACATTTCAACAAATTGTGCAAATGCTACTTTATCAAATACTGCTAAATCAGCTAATACTTTACGATCAACTTCAATCGCTGCTTTTTTCAAGCCATGCATGAAGCGGCTATAAGTCAAACCACACTCACGAGCGCCCGCATTGATACGTGCAATCCATAATGTACGGAATTGACGTTTCTTTTGACGGCGATCACGGTAAGCGTATTGACCAGCCTTCATTACCGCTTGCTTAGCAACGCGATAAACGTTTTTACGACGACCGCGGTAACCCTTAGCGGCTTTTAATACTTTTTTGTGTCTAGCGCGAGCAATGACACCACGTTTTACTCTAGGCATATCGGTCTCCTTATCGTGTTGGCATCATAGCGCGAACGCGCTTGACATCAGTTGGTGAGATGATCGCCGTGCCGCGTAATTTACGCTTTTGCTTGGTGGTCTTTTTAGTGAGGATATGGCGTAAATGTGAATGCGTACGTTTCACTTTACCATTACCCAAGAACTTGAAGCGCTTTTTAGCACCACTCTTGGTTTTCATTTTTGGCATTTTGTTCTCCTTGAACTTAGTTATGAGTGCTTAGGCATGCCGTTAAGCCGTATCACTCGGAATTTCACTACCACTTCTTTGCTATTACACTGACTACTTCATTTGGCAACTGATTACAGTTACTTAATTCTTTTTAGGTGGTCCAAGCACCATTACCATTTGGCGGCCTTCCATTTTCGGAAACTGCTCAACCACTGCGTATTCTTTTAAATCTGCTTCTACACGTCTTAATAAAGCCAAACCAAATTCTTGGTGAGTAATCTCACGACCTCTAAAACGTAAAGTAATCTTAGCTTTATCGCCGTCTTGAATAAATCGAATAATATTACGCACTTTAATCGCGTAATCGCCGTCATCTGTACCTGGGCGAAACTTAATCTCTTTAACCACAACTTGCTTTTGCTTCAGCTTAACTTCGTGCTGTTTTTTGCTTTCGGCATATTTAAACTTGCCGTAATCCAATAGCCTACAAACTGGCGGTACAGCGTTAGGCGCAATTTCCACTAAATCAGTGTCTGCTTCTTCTGCTTTTGCAAATGCCTCCGTTAGCGACATAATCCCTAACGGTTCACCCTCTACACCCACCAAACGAACTTCGGTACCAGTAATGTCACCGTTAATTCGCGTTTCTTTGTCTTGTGCTATATCAAATTCTCCAAATAGTTAAGCCGTGCACCTGAATTTTGAGCCTCTAATTAAGCTTAAGCTTTCGCTTCAACTTCTGCTTTTAAGCGGTCAATTAAGTCGCTTATCGGCATAGAGCCTAGGTCTTCACCTGTTCGGGTACGCACGGCTACATGTCCTGCCAGCATTTCACGCTCACCTGCAACTAGCAAGTAAGGTAACTTCTGCATGCTATGTTCGCGTATTTTATAGGTAATCTTCTCATTTCTCAAGTCAAATTCACATCTAATGCCAGATTTCTTCAGCATTTCAACTACTTGCCGTACATAATCTGACTGACTTTCTGAAATATTCAGCACCATAACTTGTACTGGCGCTAACCATAATGGCATAGCACCGGCATAGTTCTCAATCAAAATGCCGATAAAGCGTTCCATAGACCCCACAATGGCGCGATGCAACATTACTGGGCGCTGACGTGTATTATCTTCAGCAACATACTCAGCATCTAAGCGCTCAGGTAGGTTAAAGTCTAATTGGATTGTGCCACACTGCCATAGACGACCTAAGCTGTCTTTTAGTGTGAATTCAATTTTTGGACCATAAAACGCGCCCTCTCCAGGTTGCAAATCAAATGCTAGATTATTTTGATGCAGCGCATTGGCTAATGAAGCCTCGGCCTTATCCCACGTCTCATCAGTCCCCACACGCTTTTCAGGGCGCGTTGAAAGCTTAACCAACACTTCTGTAAATCCAAAGTCACCGTAAGCTTTATATAACATCTTAATAAAGTCAGCTACTTCAGACTC
>CAIRXI010000151.1 GCA_903882525.1 uncultured Pseudomonadota bacterium | reverse complement strand
ATACTGTTCAATAGCCGCTTCAATCATTTTTCTTAAAAATGCCTCGCCTGCATACTTCCTAGCGCCTGCCGAGGCTTGTAAAATTACTGGGCTATTCACTTCGTCAGCAGCCTGAAGGATGGCATGTATTTGTTCCATGTTATTAATGTTAAAAGCTGGCAGGCCATAGCTATATTCAGCCGCATGATCTAATAATTGCCTTAAAGAAATAAGCGCCATATTTTTCCTTTGTTAACTGCTCTTGGTAAATTCGGACTGTTTCGGCGCGATTGAATCTTTTTCTTTTGGCTGAGTAGAATCAAATTCACTGTGATATAACTCAATTAAACTTACCTCTAGACGCGACCCCATAATTACTGGCACACGCTGATGAATTTCATCAGGTTTAATATCTAAAATCCTCTTGCGGCCTGTTGAGCTTTTACCGCCGGCTTGCTCTACAATAAAACTCATTGGATTGGCTTCATAAAGCAAACGCAGTCTCCCTGCTTTGGTTGGCTGCTTGTTGTCATACGGATATAAGTAGACTCCGCCACGCATTAAAATACGATGTACATCGGCGACCATGCTTGCCACCCAACGCATATTAAAATCTCTTCCTCTGACACCAGTGACGCCTGCTTTACAGCTATCTATATATCTTTGTACAGGAGCCTCCCAATGGCGCTCATTGCTTGCATTGATGGAAAAATCAGAAGTTGTTTCAGGGATTCTGATATTGGAATGGGTTAATACAAACTCTTGCGTCTCAGTATCCAAAGTAAATCCTTGGACACCACTTCCAATAGTGATCACCAACATAGTGCATGGGCCATATAAAGCATAACCAGCCGCAATCTGCGCATTACCTGCTTGAAGAAAGTTTAACGGCCCCAAATGATCTTTATATACTGAAAAAATTGAGCCTACAGATACATTGACATCAACATTGGATGAGCCATCTAACGGATCAAAAACGACTAAAAATTTATTTCCATTTCCAACCGCATCTATTAGACATGCATCATCTAGCTCTTCCGAAACCAAACCACTAACTAAACCACTTTGTTTCAAACTTGAAACAAACAATTCATTGCTTAGCACGTCTAGATTGATCTGGATTTCACCTTGCACATTAGTTGCACCAACATTTTCAACAGATCTTTCTAACTTACCCTTGGATGTCAGTGCAGCAATTTTTTTGGTGCATTCTGCAATGTTTATAAGTAGGTTAGCTAGAGATGCTCCACTTACAGAATCACGACATGCTTTTATTAAATATTGATTGAATGTTGTTTTATTATTAGTTGGATTGTTTATCAATGATTTCATCTAGTTGCGCCTTCTATAGATAATCGATCTAAGAATAGGTAAAAAACACACTAACTGCCTGATGGGTAATATAGAATGGACTTCTGTTTAAGTAAATTGACTAATTCTTTGGCATACCTTAAGTTTTACTTATGCGAAATCTCACACTACGACAAATAAGAATATTTCTTAGCGCATCCAAATTCCTGAGTTTTTCTAAAGCTGCGGCGGACTTAAATATCACAGGGTCTGCAGTTTCGCTCCAAATTAAGGAAATGGAAGGTGATATAGGCGTAAGCCTTTTTAACCGTGAAAATAATAAAATAACCCTAACTTCAGCTGGCGAGCATTTTTTACTCTACGCAAATAGGGTTGTTAGCACTTTGAACGAAGCCAGAACTGTAATGGAAAATTTACGGGGAACGGAAATAGGGATACTTAAAATTGGACTTGCAAGTACCACTAGGTATTTTTTACCTGAGATGCTGGTGCAATTTAGAAAAGAATACCCTAACGTTCAAATTAAGGTGATTGTCAAAAACAGAGAAGAACTAATTGAGTTGTTGCGAGATGGTGAGATTGATATTGCCATTATGGGTAAACCGCCTAAGCATATCAATGCCGATGCAGATGCGTTTGCCACCCATCCCCATGTATTCATCGCTAGTCCTTTGCATAAATTGGCAGGTAAGTCTAACTTACCCCCAGATACATTAAATCATGTGGATGTGATTTGCAGGGAACTGGGCTCTGGAACTCGTTACATCATGGAAAAATTCATCGCAGAGCAAGGTCTCACTCTAAAAATGAGTATGGAAATGTCTGGGAACGAGACTATCAAGCAAGCAGTAATGGCCAATTTGGGAATATCCTTAGTTTCCTTGCATACAATCGGCAATGAGATTACGAACAACCAAATTGCAATACTGGATATTAAAGATACGCCCATAATTCGCACTTGGTACATAGTCACACCGAATAATCGCGATGCAACTCAAGCAACAGAAGCTTTTCGTCAGTTCATAGTTAACAAAGGCGAAGGGATACTAAATTCCATTTTTAATGCGCCTCAACTGTCCGCTTAGGGTCGTTGGCTCCGAATCTTAACGTCAGCTGTTAGGTAGTTTCACTATCCGTTCCATCTTAGGTTGCTTATAGATAGGTCCTTTAAGAGGTTGTCAGACACGGGCGGCAAAAGCGGAAGTTCGTTTATGCCGTTAATAATTAATTTTCACAAAGTTCAAGCACATCTACATGTGCTCATCGTGAATTACACCACCTGTTAAATCAACCATCTCTGGGGTGACCTGGCTGAAATTTAGCACCTTACCACCGAATTCAGAAGCGAATTTATTTGCGGCTTCTTGACTGGAGAATGCTGCTAAAGTTGGACCCATAGAACCTGTTTTCCTGCTACCCAAAACATAAAATGCTTTTTTTGCATCTATCCAGTTACCTT
>CAIRXI010000150.1 GCA_903882525.1 uncultured Pseudomonadota bacterium | reverse complement strand
CGAGCTTACGTGAATATACCCAAGTGATTATTAAAGCGGCGGATAGACTGCAGTCGCTGATGGACAGACTGCTGATTCCACATCGCGTCCCTAAATATCAGCCGACAAATATCCATGAAGTACTAGAACGGGTCAGAAGCTTGCTCTTGGCCGAATCGCCCAAAGGCATACTCATTAAACGCGATTACGACTTGAGTTTACCTGAGCTCATTGGCGACCGTGAAAAGCTGATACAAGCGGTACTCAACATTGCGCGTAATGCGGTGCAAGCCATGCAATCGCATCAAACCGCTAATAGTCAGATTACCTTTCGCACTCGCGCTGAGCGCCAAGTGACTTTAGTGCGTAAGCGCTATCGCGTGGCCATCAAGTTGGAAATTATCGACAACGGCCCAGGCATTCCTGCAGATATCCGTGACCGTATTTTTTACCCCTTAGTGTCGGGTAGCGAAGGTGGATCTGGCTTAGGTTTAACCTTGGCACAAACTTTTATTACCCAGCATCACGGTATGATTGAATGCGAAAGCGAACCGGGTCGCACCTGTTTTACTATTTTATTACCCATAGAAACCACGGCGGTTAAACCTGCCATCAGCACGTTATTAGAGAAGACAACATGAAACCAATTTGGATAATTGATGACGACAAATCAATACGCTGGGTATTTGAAAAAGCGCTGGCGCGAACTGATTTGGAATTTAAGACCTTCGCCTCAGTCGCCGAAGCGCTGAACGCACTTGAACGCGAGCAACCGCAAGTCGTAGTCAGCGACATCCGTATGCCCAATGGCTCAGGCCTAGATTTTTTAAGTGAAATCAAACAAAAATACCCTGATATTCCGGTCATCATTATGACGGCCTATTCTGACTTGGAAAGCGCAGTGGCGGCATTTCAAGGGGGTGCCTTTGAATATCTCGCTAAACCATTTGATGTAGACCAAGCCATTGATGTGATTAAACGTGCGGTTGAAGAAAGCACACGCCAAGCCCCTGAAACTGCAGTCATGGAGGAAACGCCTGAAATCATCGGTCAGGCACCCGCCATGCAGGAGGTTTTTAGAGCCATAGGCCGCTTAAGTCGCTCCCATGCTACCGTTCTTATCAATGGTGAATCTGGAAGCGGGAAAGAGCTTGTAGCGCGCGCATTACATCGACACAGCCCGCGTGGCGACAAACCTTTTATTGCGATTAACACGGCCGCCATCCCTAAGGACCTGTTGGAGTCTGAACTTTTTGGTCATGAACGTGGCGCTTTTACTGGTGCCGCAGCGGCAAGGCGCGGTCGCTTCGAGCAGGCCGATACTGGCACTCTGTTTTTAGATGAGATTGGCGACATGCCAGCTGATCTGCAAACGCGCTTGCTACGCGTTCTGAGTGATGGTCAGTTTTACCGCGTGGGTGGGCATCAGCCGATCAAGGTCAATGTTCGCATTATTGCCGCTACCCATCAAGATCTAGAGGAGCGGGTTAAAGCGGGCTTATTTCGCGAAGATCTATTTCATCGCCTGAATGTCATTCGCTTAAGATTGCCCGCACTGCGTGAGCGTCGTGAAGATATTCCGCTATTGATTAAGCATTTTCTGCAACAAAGCGCATTAGATTTAGGCGTTGAAACCAAGCAACCTACCGCTGCTGCACTCAAGTATTTAAGTGCGGTCAACTGGAGTGGCAATGTGCGTCAGTTGGAGAATGTATGTCATTGGCTCACCGTCATGGCACCAGGACAGAATATTGATGTTGCCGATTTGCCACCAGAACTTAAAGATGACAATAGCAAAACCAGTGCCGCAATGTCTTGGCAAGAGGCGCTCGCGGAGGAAGTGACCGATGCACTCAACCGCGGTGAACAAAACGTACTGGAAACGCGCACGCAGATATTTGAGCGCATTTTAATCAGCAAAGCTTTAGCGCACACCAATGGTCGCCGGATTGAAGCCGCTAACCAGCTCGGCATGGGTCGCAATACGTTAACCCGTAAGATTCAAGAGTTGGATATAGAAGGATAATGCGAAAGGGGTGACGCATAGCGTCACCCCCTTTCAACTATTTGCTATTCATTCTGGCTTATGTCGATTTACGCATATGCCCAGAGGCTACATTCATACTGCTCAGAGATTACCTTAACCGCATTTACTCTCGCCGCAATTTAAGCAGGTCAAGCAACCATCCATCATAATCACGGCTTTGGTGCTGCATTTAAGACAAACACTCGCCCCTTTAGGAAAGCCATCCGCATTCATCTCTTCGCCAGCAACGGCTTGTTTTTCCATATACTCAGTACGCTTTTCATCTACTAATTTTTGTTGATGTTGATCTAAACCTGGCTTTTTAAGCATGCCGATTTCTTGCAGATGTTGCTCAACTACCTCTCCAATTTCAGCGACTAAACTCGGAATAAACTTACCGCCTTTTTTGAAGTAGCCACCACTAGGTTCAAATACACTTTTTAGTTCTTCCACCAAAAATGTCACATCACCGCCTTTACGGAATACGGCTGACATGACGCGTGTAAGAGCGACAATCCACTGAAAATGCTCCATGTTTTTGGAGTTAATAAAAATTTCAAATGGGCGTCTGTGCTCTTGCTGCGTGCCTTCGTTCATGATCACGTCATTAATGGTGATGTACAGCGCATGCTCAGTGACCGGTGTTTTAATTTTATAGGTATTGCCTACCAATTTATCTGGGCGGCTAAGCGGCTCGCCAATTTGTAACACTTTTGCCGATTCAGCTTTCTGCTCAGCCATCTTGTTGGCTGCATCCAGTTTATCTTGCTCATTCACCAACGCGTAGCCGACGATTTTCTTTTCAATTTTAACTGTCATTTCATTTTCCTTTTATACCGCTGTTCCCACTAAAACTTTCCGTAATACCCTTCTTTTAATGCATCGTAAAGATTGGCAGCCGAGTGAATTTCTCCGTCGTACTCAATCTCTTCGTTGCCTTTAACTTCAAGGTCACTGCCGTCTTCAAGCGTAAATTTGTAGGTAGTACTTTCCAAATCTTTCTCTGTGACCAATACCCCTTGGAACGCTTCTGGGTTAAATCTAAAGGTTGTACAACCTTTTAGCCCCTTATCGTAAGCGTATAAGTAGATATTTTTAAAGTCTTCAAAGTCATAATCAGTCGGGACATTAATGGTTTTTGAAATTGAGCTATCAATCCATTTTTGCGCAGCCGCTTGAATATCTACGTGCGCTTTAGCTTGTATGGTTGAGGAGTCCAAAAAGTAATCTGGTAATTTGGTTTCTTCAGTTTCGCCAAACGGCATCGCTTTAGCATTAATTAACTCGCGATAAGCCAATAATTCAAATGAGAATACATCGACTTTTTCTTTTGACTTTTTACCTTCACGAATCACGTTACGTGCGTAATGGTGCGCGAAAGATGGCTCAATACCGTTGCTGGCGTTGTTAGCTAAAGACAGTGAGATTGTACCGGTAGGGGCAATAGAGCTGTGGTGCGTAAAGCGCACGCCTTTAGTAGCGATTTGGTTACGCAAGCCTTCAGGAAACTGCTGCATGTAGCGGCTGTACTTGCCTAACAATACTTTACCTGAGATTTTGCTACCGACTTTTATGCCATCAGCTGCCATCTCTGGTCGCTTAGCCAACATATCTGCCGTCACTTCGAATTTCTCATCCATGATAGGTGCAGGGCCTTTTTCTTCAGCTAACTGTACACCAACTTCCCAGCCCACTTCCGCCATGACACGCGTGACTTCATCCGTGAACTTCAATGAAGCATCTTCACCGTACTTCATTTTCATCATGGTCAGCGCTGAGCCTAAACCCAAGTAACCCAT
>CAIRXI010000149.1 GCA_903882525.1 uncultured Pseudomonadota bacterium | reverse complement strand
TTTCTTGATTGGCGCTAAGGCTGTTCTGCCCATGATACTTTTCTTGAAAAGAGGGATGATTTTGCCAAATATAAGTGCTTTGGAATCTGACGGTTGTATCTTCATACTCAGGCTCATCTGCAAATACGCTATAAGTAGGCGTCAATCCTATGAGCAGGAGGATACAATGCATTAGATTGAAAGTATGGCGCGGCGGATTTGATTTCATAAGACTAATTCGATTTATTTACTGAGAGTTGGGTATTTAAAAGCATGTTAAATATAACTCATAGTATGAAATTTAAGTGACAAAGAGATGACTTGCATGACGTTTTTCATATGGCCACTATTAGCCATGAATTTAAATCCAAAAGCGACCACAGCATATTGCTCAAGCTGTTTAAAGTTGCCCTTAGGTAAATATTAACGCAATGTTTATTATCACTGTGTGCATCATTGGGATAATCGTGGCATAAAAATGCAAAAGGCCTGCATAAAGCAGGCCTTTAATTAACAAAATCTAAATAACTTATTTAGTAATTTCAACTTTCGCTTTACTACGGAGTTCAGCCATCATTTTTTCTAAGTTATGTTGCTGTAAGTTTTTTTGTAAGCCGTCTTTTACTTTATCGTAATCCATTGGTTGTGCAGCTCGTGTATCAACCAATTTAATGACATGCCAGCCAAATTGTGTTTGTACTGGTGTGCTTGATATAGCACCTTTTTTCATCTCAGATACTGCATCGCTAAATGGTTTCACCATAGACGCTGGAGAGAACCAGCCTAGATCACCACCCTTGTCTTTATTGCTAGTATCAATTGATTTTTCTTTGGCAATTTTTGCAAAACTACCACCTTTCCCAAGTTGTGCAATCACATCCTTGGCTTCAGTTTCTGTTTTAACAAGGATATGTTGAGCGCTATATTCTTTGTCACCATACGCTTTTTTATACTGCTCATATGCGGCCTTAGTATCAGCATCAGATATTGGATTTTTCTTCACATAATCTTGTAAATATGAAGAGGTGAGTAGTTCACGGCGAGCTAGCTCTTCACGTGCAATATAATCAGGTTGCTTATCTATGCCAACTTTTTGTGCTTCTTGATAAACTAATTCAGAATCAACCAATTTGTTAATGATGACTTCTTTGACTTGTGCATCAATTTTCTGACCACGTGCAGTGGCATCTTTAGCGATGAAGTCATATAAAGACTGTTTGATCACTTTACCGTTAACCGTAGCTAAAGTATCACTAGCAAAAGCAGACGGGCTTAACGCCAAAATAGTGACGGCGATTAATGTGTGACTAAATTTCATGCAAAAATCCTCAAGGTATTGTAAGTATTAATAAGTGTGTTTGGATTCAAAATTCATGATCAGAGCATTTAGTGAGGGTCGTCTGTGGCACGAGCCTCTATACTAAGTGCGTGTATCTGTTTTGGAATAAGGTCAGCCAATACTTCATAAATAAGTCTATGTCGTATTATCTGCGATTTATTGCAAAAATGCGAGCTAGTCAATTTTAGCTTAAAGTGAGCCCCCCCTCCATTACCTGCATGTCCAGCATGCATTGCACTTTCATCTATAATTTCTAGTGTAGTGGGCGCTAAACTTTGTAAGCGTCGTGTTATTTCATTGGCTAGGCTCATAGTGGTAGCGTTTTTCTAAATGGTTTTACTGTTACGTTTTGGTAAACGCCGGCACTGACAAAGGGGTCGGTATTAGCCCAAGCCGTTGCAGCATCTAAGTTTTCAAATTCAGCAACTATTAAACTACCGCTAAAGCCGGCGGGGCCAGGGTCTATGCTATCTATGGCTGGGAATGGGCCAGCCAATAACAAGCGACCCTCCTCCTGCAAGGCATGCAAGCGGCTCAAATGAGCTGGCCTTGAGGCTAAGCGAAGTGGCAAACTGTCAGGCACATCTTGCGCCATAATTGCGTACCACATCATTTAAAGTCCTCATGTTTATCGTCTATATCATCTTTGGGTAAATATTTATTTAATAACAGGGTTTGTAGAATAATAAAGACAAATAATATGCTGGTAATTCCAAACAGCTTGAAGTTTACCCAAGTGTCGAGTGAGTAATTGAAGGCTACGTAAAGATTCAAAAATCCTAGGGCTATAAAAAGTACTGCCCAAGCCAAGTTGACCGCACCCCATACAGCTTCAGGTAAGCTGATCTGCTTTTCCATCAAGCTACGCATGGGATTCTTTTTTAAAATGAATTGCGCTCCCAGTAAACTGGTGGCAAATAGCCAATAAAGAACCGTAGGTTTCCATTCAATAAAAGTGGGGTCTTTAAGGAGCAAGGTAGATCCACCAAATACAGTGATAATCACGCCACTAATTAGCAGCATTTTATCTACCACGCCGTGGCGAATCTTCACGTAAATAATTTGTGCTAAGGTTGCAATCATGGCGACTGCAGTGGCGGTAAAGATGCCAAAAAATTTAAACGCGATAAAAAATAGAATTACCGGAAATAAATCGAAGAAAAACTTCATATAAAGGTCTCAATAGATGTTGCATACAAGTAAGTTGACTGCTGCATACAGTCGCTAACGCAAATGCGACAAATACAATGGATAACAATGCTTTAGACTAGGCCGCTATTTTGCTATGATTGACGCAGTGTCGCAAGGCGTAATTTTAACGCGCTATTTTATCAATATTAATTTTTCATATTTTCGTTTTAGGGTTTGTTTGAATTCATGTCTTTAACCTTCGATTTGCACGCGCACTCCAATATATCCGACGGCCTATTAACACCCGTGGAGTTGGTGGAGCACGCCGCCGCGCACAAAGTTGATGTATTGGCCTTAACTGACCATGACGATACAGCTGGTTTGAATGTGGCCAGAGAAGCCGCGCAGCGCTTAGGTGTGCAGTTGATTAATGGTGTAGAGATTTCGGTGACCTGGAAAAAACGCACTTTACATATCGTCGGTTTAAAAATTGATCCTGAATATGCACCATTAAAAACTGGCTTGGCTGAGATACGCGCTGGTCGTCACCTTAGGGCTGCTGGCATGGCCGCTAGTTTAGATAAAGCGGGCATTCCAGGTAGTCTAGAAGGTGCATACGAGTATGCGCAAGAAGGGATTATTAGCCGCACGCATTTTGCTCGATTTTTGGTTAATAGCGGCGTGGCTAAAGACAATAAAGCGGTGTTTAAGAGTTATCTAGTCAAAGGTAAGCCCGGCTTTTTCCCGCATGAGTGGGCGAATATGGAAGATGCCCTAGGCTGGATTACTGGCAGTGGTGGCGTAGCCGTCATTGCGCACCCTGGCCGCTACGATTTAGGCCGCACCAATATGTTGTTACTTTTAGAAGAATTTAGGTCATTAGGAGGCACTGCGATTGAGGTGGTCACTGGTAGTCATACCGTGGATCAATATGCCGAGTTTGCCAAGTACGCGCATCAGTTTGATCTTAAGTCTTCTTTAGGCTCCGACTATCACGGCAAAGGCATTAGCTTTATGGAGATGGGTCGCTTACCCGCATTGCCTAGCAACTGCGTGCCAGTTTGGCACGACTGGCCAGAAGCCGTGTTGTAAACGATTACGAAAACTTAGAGTAAGCATCGGCATGTCACAATATTTCAATATTCATCTAGATAATCCGCAAGCGCGTCTGATTGCGCAAACCGCAGATATTTTGCGAGCAGGCGGCGTAATAGCCTATCCCACTGATTCTGGATACGCGTTGGGCTGTATGGTTGGTAGTAGTGGTGATGCGCAGATGCGCATCCGTCAAATTCGCGGCTTAGATGATAAGCACTTATTTACGCTGGTGTGCCGCAATTTAAGCGAGTTGGGTAACTATGCCATTGTTAGTAATAGCCAGTTTCGTTTGCTTAAAGCTAATACACCTGGGGCTTACACCTTTATTTTGCAAGCCACCCGAGAGGTTCCGCGCAAGTTACAAAACCCTAAACGAAATACCATTGGTATTCGCGTGCCTCAACATGCTGTGGTGCAGGCAATATTGGATGCCATTGATGCGCCCATGTTAAGCATGACCCTGCATTTAGTGGATGATGATGTGCTGGGTGAGGGCTGGCAGATACGCGATAAACTTGAGCATGTCGTCGATTTGGTGATTGATGTCGGCCACTGCGTGCCTGGCGCAACTTCAGTTATTGACTTAACTGGTGAAGTGCCTAGCCTCATTCGTGCTGGGCAGGGCGATTTAGCGCCATTTGACTTAGACTAACTGACATAAACATTTAAAATTAAGTAGAGAATAAAAAATGGAATTAAGCATCATACAAAAAATTGTCATTTATGCCTTACCGGTGATCTTTGCCATTACTGTGCATGAAGCTGCGCATGGTTATGCAGCCAAGTATTTTGGCGACATGACTGCTTTTAATGCAGGTCGTATTAGTCTTAACCCTCTGCGCCACATTGATCCATTCGGAACCGTTTTATTACCAGCATTGACCATTATGCTGGGTGGTATCCTGTTTGGTTGGGCTAAGCCAGTACCAGTTGATTTTAGTCGGCTACGTAATCCGAAAAAAGATATGTTATGGGTAGCTGCCGCAGGCCCAGCGTCAAATTTTGTCATGGCCATCTTTTGGGCCTTGGTGATGAAATACGCTGTAGTTGCGCCCGATGCGATTGCCTACCCATTGGCGTTGATGGCTAAAGCTGGCGTTAGCATCAATATTGTGTTGATGGTGCTTAATCTGTTGCCATTGCCACCATTGGACGGCGGGCGTATTGCTGTTAGCTTATTGCCGATTCATTTGGCGCGCCAATTTGCACAAATTGAGCGCTATGGCTTTTTTATTTTAATCGCACTGCTATTTAGCGGTGTGCTCAATTTCATTCTAGATCCATTTATTAATGCAGTTTACCAATTAATATTTAGCTTAATTGCTTAAGCTTGTTTGTATAATGATGGCATATTTAATTTAAGATTTTAAGACTAGGGAATACATGGCAATTGAGCGCGTTTTATCGGGTATGCGTCCAACCGGGAATTTACATTTAGGCCATTACAATGGCGTACTTAAGAACTGGATTAAGCTACAGCACGAGCATGAATGCTTATTCTTTGTCGCTGATTGGCATGCGCTAACCACGCATTACGACACGCCAGAAAT
>CAIRXI010000148.1 GCA_903882525.1 uncultured Pseudomonadota bacterium | reverse complement strand
GGCTACCCACAAACCGCGAGTGGAAACCATGATAAAGGCCAGCAAATTACAGCAGATAATCGCGTGCTATTTCATCGGGTTGCCAACACGCTGAATTACTTAGATATTAAAACTGTTATTGTTTCTTGCGGCACTTGTATGGATCAATTGCAGAAGTACCAGTTTGAGAAGATATTCCCTGGTTGCCGCCTGCTTGATATTCATGAGTATTTGATGGAGAAAGACGTGCGCTTGCAAGGCGTATCCGGTACGCGTTATATGTACCACGAGCCATGTCATAGCCCGATGAAAACCTACAAGTCTATGGAGGTCACCAATAAGTTGATGGGTACTGAAGTACAGTTAAATGATCGCTGTTGTGGTGAAAGTGGCACGTTTGCTGTTGACCGTCCAGATATTGCCACTCAAGTCAAAATGCGTAAACAGGAAGAGCTGGAAAAAGGCATGACTAAGATGGGTTTAACAGTGGGTGCACCCGAGGAAAAAGTAAAAATCCTCACTTCATGCCCTAGTTGTCTCCAAGGTTTGTCCCGATATGGCGAAGATACAGGGATAGAAGCCGACTATATCGTGGTTGAAATGGCCAAGCATATTTTAGGTGAAAACTGGATGCAGGAATATGTTGAGCGTGTTAATAAAGGTGGTATCGAGAAGGTATTGCTTTAGTTATTATGGTTTTCAAGGATAAGAAAAGGGGGCTTTGGCCCCCTTTTCTTATGAGACGAAATTCAGGTGAGCATAGGGAATTGTCACCCTAAACATTTGTTTCACTAAAAAGGCAGGAAGACCGCTGTGGTGAGATTTTGCATCACGCGTGAAATAAAGCGTTGCGACTTTTCAGCCAAAGCCACCGCGAATAAATCTGTACGACCTATGATTTTTCCAAACTCACGTTCAAATGATAAATTACGCTCTGTGGCACTAATCTCATTGCTTAACAAAAATAAATTACCTTGTTCATCTCTAGTGTTTGAGATTTTCCAAGCGGCAATTTCAAAATTTCTGGCAGCGTTATAGATATGTTGCGGATCAATGGTGTCAGTAAAGTAAAAATCTGTTTTTCCATCATGGGCTTTCAGTAACATTGTGTGCAGTCCCACAATAAAAGCAAGCACGCGATCACCTGTATATTCTGGTTTAAAGGCTAAGAAAATAGCTTCAGTCTCCTGCGTATTATTCATCGACTCAAACTTGTAATGATGCTGGGTTTCGCCATTAAACACCCAGTTAACCATTTTCTCAGCGACATCCGAAGTGCTCTTTTGAAGCTCGTGCGGATTGCGCTTATACAGCTTTAACATCAGTAAGCGCAGACTTTCTGTGTTCTCGTGTATTTCTACATCTGCCATCCGATCAAAATCAGATTTAGCCAGCTGATTAATAGTGCTACGATCGCCTTGCACCGGAATAGATTTCTCTGGAGACTTGCTAGAGTTGGCAGTAATTGGCGTATTGGCGCATGCAGCTAAGATTAAAAACAGCGGCGTTATAGCAATAATCGCTAAGGTTCTCATTGCTAAAATAGTATCACTTTTAGAATAAAGCAACTTGTTTTTGGATAATACGTGCTTTGGGAAATACTTCGCTAAAAGTGCTACCTACACCTAGTTCACTATTGATTTCAAGTTTGGCCTGATGGCGAGTTAGGATGTGTTTTACGATGGAAAGGCCTAGTCCAGTGCCGCCAGTTTCGCGACTGCGACTACGGTCAACCCGATAAAAGCGCTCGGTTAGCCTGTCAATATGCTTTTGCTCAATACCAATACCATTGTCGCTGACACTGAATATGGCTTGGTTATTACTTAGCTCCCATTTAACCTTAATTTCACCCCCAGTTGGCGTGTAGCGTATCGCATTGCTAATTAAATTGCTCATGGCGCTTTGGAGTTCACCGGCTGCGCCTAATAAATTTAGATGCGGGTCTATATTGGCTATGATTTGATGTTTACCTTGGCTGAGCGCCTTGGCATCATTGATGACCATATTTAGAAGGGATGGCATGTCTATTTCTATGTTTTCAGGAGCCTGCACGTTACTTTCTATATGGGATAGCGTAAGCAAATCGTCAATCAATAAACGCATGCGCATGGTTTGTTCTTGCATCATATTGAAATAGCCGCGGGTACTTTCTGGCACAGCACCTTCCATGTCCAATAAAGTTTCCACAAATCCACCTACAACAGTGAGTGGGGTGCGCAGTTCATGCGATACGTTGGCTATAAAGTCTCGACGCATCGTTTCAATTTTCTCTAGCTGTGTAACATCCCGACAAATCAGGAGTTTCTGTTTAGTGCCATAAGGGATAAGTTGAATTTCAAGCGTCACGTCTAAGTTGCGCCATGATTTGAGTTTTATAGGTTCAGAATAGTCTTGTTCTTGTAAGTAACTCACAAAGTCGCCATGGCGGACTAAATAGTTGATAGGTTGATTCTCATCTTGCTTCAAATCCAGACCCAATTTAACTTCAGCTGGCGGGTTGCACCATTCAATTTCATTGGCTGCATTAAGAACGACTACGCCATCTGGCAAGGCGCTTGCGGCATGACGAAAGCGTCCTAAAGCAGAGCTTAATTGAGTTTGATTGCGCGAGTGGCGGCGGTATTCTTGGTATAGGGCACCGAATACATCTTCCCACACACCTGAGCCGTCTGGGATATGGTTGAGTACTGGTTTTTTAAGCCATAAATTGAGTTGATGTAGCCAGTATAGATGGCCGATAAGATAGGCTGTAATAACTACAGAAAAGACTAAAAGAGCGTTCGTTGCGCTACTGCTGGCCCAAGTGATTAGGCAAATGATAATGAGTGTTAAGCCTAGCCAAAAGGCATTCCAGCGTATATCTTGCACTTGCAAACCTCTCTCAAAAAAGCTGACTTATTATAACTAGGTTTTTGCTGACATAAGATTTAAGCAGGTATAAATTTGATAATAAATTACAAATCTAGATAGATTTAACTTTGTCGCGCCGGCATGCCTGCGCGATTGATGACATCTCACTGAACTGATAAGCGATAACCAGCGCCACGAACAGTTTGAATTAAGTCTTCATGGCCTGAAATAGAAAGTGCATTGCGTAAACGGCGTATATGGACATCCACCGTACGGTCTTCAACAAAAACGCGATCGCCCCACACCTTATCTAACAATTGACTACGCGTATGCACACGCTCAGCATTAGACATAAAAAAGTGTAGCAATCTAAACTCAGTAGGGCCAAGGTCAATGATTTTATCTTTACCAGTTACCCTGTGCGTTGTCGGGTCTAGGCGCAAGCCACTAACTTCAATCGGGTCGTCAGTCATTTGTGGTGCGCGACGGCGCAACACAGCTTTAATGCGTGCATTCAGTTCACGTGGGCTAAATGGTTTAGTGACATAGTCGTCAGCACCCACTTCAAGGCCACGTACTTTGTCATATTCATCACCACGTGCGGTGAGCATGATAATAGGGATAGATTTGGTTAGCGTGTCCGATTTTAACTTACGAGCAAACTCCAAACCATTCATGCCAGGCAACATCCAGTCCAATAAAATTAAATCTGGCATGGCTTCACGAAGTAACTCTTGTGCATGCTCAGCGCTTAATGCACGCATGGCATTATGGCCAGCTTGGGTAATGTTAAGGGCAAGCAATTCTTGAATTGCAGGCTCATCTTCAACGACTAATATATTGGCTGGCATGTATTTTCCTTATCGCTACTTACATTTAGTTTTACCACTATAAATAGTTTATGACTCTATTGTGACGATTTAATGACAAATTCTTAAGCCACCCAGGATAAATTTCACAAATAAGTCATTTGCCATTTGTTTCATTTTGTAACACCATACATAAATTGCACCATTTCAATGGTGCATCACTAAAACTTCAATTGCAGCATGAGAGGGAAGAAATGGCAGATTTTTTTTCAAAAGAGCATATTACCGCCAACGCTAATTTTAATCGCTGGTTAGTCCCCCCTGCAGCGTTAGCTGTGCATCTATCAATAGGCATGGCTTATGGCTTTAGCGTATTCTGGAAGCCACTGGGTAGCGCCTTAATGGACGGAGATGGTAAGCCACTCTTAGCCTGTGCTGCGGGTGCAACAACTTTTGCAGAAAAATTATCTGGCACTGCCAGAGCGTTGTTTGCCACCGACTGCAACTGGACGCAATTTGATTTGGGCTGGATGTACACCCTATTTTTTGTGTTATTAGGTTGTTCTGCCGCGCTGTGGGGTGGGTGGCTTGAGCGCGCTGGCCCGCGCAAGGCTGGTTTGGTGTCTATGCTCTGTTGGTGCGGCGGCTTATTGATCTCAGCTTATGGTGTGCATAGTCACCAATTATGGATGATGTGGCTAGGCTCTGGCGTAATTGGTGGAATCGGGCTGGGTCTAGGGTATATTTCGCCAGTATCTACGCTAATTAAGTGGTTTCCTGATCGCCGTGGCATGGCTACAGGGATGGCTATTATGGGTTTTGGCGGTGGGGCGATGATAGGTTCACCGCTCGCAACTAAGTTGATGACCTATTTTGCAACGGCTACTAGCGTCGGCGTTTGGCAAACTTTTGTGGCATTAGCGGCAATCTACTTTGTCTTTATGTTAGGTGGATCCTTGGGGTATCGTGTTCCTCCTGTAGGTTGGCTGCCAGCCAATTGGACACCACCACCAGCTAAGAAAAATACCATGATTGCCTCACGACATGTACATTTAAATAATGCGCATAAAACTCCGCAATTCTGGTTGTTATGGTTAGTGCTGTGTATGAATGTATCGGCCGGTATTGGTATTATTGGTGCAGCCGCACCTATGCTACAGGAAACGTTTAGCGGTGCTCTAATCGGACAGGCTAGTGTTGGTTTTGCCGAGATTAAGAAAGACTTGGTTTTAACAGCCGCCGCAGCTTCAGTGGCTGCAGGCTTTGTGGGCTTAATTTCAATTTTTAATATTTTAGGCAGATTTGCTTGGGCGACATCGTCAGATAAACTGGGTCGCCAACGTACCTACTATATTTTCTTTATTTTAGGCGCGGCCATGTATTGCAGTATGACTTATATGGCAGGGCTCAAGTCGCTCGCATTGTTCGTAGCTAGTTTTTGTGTGATTGCTTCCATGTATGGTGGTGGCTTTGCCACTATCCCCGCTTATTTGGCTGATCTATTTGGCACGCAATTTGTAGGCGCTATTCATGGCCGACTGCTTACGGCATGGTCTACTGCTGGGATTCTAGGCCCAGTAATCGTGAACTATATGCATGACACCCGATTAGAAGCTGGGGTTGCTTACGACCAAATCTACGCGCCTATTTTTTTAGTGTTAGCAGGCATGTTGGTGGTTGGCTTTATTGCTAACGCCTTAGTGAAACCTGTGGATGAGAAATACTTTATGACAGATAAAGAGTTGGCTGAAGAGCATAAACTTGCCCATGATAAATCTTTGGTGAT
>CAIRXI010000147.1 GCA_903882525.1 uncultured Pseudomonadota bacterium | reverse complement strand
TCAGCCACCGAACCGCGTAAACCAATAAAGCTTGGATCAAACGATGGCACAAATTTCGCCAAAACTTCTTGCGTATCACGCTCTGGATCCAGGGTAACAAACAGCACCTGCACTTCATCAGCTCGCTTACCTAAGAGTTTCATGGTGTGCTTTAAATCAAGCATGGTCGTTGGGCACACGTCTGGGCAATGCGTGTAACCAAAAAATAAAACCACAGCCTTGCCCTTAAAGTCCTGCAAGCTAGTCGGTTTACCATTGTGGTCCGTTAGACTCAAGCCTTGCGCAAAGTCGGCACCACTGATATCGGTAGCCACAGTTTTATTGCTATCCGCCGAAGGTTTACAGGCGGTAAGCATGCAGAGCAATAAAAGAAAACCGAGACTTTTTAGTAAATAATGCACTTTAAAACTCCGTAAGCTTTAAATATTAGACAGATTAGATTTTAACATGCTGAAACAAAGCCATCCTTTAGTTTACAATAATGCTTTTACAAAATTAGTTCATAAGGCAGCAACATGGCAATTCCAAGTTCAATGGCAGACCGCGACGGTGTTATTTGGTATGACGGCAAAATGGTCAACTGGCGCGATGCCACTACCCATGTATTAACCCATACTTTGCACTACGGTATGGGTGTATTTGAAGGTGTACGCGCCTACAAAACAGACAAGGGTACTGCCATCTTTCGCCTGAAAGAACATACCGATCGATTATTTAGGTCGGCGCATATTCTGCAAATGAAAATGCCTTTTACCAAAGAAGAAATGATGGAAGCGCAAAAAGCGGCTGTGCGCGAAAATAATTTAGAATCTGCATATATGCGCCCAATGGCGTTTTATGGTGCAGAGGCTATGGGGATTTCAGCTAAAACTTTGTCCACTCACGTGATTGTGGCTGCTTGGAAATGGGGCGCCTATATGGGCCAAGAAGCACTTGATAACGGCATTCGTGTAAAGACCTCTTCATTCTCACGCCACCACGTCAACATTACCATGTGTAAAGCCAAAGCCAATGGTAATTACATGAACTCAATCTTAGCCCATCAAGAAGCTGCACAAGATGGTTACGATGAAGCGCTTTTATTAGACGTGGATGGTTTTGTCGCTGAAGGTTCTGGTGAGAACGTATTTATTATTCGTAACGGCAAACTCTACACGCCAGATTTAACGAGCGCTCTAGAAGGCATTACCCGTGACACCATTTTGCAACTGGCCGCTGAAATTGGTTTAACTGTCATTGAAAAACGTATCACACGTGATGAAGTGTATTCTGCAGACGAAGCCTTCTTTACTGGTACTGCCGCAGAAGTGACTCCGATTCGCGAACTTGACCGCCGTAATATTGGCACAGGCACCGCAGGTCCTATTACAAAACAATTACAGAAAATGTATTTTGATGCTGTTACTGGCAAGTCACCTCAACACGCTGATTGGCTAACATTGGTTTAAATAGCTAAAGTCATTCTCGTCTATGGGAATGACTTCTTTAGAAATAGCCCCTTGGGAATACTGAACATGTC
>CAIRXI010000146.1 GCA_903882525.1 uncultured Pseudomonadota bacterium | reverse complement strand
GGCCACAGCACATTTTCCAGTTAGCACGGCGTACATGCTGATAGCGCCATAATTCTTTGCCTGTTTTAGCATCCAAAGCCACCACATGATTAAACGGCAAGGCTAAATACATCACACCATTAGTCACGATAGGTGTAGCTTGAAAACTTGCGACTACACCACTTTTAAACTGCCACGCTAGCTGTAAGTTCTTCACATTATGTTGATTAATTTGCGTCAATGGTGACAAGCGCTGATTACTAAAGTCACCCCCAAAGCTAGGCCACTCTTTGCTGGCTAGGTTGGGCTGATCATCGGCAAAAGCGGCACCCATAAAAATACAGCTAAACAAAGCCAGTGTTGGCAACACACTACGTTTTAACAACCTGCTCTTTAAGCATTTAGGCATGACAGCTTCTTTTTAAAAATAGGTGGAATAGCATTTAACTATACAGATGTGTATATACTTTGCCAAGTAAATGAACGTCAAAAAAATAATTTAAAAATGTGCGCTTAATTTACCATCATATTTAAATTAAGTAATAATGTAATGAAAATGTTAGCTTAACTAAATTAATTAATACCCCCAATTCAATTAACGACCTGAGATCCACATGAATCAACATATACAGCAATTACTTGATCAAATCACTGTGCTTGAAGATGACCTTCGTAACGCCTTGAACGAACAACCTTCCACTATATTTTTTCAAATAAACGGTAAGCGCGTTAAGTTTGAAAAAAATATGCAGGAAACCCATCGGCGCTTAAAACTTAACTTTTTTCGCTGGTTAGTAACAGATAGACCGCAGAACCTCATTACTGGGCCGATTATTTATGCAATGATTATCCCCTTGCTAGTCACGGACCTTTTTATCAGCTTTTACCAATTCAGTTGCTTCCCTATCTATGGAATTAAAAAAGTACGCCGAGGTGATTACATTATTTTTGATCGCCAACATTTAGATTATCTTAATTGGATAGAGAAATTCCACTGCACCTATTGTGCTTACGGCAGTGGCATGATTGCCTATGTCAGCGAAATCATCGGGCGCACTGAGCAATATTTCTGCCCAATCAAGCATGCGCGTAAACGTTTAGGTAGTCACGACCGTTATGCGCATTTTCTAGCCTTTGGTGATGCAGAAGACTATCAAGCCAAGCTGGAACAATACCGAAAGGCATTGGCGAAGGCTAAATAATCATTGTGCAAGACGAAATCAAGCGCCTCAAGTGCTTGATTTTTCGTATTTTTAGTGTCGCATGCTATCCTGTCGACCTTTCCGCCAATCAAAAACACCTGATATTAAATACTGATGATACTAGATACGCTAGCCAATGCTGATCGTTACGCCGCTTTACATCCTTTGTTTAGACAGGCATTCGACTACATGCGCAACAACGACTTAAAATCGCTCGCCAATGGTCGTCATGCGATTCATGGCGAGCAGCTATTTGCGATTGTTGAGCGTGTGCCAGCGCGCTCAGTTGAAGTCGCTCAGCTAGAATGTCATCGTCAATATATCGACATTCAATTAGTGCTTGCGGGCGTGGATACCATGGGCTGGTTGCCATTAGCCCAGTGCCTAGAACCGGTAAGTGCGTTCAATACAGAATATGACATCCAGTTTTTTAAAGATGCCACCAACACCTGGGTTACCACGCCAGCTGGTTCTTTTTGTATATTTTTTCCTGACGATGCGCACGCGCCTTTAGTCGGTACAGGCAATATCCACAAAATCGTGTTTAAGCTCGCGGTGAACGCAGGTTTATAAATGGCATTAACCCCGCATATTGAATGGCGTGATGGCCAACCCTATGCTAGCCAGTTTCAAGACGTTTACTTCTCAACAGATCACGGACTGCAAGAAACAGAATATGTGTTTTTGCAAGG
>CAIRXI010000145.1 GCA_903882525.1 uncultured Pseudomonadota bacterium | reverse complement strand
TTCGGGTTATGAGCCCGACGAGCTGCCAGACTGCTCCATCCCGCGTCCGGCTCGACATAAGTGCCGTCGAGAGGTGAGACTATAGCAAACCTTGCCCTTTACCGCAAGGGCATTCGTGGCTTTTTATTAAAAGGTCTGGATTAAAATGACGTTAATATGACGGTTGTAAGAATGTTTAGCTAAGTATGCTACGAACGTACGCTAGGTCTTCAGCCGTATCTACGCCAACTGCTGGCGCATTATCTGATATGGCTACTGCAATTTTATAGCCATGATGCAATACGCGTAACTGCTCTAAACTTTCAAACTGCTCTATTCCAACAGGTGCGATATTGGCATATTGCTTAAGAAATTTTGCCCGGTATGCATAGATACCTATATGTCTATATGCAGGAATGCCTTCTGGCAGTTCGGCATTATCGGCAAAGGCATCACGTGGGTAAGGAATAGGTGCGCGACTAAAATACAAAGCATGCCCGCGCATATCCAACACCACTTTCACTATATTAGGATTAATGAAATCAGCTTTAGTATGTATGGCGTGACATGCTGTTGCCATCACGGCGTCTTTGCTATTCGCTAGCGCTGTAGCGACTTCAATAATTAAGGCGGCTTCAATGAGCGGTTCGTCACCTTGCACATTCACTACGATAGCATCATCAGCCCAAGCTTGGTGGGCGGCGACCTCAGCAATACGGTCGGTACCACTAACATGATCTGCCCTAGTCATGACCGCAGTAAATCCATGGTGTTGCGCGGCATCTGAAATGCGTTGGTCATCAGTAGCAATCACCACTTGGTGCGCCCCACTCATATGGGCTCGCTCTGCGACCCACACCACCATAGGCTTACCTGCAATATCTAGCAACGGCTTACCTGGCAAACGTGTGCTCGCATAGCGAGCGGGAATCACCACATAAAATGCAGGCGTTTGCGTGTTAGGCAACTTCTTCATCTTCATCTAATTTGCGTGCTTCATCTTCAAGCATGACAGGAATACCGTCTTTGATCGGATAAGCCAAACGCGCTGATTTAGAAATCAATTCATTTTTGGCTTTATTGTAAATCAACGGTCCCTTGGTCACAGGACACACTAAAATCTGTAATAGCTTTGCATCCATCTTAAAATAACCTCTTAATTAGTTAACTTGTTTAATATAACAGTCATGAGTTCGGGCTGAATATCTGCGCTTACTGGCAATACCCAAAATCCAGGCTTCGCAAAGTCTGAACATTTTACGGCATCTTTTTCGGTCATCACCACTATATCTGCAACATTTTCGGCAAAGTCTTGTGATTGAAATGCGTAATGATCAGCATAGGCTTTACTTTGAAACTGCAATCCTAAAGTATGCAACTGTTTAAAAAAACGCTGCGGATTTCCGATACCAGCAATTGCCAACACTTGCTTTCCGGCAAAGTCCGCTACGCCACAGACTTTATTAGGATCGAGTAAGTTGTAAAATTTTGTCGCCTGTAGTCGCATTTCAATTGGCTTTAAAGCCTTAATATTGCCTAGCTCACACCTTCCATTCACGACTACTGCATCTACATGGGTTAAGCGAGCCACTGACTCGCGCAACGGCCCCGCCGGCAACAAAGCGCCGTTACCAAAACCTGCGATACCATCGACTACCACGATCTCAACATCTCTGCGCAAACGATAGTGCTGCAACCCGTCATCGCTAATAATAACATTACATTCGGTGTGTGCTGCGAGCAAGGCTTGGCCCGCAGCCGTTCGATCAACACCAACAAATACTGGGCAACCTGTGCGCCTTGCGAGTAAAAGTGGTTCGTCACCAACCCGTTTAGGATCGCTATGCGAAAGCACAGCTAACACCTCAGAGCTACTCCCACCATAACCTCGACTGATAATGCCAGGCCGATAACCCGCAGTCTGCAATTGCTTAGCCAGCCAAATCACCAATGGGGTTTTGCCGCTACCACCCACATTAATATTACCAACCACCAACACTGGTACGGCTAAACGATAGGATTTAAGCCAGCCATTTTGATACAACCACTTACGTAGCGAACTGATAACGAAAAATACAAAAGAGACTGGCAATAGAAAAATATGCCATGGCGTATAGGATAACCACTGTTTTTGCAGCCAGTCACTCATAGCGGCAGAGTTACGAGGGTTTTAACTAAATTGCTTTTGATACAACTTAGCATAGTGGCCATTTTGTTTAATAAGCGTGTCATGGGTCCCAGCTTCAACAATTTTCCCCTGCTCCATCACCATAATGCGATCCGCATTCTCAATAGTGCTGAGTCTATGCGCAATGACGATACTGGTTCTATTTTGCATCAGCGTATCAAGCGCGGCTTGCACGTGTTGTTCAGATTCGGTATCTAGTGCGGAAGTCGCTTCATCAAGCAGCAATATTGGCGCATCCTTCAAAATAGCGCGCGCAATGGCGATACGCTGACGCTGGCCACCTGACAAACGCACACCTCGATCGCCAATTTCGTTTTGCAGGCCTTGGGGTAGTTGTTGTATAAATTCCCAAGCATGCGCAGCCTTGGCCGCATTAATGACATCTTCTTCACTGGCATCACGCAACACACCATAAGCGATATTGTTAAAGATGGTGTCATTAAACAGAATCACATCCTGACTCACCAGCGAAAATTGTTCCCGCAAATTAGCCAACGGTAACGTGCGCATATCTACACCGTCTATGAGCACCTGGCCATGTTGCAATTCGTAAAATCTTGGCAGCAGATTAACCAGCGTCGTCTTACCCCCACCTGAACGACCCACTAGAGCTAGTTTTTCACCTGGCTTAATTGTAAAGCTAATATCATTAAGCGCAGGTCGCTTGGCATTTTGATAGCTCAGACTGACATTTTTAAATTCTATTTCGCCGTGAGTCCTCGCTAATACTTGCTTACCATCATCGGCTTCCGGCTCAATATCGATTACACCGAATACACTTTGCGCTGCAGCCAGAGCCACTTGCACTTCTTCATTCATCGCGGTGAGATGTTTAATTGGCGCAATTAACATTAGTAATGCGGCCACAAAAGCTGCAAACTCACCAGCACTAAATCGCCCAACCGCGTAGTAAACCACTAAACCTAAGGACACCGCAGCTAATAGCTCGATCACCATACTGTTCATGCCAGACAGACGTGCAAGCCGAATTTGCATATGCCTATTCTTAGCCGCCACTTTAGCAAAGCGTTGGTTTTCATAACGGCTCGCGCCGAAAATCTTCACAATGCGTTGACCTGATATAGCTTCTTCTGCAACCTTAGTCATCTCGCCGATGGAGTCTTGCGCTTGCTTTCCTGCGTTGCGTAGCTTTGGCGTCATGGCTCTTAGATAAAAGGCCATAATCGGAGCAATTAGCGCAAAAATTAGCGTCAGACGCCAATCCAAATAAAGCATATAGCCAATAATCCCCAAGGCTGTCAGGGTGTCGCTGACTAGAGAAATGGCAGAACGCGTGGCTGCACCAGACATCTGCTCAACATCATAGGTAATTTTGGCCACGACGATGCCCGCAGACTGCTCATCAAAATAAGTAATCGGCAAGCGCATCAGTTGCTGAAACACGCTGCGGCGCAAATCCTCAACTACACGGCGCGCCACCCAGCGCATAGCGAAGCCAGAAAAAAATCCGGACAGGCCACGCACAGCCATTAAGCCAAATAACATAAGGGGCAGTAAAGCCATTTTGTCTGGCGACTGTTTAACAAACCCCTCATCGGTCACTTGTTTTATAGTCGCTAGAAAAGCGGTATTGGTGGCTGATAAAAATACCAGCCCCAAAATGCCGATTAGAAAGACCCCTTTGTACTTCCAAGCGTAAGCAAATAAACGAAGATATAAAGTCTTTGAATCGGCAACCTTTTCTTGTGGCGTTGCTTGAGTAGTTGAGTTCGACATAACTAACGTCGATACGTAGTGGTCAGAAAATTAGAAATTTAAGAACCCGCTTTAGCTTGAGTGGCAAAGGTAATATGGGTGTAACCCGCAACGCGAGAGGCTTCCATTACATTAATTACCGATTGATGCGTGGTTTTTGCATCGGCATTAATAATCACCGTAGGCTCTTTTTCGCTATTAGCGGCCGCTTGGAGCGCTGCTGCAATCGCAGTCACTGAAGTGTCAGTCATGGCTTTATGGTTAATCACATATTTACCGCTAGCATCAATACCAACTTCTATGGTCAATGGCTTTTCTTGCGGCGCATTAGCTTCAGCCGTTGGTAAATTAATTTGCAGTTCACTAGTACGCGAGAAAGTAGTACTCACTACCAAGAAAATAATAATGACCAACAATACGTCGATCAGTGGCACGAGGTTCATCTCAAGATCTTCATGACGCTTGCCACGCTGTAAATTCATAGCTATTCCTTCCATCTAAAACGAGTTACTTACGTTCGCCGTGAATAATTTCGACCAGTTTAATGGCTTGCTGCTCCATATCTACTAGCAAACTATCAACTTTTGCGCGGAAATAACGATAGGTCAGCATAGCTGGCACGGCCACCACAATGCCGGCAGCCGTGTTGTACAAAGCCACAGAGATACCGCGCGCAAATTGCGCTACGTCGTGACCGGTACTGGTAAATGCCCCAAACAATTCAACCATACCAATCACCGTACCTAGCAAACCTAATAGAGGGGCTACAGTAGCGATTGATCCCAGAGTAGAAAGATATTTTCCTAACTGATGATCTACGGCACGTCCAGTTTCCTCAATCGCTTCTTTGGTAATTTCACGTGAGTTCTTGGAGTTTGCTAGCGCGCTAGCAAACAATTGACCCAATAGAGAATGTTGCTCTAAACGGGCAATCGTTTCCTTAGTAATACCACCCTTGGCTAGCCAAGTTTGAACTTCTGGCAATAAATTCTTAGGTGCTACCGTGCTTTCACGTAACGCAAAAAAACGTTCACCTATAATTGCTAACGCCACTACTGATGCAAAGATGAGTGGCCAAATTGGCCAACCTGCCGCTAAAATAATTTGCCACACGGTGCAACTCCCTAAAATTCAAATAAAAACTTAAAAAAATCTTCATGTATTGGATAGAACTCATCCCTGCGCTACTTTAGCTGTTAGTGTGCTTTTCGGCAAGCTTGAAGTGGATTTGATTTCCTAAGTTACTCAACCATAGGCCAAGTAAACACTCTACTGAACATTGTCCATTACAATGACTGCAAACGCCCGTCAACCAACTTATATTGACGCTGCATTTTCTGTGCAAGTTCTAAATCATGCGTCACCACCACCAAGCTTAAATTGTGGCTTTGATTCATTTCCAACAACAAATCGAACACCGCATGCGCTGTATGCCGATCAAGGTTGCCGGTAGGCTCATCCGCCAAAATACATTGGGGCTGCGTCACTAAAGCCCTTGCTACCGCCGCTCGCTGGCGCTCACCGCCGGACAATTCACCAGGCATATGTTGCAATCTATGTTGCAACCCAACCTTATTAAGCGTTTCGGCAGCTAATCTGAGCGCCTGTTCACGCGGCATACGTCTAATTAATAATGGCATTGCTACGTTTTCTAGCGCAGTAAATTCTGGGAGCAAATGGTGAAACTGGTAAACAAAGCCTAGCGACTGATTGCGCAATAGGCCCTTTTTGCTTTCGCTTAATGTGACTAAATTTTGATCGCATATAGCCACTTCACCACTAGTAGGGGCATCCAACCCCCCCAGTAAATGTAATAGTGTACTTTTTCCAGAGCCAGAAGTGCCCACAATAGCCACTTGCTCACCAACGCCCACACTTAAATCTATGCCGTTAAGCACGGCTACTTCTAGACCATGGTAGGTTTTATGCAAGGCTCTGCATGCGACAATGCTCGTCGTGTCTAAACTACTCATAACGCAGAGCCTCAGCTGGATTAATTTTACTGGCTTTCCAACTTGGATATAAAGTGGCTAGCAGGCTTAATACAAATGACATCAGCACAATAGTAATCACATCAGACCAGATTAAGTCTGAAGGCAAGTCACTGATGTAGTAAACATCTTTGGCTAAAAACTGTACGTGCAATACATGTTCAATAAACGGAATAATAGTGCTGATATTAAGTGCAATTACAATGCCAAACACTGCCCCAACTAACGTGCCGATAACCCCTATCAAGGCGCCTTGGACGATAAAGATCAGCATGATACTCATCGGGCTCGCGCCTAGAGTGCGCATAATAGCAATGTCAGCGCGCTTATCTGTCACCGCCATCACTAGCGTGGATACAATATTAAAAGCGGCCACTGCAACAATTAACGTAAGAATAATAAACATCACGCGCTTTTCCATTTGCACCGCACGAAAGAAATTGGCATGCTGTTGGGTCCAGTCGCTTACATAAAATGCGCTTCCATAACGATTCAACTGGGCATTAAGCGAGGTTGCAATGCCGGGTGCATCGAATAAATCGTCTAACTTGAGACGCAATCCTGAAACTTTATTTTCCATACGGTACAACTTAGCAGCATCATCGATATGGATTAGCGCTAGTCCAGCATCATATTCATACATACCAATTTGGAATAAACCCACTAATGTAAATTGCTTCAGCCGCGGCACTACACCTGTTGGCGTAAACTGACCTTGCGGTGCCATCACCACCACTTTATCCCCTATTTGTGCGCCCAAAGCCTGCGCCAAATCAGCGCCTAAAATAATCCCGAACTCACCCGCACGTAGGTTATCTAAACTGCCAACTTTCATATGGCGACCTAAGTCTGCCACTTTATCTTCGGCATTAGGGAGCACTCCACGAATAATCGCGCCCTGTACGCCTTGACCATAACTCAACATACCCTGCGCGGTGATATAAGGGGCGCCTGCCAAAACGTGCGGATGCTTAGCGGCAATCACGGCAACCGACTGCCAGTCGTCTAGCTGATTGTTGCTAGAGGTGATTTCCAAATGCGAGGCCACGCCCAAAATACGCGTACGTAACTCTTTTTGGAAACCATTCATCACCGACAGCACCACAATAAGCGCCGCTACACCAAGTGCAATGCCAATCATGCTGGTGAGGGAAATAAACGAAATGAAGTGATTTTTGCGTTTAGCGCGGGTATAGCGCATACCGACAAACAATTCAAATGCGGCTAATTTTGTTACGAATGATTTTATATTGGTGAACATAAGACAAATTCTAACAGCCTTAAGGCGTGCATAAGAAACATATTGCACGCCAACTCTGATAAAATCTCGGCATGTTTACAGGCATCATACAAGCAGTAGGTTCAATCCAAAGCGCGACAACCGCTGATGATGACGTTAAGTTGCGCATCAACTGCGATGATTTAGATATGCAAGATGTCAATATAGGTGACAGCATTGCGGTCAATGGCGTCTGCCTAACCGCAGTCAACTTCAGCGCCCAGCATTTTGAGGCGCATGTTTCTAAAGAAACATTGTCTGTAACTACCGGCTTAGGGCCAGAGAATATAGAGCACGCTGTTAACCTTGAAAAAGCCTTAAGACTCAGCGACCGCCTTGGCGGCCATCTAGTCAGTGGCCATGTTGATGGCATTGCAACAGTGCTGCAGTTTGAACAACTTGGCGACTGCTGGAAACTGACATTAGAAGCGCCACGAGCAATCTCTAAATACATTGCAGCCAAAGGTTCAATTTGCGTCAACGGCGTCAGCCTGACCGTGAATACGGTCAGTGGCAATGTGTTTACGATGAATTTAATCCCACATACCCTAAGCCATACTAATCTGCAATTTCTAGTGGTTGGCAGTCGTGTTAATTTAGAAATTGACCAGATTGCCCGCTATGTAGAGCGTATGACTGAATGGGCGACAGACAATCCGAAGTAAGAATAAGAAAGATTAATTGGCACAACATGAATATAAGCACAACACATACTGAACCCACCATTAGCCCCGCTGCAGAAATTATTGCAGAAATTAAACGCGGCCATATGGTGGTATTGGTGGATGATGAGCATAGAGAAAATGAAGGTGATTTAGTTTTAGCTGCCGAATTTGCAACCGCAGAACATATCAACTTTATGGCGAAATTCGGGCGCGGACTGATTTGTCTCACGCTGACTGAAGCACGCTGCCACCAACTTAACTTAACCAAAATGGTACAAAAAAATGGCGCTCGTATGGGCACTAACTTTACTGTATCGATTGAAGCCGCTGAAGGGGTGACTACAGGCATTTCAGCAGCAGATCGCGCTCGCACCGTACAAGCCGCTGTGGCCAAAAACGCACAATCGCAAGACATCGTCAGCCCTGGTCATATATTCCCATTAGCGGCGATGGATGGTGGCGTACTCGTTCGGGCTGGCCATACGGAAGCTGGCTGCGACTTGGCTTACTTGGCTGGACTAGAACCTGCTAGTGTAATTTGTGAGATTTTAAAAGATGATGGCAATATGGCGCGCCTTCCTGACCTCATGCTATTTGCCGCTGAGCATCAACTTAAAATTGGGACTATTGCTGATTTAATTCAGTATCGTGCGCAAAACGAAAGCTTGATTGAGCGCGCTGCGGAACGAATGGTGCAAACCCCTTATGGCGAGATGAAGCTAATCGCTTACACCGACAAAATTGCTAAACAAACCCATTTAGCCTTAATCAAAGGGACACCAACTCCTGAAAAAGAAGTGCTGGTGCGCGTCCATGAGCCCTTATCTATATTTGACTTGCTTGACGCGAGTAGCTGCAGTCATAGCTGGAACACTTTAAATGCAATGCAAATGATTGCGAATGCTGATGTCGGCGTGATGGTGTTATTGCATCAACAGGAAACCAGCGAAATGTTAGTAGAGCGTATTAAAGGTGCTGATCAAGCGGTACGGATCAATCAAGAGCTACGCACTTACGGCATAGGTTCACAAATTTTATTAGATTGCGGTGTAGGTAAAATGAAATTACTTGCGACACCTCGCAAAATGCCAAGCATGGCTGGATTTGGCTTGGAAGTAACCGGCTATTTAGGGGCAGATAAAAATGCTTGATTTTAGCTATATTAATCAAATCACTATGATAGAATAACGCCCATTGGAAAACATCAATCTTACCGGTCACTTTCTTATCGCAATGCCTGCATTGACTGACCCTTATTTTTCAAAATCAGTCACTTTCATCTGCACACACAACCAAGACGGCGCAATGGGCGTGATGATCAATCGCCCGACCGACATCACCTACGAAACATTATTTGAAAAAATAAAAGTTGAACTACACGACAGCATTGTCGCGCATAAATATGTGATGTATGGCGGTCCAGTGCAGCCTGAACGTGGCTTTGTCTTGCATCAACCGGCAGGTGAATGGGATAGCACCATTACCATTGCCGAAAATACCGCACTCACCACATCTAAAGATATTTTGGAGTCGGTCGCCATTGGCGTCGGTCCGGAAAAAATGTTGCTCACACTGGGTTATGCAGGCTGGACGCCCGGGCAACTGGAACAAGAGATTGCCGCCAACTCCTGGCTAACGGTGCAGGCCAAAGATGTAGAAACGCTGCATAAAATTTTGTACGACACTGCAGATGACGATAAGCTCAATGTCACCTTAGCCTTGCTTGGGGTTGATCCTGCGATGCTGTCCGATGTGGCAGGCCACGCCTAGTGCAAGCACTTCAAACACTAAGTGCCCATGGTCAGCTAATCGACAATGAAAAAGTTTATCTGGCCGAAGTCGTACTTAAAAGCACGGTCTTATGTTTTGATTTTGGAGAGCAACGCATAGGCGTCGCAGTCGGGGAGCATTTGCTGGCAAACGCCAATCCGCTCACCACTATAGATAACGAGAGTAATGACATACGCTTCACCATCATTAGTCAACTAGTACAAGAGTGGCAGCCAAAATTACTGGTAGTCGGTCTGCCGTTAAGCCTAGACGGCACAGAAACCAATGTGAGTCAGTTATGCAAAAAATTTGCACGGCGTTTAAATGGTCGCTTCAATATTCCTGTACTGCTCATTGATGAGCGATATAGCTCAGTAGAAGCTAGTTCCATGTTAAATCAAAGCGGCATTAAAGGCCGTGCGCAAAAAGTCATGCTTGATCAAGTGGCAGCGCAAACCATACTACAAAGCTATTTTGATAGCCTATGAACAATACGAGTGAGGCCTAATGAGCGCAGCAGACATTAAATTACCCAACGCAGAGCAACTGCTTAATGACTTAGCACAAAAGATTGAGCCGCTATTACAAGCAAACACAGCGTTGGTGGGCATACAAAGCGGTGGCGCTTGGTTAATGCATAGGCTCTTAGTATTGCTCGCTGATAGCATCAGCACGCACGCAATAGAACATGGCACTTTAGATGTCTCCTTCTATCGCGATGACTTTGCACAACGTGGCTTAAAGTCTGAAACTCGGCCCAGCCAAATTCCGTTTGATGTAGATAATAAACATATCATTTTAATTGATGATGTGTTTTACACCGGTCGCACTACGCGCGCAGCCATGAATGAACTATTTGACTACGGACGCCCCGCCAGCATTACCTTAGTGGCTCTGGTCAATCGCGGCGGACGTGAATTGCCAATCGCGCCACAAATTGTAGGCATAGACGTGCCTTTAGATGCAGAACAGAACCTGCAACTACTTCAACATAGCAACGGTACATTGTATTTAGCATTACAACCCAGCTTAAGCAGCACCCCTTCATCCACAATAAAAACAGACTCGCATGAATAATCCGCAACTAGATCAAGACGGACGCTTACGACACCTACTGTCGATTGAAGGCTTGCCGAAAAAGATACTCAACCAAATTCTAGACACCGCTGAATCATTTGTCGGTGTGGCTGAGCGAGAAGTTAAAAAAGTGCCTTTGTTACGCGGGAAAACCGTGTGCAACCTCTTTTTTGAAAACAGTACGCGAACGCGCACTACGTTTGAAATTGCAGCTAAACGACTGTCGGCGGACGTCATTAGCTTAAATGTGAATTCTTCCTCGCAATCTAAAGGGGAAACCATATTAGATACCGTGGATAATCTAATCGCTATGCACGCTGATATGTTTGTAGTGCGCCACTCTCAATCAGGTGCCGCTCACTTTATTGCCAAGCATGTACCACCACATATCCACGTCATTAATGCGGGTGATGGTCGCCATTCTCATCCGACACAAGGTCTCCTTGATGTATTTACCATACGTAAGTACAAGCCAGATTTACATAACTTAAGAGTAGCCATCGTCGGCGACATTCTGCATTCGCGAGTAGCGCGTTCAGAGATTCATGCGCTGACTTCATTAGGCGTACCTGAAGTGCGTGTGATTGCACCGAAAACTCTACTCCCAGCACAAGTGGAAAAATTAGGCGTGCATGTTTACCATGACATGAAAGCGGGATTAAAAGATGTGGATGTCGTGAT
Organism: uncultured Pseudomonadota bacterium; assembly: GCA_903882525.1. Classification (GTDB taxonomy): domain Bacteria; phylum Pseudomonadota; class Gammaproteobacteria; order Burkholderiales; family Methylophilaceae; genus Methylotenera. The sequence continues at coordinate 22,793 of CAIRXI010000145.1, read as the reverse complement.
GATGTTGCGCCTACAAAACGAGCGTATGAGTGGCGCTATGCTCCCTAGTGCGCAGGAGTATTTTAAAACCTACGGCCTAACTCAAGAAAAACTACGCTTAGCTAAGCCAGATGCCATTGTATTGCACCCAGGACCCATGAACCGCGGAGTGGAAATTGACTCTAGCGTAGCGGATGGGGCGCAATCGGTCATACTGCCACAAGTAACTTACGGAATCGCAGTGCGCATGGCGGTAATGGCCATGTTGGCTGGGGGTCAAAGCGGCGGGACACAATCATGAAAATACATATTAAAAATGGTCGGCTCATTGACCCTAAAAACAACATTGATGCCAAGCTAGATTTATTTATTGCTGCAGGCAAGATTGTAGCAATTGGCAAAACCCCAACAGACTTTGTCGCCAATCAAACCATTGATGCAAAAGACTTAATTGTATGCCCAGGTTTGGTCGATTTGTCAGCAAGATTACGTGAGCCTGGTGATGAATATAAAGCTAGCTTAGTGAGTGAACTCCAAGCGGCAGTAGCTGGCGGCGTCACTAGCCTCGCCTGCCAACCAGACACCGATCCTGTATTAGATGAACCAGGCTTGGTAGAAATGCTTAAACACCGTGCCAAACAATTGCATCTTGCCCATGTTTACCCTTTGGGGGCACTCACCCGCCAACTAGCAGGCAAGGTATTATCAGAAATGGGCGAACTCCGCGAGGCTGGTTGCGTAGGATTTTCACAAGCCAACACTGCGATTAGCGACACTCAGGTGCTATGGCGCGCCATGGAATACGCAGCTACTTTTGGCCACACCCTATTTTTACATGCAGAAGAACCGTTTCTAGCAAAAGATGGGGTTGCCCATGATGGTGAAGTGGCAAGTCGATTGGGTTTAAAAGGCATCCCTAGCGTAGCTGAAGTGCTGGCATTGGCGAGCATATTGCGGATTGCTCAGGAAACGGGTGCGAAAGTGCATATCAGCCGTTTATCTACGGCTGAAGGCGTAGCGATGATACGTACCGCCAAGCAACATGGCTTGAATATCAGTTGCGATGTCAGTGCCAATCACTTGCATTTAACCGAGCATGATATTGCATACTTTGATGCAAACTGCCACCTTAAACCCCCACTCCGCACGCAGCGTGACAAAGAGGCCCTAAGTGCAGGCCTTAAAGACGGCACTATTGATGCGATATGCTCCGACCATACTCCAGTTGATGATGATGCAAAATTAGCACCATTTGCAGAGGCTGAGATTGGTTCGACGGGTCTGGAGTTATTACTGACATTAACTTTGAAATGGGCTTCTGAGCAAAAGGTAGATTTAGTGCGAGCCCTTGCTCACGTAACGCAAACTTCCGCAAAAATTTTAGGCATCAATGCCGGCGATTTAAGTGTTAATAGCGATGCTGATATCTGTATTTTTGATCCGAAGGAGTATTGGAAAGTGGGTGCCAGCACTTTGAAAAGCCAAGGAAAAAACACACCATTTACCGGCTTAGAGCTTGCCGGAAAAGTCAGAACCACCTTAGTACATGGCCAAATTGTCTATCAGATCTAAGTAATATAAATGGGGCAAGGCGGCATCATGCCGCTTACCCAAAATGGGCCAACCGCTAACCACTGCTTATCGCGAGCCACTTACAAAGCAACAATGACCATAGTTTAATTTAGGCAAATGGATTATGAATACAATTAGCGAGCGTCTACAGCTTATTCTAGCAAACATTCAAGCAGTAAAAAATAGTGGGGGCTACCCGCAAACAGTGCAGTTACTTGCTGTGAGTAAAACACAAACCGCGGCGACTATTCGACAAGCTTATGATGCCGGGCAGCATTTTTTTGGTGAAAACTATCTACAAGAAGCGCTAAAAAAGCAAAGCCAATTGACTGACTTGTCTATTGAATGGCATTTTATTGGGCCAATACAAAGTAATAAAACACAGCCTATCGCGCAACATTTTTCTTGGGTGCATAGCATAGATAGACTTAAAATTGCACAGCGTTTAAATGATGCCCGACCACTGGATTTACCCCCACTGCAAGTCTGCATACAAATTAATGTGGACAGCGAAGCAAGCAAAGGTGGGGTAGCTGCTCATGAGTTAGAGGATCTTGCCGCAGCGATTAAAGCGTTGCCCCATTTAAGGCTGCGTGGATTAATGGCAATTCCAGAACCTAGCTCAGAGCAAAATAAGCAACGCGCGCAATTTCATCAAGTCCGTCAATGTTATGATGATCTTTTGGCTAAAGGTTATACTTTAGATACGCTTTCGATTGGGATGTCAGAGGATTACCCGATTGCCATTGAACAGGGTGCTACCATAGTGCGCATAGGTTCCGCTCTGTTTGGTGCTAGACAACCTAAGCCAATAGCCAATTAACCTCATTGAGCTTAATGCCACCATATTTAACCCGAGACAAAATTGGAAATTATTTACCATGAATATTAGCTTTATCGGTGGCGGCAATATGGCACGCGCGATTATCAGTGGATTAAAAAATAATGGCTTGGCCATGACAACCATTACCGTGCTGGAACTAGACGCAGAAAAGCGCACTCAACTGGCCGCAGAATTTAATGTAGGGGTCACAGCCAGTTATGCGGACATCCGCAATACCGACGTCATCGTGCTGGCCGTAAAGCCTCAACAATTGCTATCGGTATGCTCTGAATTAACGCAGATACTGAGCTCGCAACTGATTATTTCAATTGCAGCGGGTGTGCGCAGTAGTGATATCTCACGCTGGCTTAATCATTACCCCTCTGTAGTCCGCGTCATGCCCAACACCCCTGCCCAAATTCAGGCCGGCGTTTCTGCTCTTTTTGCGAATCCGGCTGTAAGCCAACTACAACGCGAACAAGCCACCACTATACTAAAAGCGGTTGGCCTCACATTATGGTTAGATGACGAAACAAAAATGGATGCGGTGACTGCCATATCTGGCAGTGGCCCAGCCTATGTGTTCTACCTAATAGAGGCACTGCAAGAAGCTGCGCTTGCACTAGGTTTAACAGCCGATCAAGCGCGCATGCTTGCACTTCAAACATTTGCTGGGGCTAGTTTACTCGCGGTGGAAAGCACCGACGACATTCAATCCTTACGCGCACAAGTCACCTCTAAGGGCGGCACTACTGAACAAGGCATACTGGCCCTTGAAGCTGGGGGTATTAAAGCCATTATTTTAAAGGCCGCTAAAGCTGCAGCAGACAAATCATCGTTACTAGGTGATGATCTTGGATCACAGCAATAAAAGTAAACTAAGGGAATCATCAGCATGTTAAACAACGCCATATTATTCTTATTAAACACGCTTCTCGACCTGCTTACCCTAGCATTTTTGTTGCGATTCTATTTTCAATTGACCAAAGTGTCTTTTCAGACGCAGGCAGCACAAGTCATAGTATCCCTTACAAACTTCGCCGTTAAACCGACTCGCCGCGTAGTGCCCAGCATAGGTCGTTTAGATCTTTCAACATTGCTGCTAGCCTACAGCACTCAGGTAGTACTATCACTATTTAGCTTTTGGCTAAAAGGCTTTCCTTTCTTGATTGTGGGTAGCCATATTTGGCTAGTCATGCTGGGAATAGCGGCGCTGAGTATAGCCAGCATGAGCCTCACTATCTTTCTATACGCAGTATTAATCCAAGCAATTTTAAGCTGGGTGAATCCCTATACCCCGATTGCACCAGTGCTATCTAATCTGACCAACCCAGTATTGAGTTGGTTAAGGAGATATATTCCTACAGCGGGTAATGTTGATTTAACCCCGCTCGTCTTTATCATTGCAGCACAGTTACTGCATATCACCATATTAATTCCATTAGAAAACAACTTACTCGCCATGATGTAGCAACACTGAGCCTTAGACTTTCACGACATCGACCACAGGGCAGAGGGCAGAGGGCAATACTGTTGGGTCCGTAGCGTTAGCTACATCAAAATAATATCAAACGACTCTTGGCTGTAATGCTGTTCAACCTGCAAAGAAATCGGTTTACCAATAAAGTCAGATAGATTAGCCAAGCTTTGTGACTCTTCATCCAGTAACATATCAATCACCTTAGGTGCAGCTAACACACGAAGTTCGCGCGCATTAAACTGGCGCGCCTCACGAAGCAACTCACGTAAAATTTCATAACATACCGTTTGTGCCGTTTTGATTTCGCCACGACCCTGGCAGCTTACGCACGTTTCACAAAGTATATGCGCCAAACTTTCACGCGTGCGTTTACGCGTCATCTCAACCAATCCTAGCGGCGTAAAGCCGTTAATACCCGTGCGTGCGCGATCTCGCGCTACCGCTTTTTGCAACTCTTCTAGCACCGCATCGCGTTGGGTATCTTCATCCATATCAATAAAATCAATGATAATAATCCCGCCCAAATTTCTGAGTCGTAACTGGCGCGCAATTGATTGCGCTGCTTCTAAATTGGTTTTAAATATAGTGTCGGATAGATTTTTACCACTCACAAAACTGCCGGTATTCACATCCACTGTGGTCAGGGCTTCAGTCTGATCAAAAATCAAATAGCCACCTGATTTGAGTTCCACTTTACGTGACATCGCTTTTTCAATTTCTTGTTCAATGTTGTACAAATCAAATAGTGGTCGCTCACCTTGATAATGGACTAACTTATCCAACGCCGTAATGGCATATAAATTGGCAAAATCAGTTAATTTTTGGTAGGTTTCACTTGAATCAATACGCACCACTTCCGTGTCGTCATTCAGTACATCTCGCAGCACACGCATGGCTAAATTTAAGTCTTGAAAAATCAACGAGCGTTCTGGTACCGTGGTGCTTTGAGCCACAATGTGCGCCCATGTTTTGCTTAGGTAATCTATATCTGCGCGCAACTCCAAATCTGAAGCCGCTTCCGACATAGTTCTAATGATATAGCCTCCAATTCTGGGCTCTGGCAACAGGCTCAATAGGCGTGCTTTTAACAATTCCCGCTCCGACTCTAGCTCTATGCGTTGCGATACGCCAATATGCTCTTGCTGTGGCAAATAGACTAGAAAACGTCCAGCAATACTAATTTGTGTGGTGAGTCGTGCGCCCTTGGTACCTATTGGCTCCTTAATCACCTGCACCATCAGCGACTGCCCTTCACGAAGCACCTCTTGTATCGGCCGCTGCAAGCTAGCATCACCACATTCGAAAATATCGCCTGCGTGCAAAAAAGCCGCACGTTGCAAACCTATTTCTACAAAGGCTGACTGCATGCCCGGCAATACGCGACACACGACACCTCGGTAGACATTGCCAACCAAGCCAAGAGATGAACCCCGTTCAATTTGCAACTCTTGCACTACACCATTCTCCATCATGGCAATGCGTGTTTCTTGTGGGGTTACGTTGATTAGTATCTCTTCACTCAATTTAGATTCTCTTTTAACTTTTATTTAATATTTGTCTTGAATTTGTGGCTAATATTGCTATATTGAGATAATGCCGTGCTTTCTTAAAAGTGCCGCTGTTTCGTAGACAGGCAAGCCCATCACACCACTATAACTGCCTTCAATACGCTTAATCCATGCCCCGGCCAAACCCTGTATCCCATAACTACCCGCCTTATCTTTGTGCTCACCGCTTGCGATATAAGCATCTATTTGCGCTGCCGTCAGCGTAATCATTTCAACCAGTGTCGTGGAGATTGCAACCTCAATGTGATCGGCAACAGCTAATGCCACTGCAGTATGTACATGATGCAAGCTACCAGATAATGCCTGAAGCATAATACGAGCATCGTTATCATGTTCAGGCTTACCTAGCAACGCTCCCGCCAACTCCACCGTGGTGTCTGCCGCCAAAACTGGGCGCTCACGCTGAGTCTTTGTAAGTGTCTGTATACATGCTTCAGCTTTTTGCCGCGCCAAGCGTATGACATAATTTTGCGCAGACTCTTGGTTTAATTGCGTTTCATCGATGTCTGCAGGTAGTGTTTCGCATTTCACTCCGATCTGCAATAACAACTCTACGCGGCGCGGGCTACGTGAAGCAAGATATATGATGGGTTGGGATAAAACTGAAGACTTCAACATTTACTTACTCAAATTTGCTTACTCAATGATTGCACTTTAATTTACTATAGTTAAATTAACAAATCATTAATGACTTTAAAACCATATTTTACTGGAAAGGTTCACCATGACAGACTGGGCTCCACTGATTAAAGTGACCATCGCTTTATTTGCCATCGTTAACCCGATTGGCAGTCTCCCAATTTTTATCAGCGCCACCGATGGCTGGAACCGCAGAGACCGTGCCAGAACTGCAAAAACTGTTGCTATTAGCGTATTTACCGTTCTATCTGTCGCGGCCTTTCTAGGCGACCAGATTCTAAGTTTTTTTGGCATCTCCATCCCTTCATTTCAAGTGGGTGGAGGCATCTTATTGCTACTAATCGCAATCTCTATGATGCACGGCAAGCAAAGTGGCACCCGGCAAACACCTGAGGAAGCACAAACCTTAGCTGAACGTAAAGTCATTGCCATCGTGCCACTGAGTATTCCATTGCTAGCTGGCCCTGGTGCAATCAGCAATATGATTATTGCGGCGCAACAAAATAGTGGCATCCTCTGGCATTTATCATTGCTAGTCCCGATTGTCACTGTTGCTTGCGTGATCTGGGTGGTACTGAGACTTTCAGTGCCTATCTCTAACCAACTGGGGAGTATAGGCATCAATATCGTAACGCGCTTAATGGGCTTAATCTTAGCCGCCATGGCCGTTGAATTTTGTGCGCACGGCTTGCTCGGCTTATTTCCTAAGTTAGGAATGTAAAAGTCAGGCAGCACATAATTGGCAGCGTTCGGGTTAAAATAGTAGTACTCGATTAATAAACATGCCTATAAAGACCTCCACCATGACCCAAGACATACAATGGATGCCACATGCCACCGTCGCCGCCATCGTTGAACAAGATGGTAAATTTTTATTGGTAGAGGAAAGTACTGATCGCGGCAATCGATTTAATCAACCCGCCGGCCATTTAGAAGACAACGAAAGCCTATTGCAAGCGGTAGTGCGCGAAACTCTGGAAGAAACGGCTTATCAGTTTGAACCACAAGCATTGCTTGGTATTTATCATTGGAAGCATGAGCATAACGACACTACTTATTTACGCTTCGCCTATATCGGCTGCGTCAGCAATCATCAACCACTACTGGCGCTTGATGAAGGTATTATTCGAGCAGTGTGGATGACTATTGATGAGATTCGTAGCAAGCAGCAACTTCTGCGCAGCCCGCAAGTACTTTCCTGTATAGAAGACTATCTGCGTGGCCAACAATTTCCATTGTCGGTAGTCACCCACTTATAAACACCTGTTACCAACCAAACAACTTAAAATTAGAACACCATTAAATTAAAATGCTATGAATCTGAATAAAGCACAAAGAAAGAAAGTGGTCGTAGGCCTTTCCGGTGGCGTTGACTCGTCAGTTACTGCGCTATTACTTAAACAACAAGGCTATGAAGTGACAGGCTTGTTTATGAAAAACTGGGAAGATGACGACACAGATGAATACTGTTCAAGCAAACAAGATTTGATTGATGCAGTTTCAGTGGCCGATAAAATTGGCATTGATATTGAAGCGGTTAACTTTAGTGCGGAATATAAAGATCGCGTCTTCTCTAATTTCTTAAGTGAATATAAAGCCGGGCGCACACCTAACCCAGACATTTTATGCAATGCCGAGATTAAGTTTAAAGCTTTTTTAGACCATGCCATGAGCTTGGGTGCTGACGTCATAGCCACTGGCCATTATGCGCAAGTACGAGAAAATCCGCTAAGACCTGGCTTATTTCAATTACTGAAAGCCGATGATGGCAGCAAAGATCAAAGCTATTTTTTATATCGCTTAAATCAAGCGCAACTCTCAAAAACTCTATTTCCACTAGGCAGTTACTTAAAGCGTGAAGTGCGAGAGATAGCGCGTGACGCTGGATTGATTAACGCGGAGAAGAAAGATTCTACTGGCATTTGCTTTATCGGAGAACGCCCATTCCAAGAGTTCTTAAGCCAATATTTACCGCGTGAACCTGGTGACATCAAAACACCGGAAGGCAAACTAGTTGGTCGACATGAAGGTTTGATGTATTACACCATAGGTCAACGCCAAGGTCTAAAAATTGGCGGGAGTCGTGAAAGTAATGGTGAGCCTTGGTTTGTGGCGGCTAAAGACATGGATGCTAACATACTGATCGTAGTGCAAGGTCATACGCATCCATTACTTCTAAGTGACGGCTTGTTAGCCAGTCAATTACATTGGATAGCTGGTACTGAAGTTGATGACAGGCCTCAGACTAATTGGGTATACGCCGCAAAAACACGTTATCGCCAACCTGATGCGCCCTGCGAAATTGAACGCTTAAGCACTGATGAAGTGGAGATTAAATTTGGGCAAAAACAATGGGCGGTAACGCCGGGGCAGTCTGCTGTAGTCTATGAAAGCAATGTTTGCCTAGGTGGCGGAATTATTACCGCCCCCTTGTAAGAGCGATGTGCGACCTAAACCTGAGGAAGGCTGTCCTGAAATGACTGGCGTGTTAGCAACGCCTTATTTAGGCGCTGTAAATTTGGATATTCCGACTCTAGATTAATCACTGCGCTAAAACGCAGTTGCACATATCCCAACATACAGCCAACAGCAATGTCGGCTAGCGTCAGACCGTTGCCAAAACACCATTTATTTTGACCTAAATCGTGATTAAGCACTTGCAAGCCTCTTGTCACCTTGTCCATATGCTTGGTTAGCACTCCGGCATCTTGCACCGCTCTGCGCTGTTCTAACATCACGGCAACCGCGGCATCACACACGCCATCAGCTAAAGCTTCCCAGCGCCTCACTGTCGTTTTTGCACCATTCACTTGTGGGATTAAATGCGCCAACGGGGTGCGATTGTCCAAGTACTCCACAATGACGCGCGAGTCATACAAACTTTCACCATCATCCAAAATGAGCACTGGCACTTTTCCCAGCGGATTATATTGTGACACTTGGCAATCCGGCGCGGCCAAAACTACTTCCGTGAGATCAAGCACAATATGTTTTTCTGTGGCCACTATGCGAACTTTTCGTGCATAAGGGCTATTAACGGTATATAAAAGTTTCATGGTATGGCAATAGTTTAATTTTTATTAGAGTAAAGTCTAGCTAGCATTATAATTCAAGCTTGCTGGTTTAATCAGCACAACCGACTCATTTTTTCATGACTTTATTTACACTAGCCTACCCTCCGGAAACTCCAGCCTTCAAGCAATTGGTGCTCAATCAAGTGGTGTTAGCGCTAGCTGAAGATATAGGGAGCGGCGACCTTACGGCGCAACTCCTTCCTGCAGCGCAGTTAGCAACCGCCAGTATCGTAGTGCGTGAGAATGCGATCATTTGCGGTATAGAGTGGGTAAATACCTGCTTTAAACATCTAGATCCCAACGTCACCATTGATTGGCTAGTAGCAGAAGGTGAGCGCGTGCATTCCAATCAAGTGCTATGCGAAATTAGCGGCGCAGCGCGTGCTTTACTCACGGCTGAACGCTGCGCACTCAATTTTTTACAAACGCTCTCCGCTACAGCGACTGAAACGCGTAAATATGTAGATGTAGTGGCTGGTACAAAAACTCAAATCTTAGATACCCGCAAAACTATTCCTCAGTTAAGGCTGGCGCAAAAATACGCAGTAACCATAGGTGGTGGGCATAATCAACGCTTAGCTTTATACGATGGTATTTTAATTAAGGAAAATCACATTGCCGCTGCGGGAAGCATTAGCGTCGTAATGCAGCAAGCCTTAGCCCTAGCTGGAGGCGCTCATATACAAATTGAAGTTGAGAGTCTAGATCAGCTTGAACAAGCCTTAGACGCCGGCGCCACCAGTGTTTTACTGGATAACTTTAGCATTGATTTACTGCGCGCAGCGGTCAAAATAAATGCGTATCGCGATCAGACGGCTATTTTAGAAGCCTCGGGTGGCATCAGTTTAGATAATGTGCTTGAAGTTGCAATGACTGGGGTAGACCGGATTTCCATCGGCGCACTCACTAAGCATGTACATGCCATTGACTTTTCCATGCGCATTGGAAGTCTAATTTCATAAAAATCTCCCCCTGTATTTAGAACATGGCGCAACACAATGTTCTGGAAATTCTAAATACACTCCTATATCTGCATCAATCTTGTTGATTTTTCAACAAATGAGCCAGTCATTAAACTTTCATCCTTGACCAAATAAGCTCAAACCGTTAAGGTGTAGGGTTGGTAAAATAACAATAAAAACAAGCATCACTAAGGGATAACCCTTCATGTTTTTGACTAGACATGAAATTCGCAATGGAACCAGGCATGGCAAACAGCTCTAAACAACTCTCAGGCGCGGAAATTTTAATTCGCTGCTTGCATGAAGAAAACGTTGAATTTGTATTCGGCTACCCAGGCGGGGCCGTCTTGCATATTTATGACGCTATTTTTCATCAAGATACATTTAAGCATATCTTAGTGCGCCATGAACAGGCAGCATTACATGCGGCCGATGCATATTCACGCTCTACCGGCAAAGTGGGTGTTGCGCTCGTTACGTCTGGTCCCGGCGCGACTAACGCCGTGACGGGAATTGCTACCGCCTATATGGATTCAATTCCTATGGTCATCATTAGTGGTCAAGTACCCACTTATGCCATCGGCGAAGATGCGTTTCAAGAGTGCGATACCGTTGGTATTACACGCCCATGCGTAAAACATAACTTCTTGGTTAAAGATGTAAAAGATATTGCTGCCACCATGAAGAAAGCATTCTACGTGGCTGCCAGTGGTCGTCCAGGACCAGTTTTGGTGGATATTCCTAAGGACATCACTGCGCATTTCTGTGACTTTGACTACCCAGAAACAGTACATCTGCGTTCGTACAACCCTGTAACCAAAGGTCATTTAGGCCAGATCAAGAAAGCGCTCAAGTTGCTGACTGAAGCGAAACGCCCTATGGTGTACTCAGGCGGCGGCGTGGTGTTGGGTGATGCTTCAGAGCATCTAATGAAGCTGATTCAATCGCTAGGCCTTCCTATTACCAGCACCCTAATGGGTTTAGGTGGCTTTCCAGCCTCTGACCCAAAGTTCTTGGGTATGCTTGGTATGCACGGCACTTACGAAGCTAATATGGCGATGCAAGACTGCGACGTACTATTAGCTGTAGGTGCGAGATTTGATGATCGCGTGATTGGCAACACAGCACATTTCTTATCCAATCCACGTACCATTATTCATATTGATATTGATCCATCTTCAATTTCAAAACGCGTAAAAATTGATGTGCCGATTGTTGGTGATGTGAAATCTGTGTTGGCTGATATGAATGAGCTGATTGCCACTGAAAAGCCGAAACAAAACACGGTCGAACTCGCATCTTGGTTTAAGCAAATCGACGCATGGCGTAGCAAAAAATGTATGAATTTTGCACAAAGTTCAGAGCTGATAAAACCGCAATACGTAATTCAAAAACTACACGAAGTGACTAAAGGTGAAGCCTTTGTTACCTCCGATGTAGGCCAACACCAAATGTGGGCAGCGCAATATTACAAATTTGAACAGCCACGCCGTTGGATCAACTCTGGCGGACTAGGCACTATGGGGGTAGGCTTACCTTACGCCATGGGCGTACAACTTGCGCATCCAAATGCACAAGTTGCTTGCGTGACTGGTGAAGGCAGTATTCAAATGAATATTCAAGAGCTTTCAACTTGCGCACAATATCAATTGCCAATTAAGGTGATTATGTTGAATAACCGCTATTTGGGCATGGTGCGCCAATGGCAAGAATTTTTCTATGAGAATCGCTATTCAGAATCTTATATGGATAGTCTGCCAGACTTCGTGAAATTGGCTGAGGCTTACGGCCATGTAGGTATGCAAATTACTAAGCCCGGTGATGTTGAAGGCGCACTTAAAGAAGCGTTTGCGATGAAATCACGCTTTGTATTTCTGGACTTTATTACCGACCAAAAGGAAAATGTATTCCCGATGATACAAAACGGTAAAGGCTTGTCAGAAATGATTTTGGCGGAGGATCTATAATGGCAACCACAGCTCGCCATATTATTTCGCTATTAATGGAGAATGAGTCCGGCGCACTATCACGCGTTGCCGGTTTATTTTCTGCGCGTGGTTACAACATTGAGTCACTCACTGTAGCGCCTACTGAAGATCCAACTTTGTCACGCATGACTATAGTCACTTCTGGTTCGGACGAAGTGATTGAGCAAATCATTAAACAGCTTAATAAGTTGATTGATGTTGTCAAAGTACTGGATTTAAATGATGGCAAGTTTATTGAACGCGAATTAATGTTGGTCAAAGTAAAAGCGACCGGCACGTTCCGTGAAGAAATGAAGCGCATGTGTGATATTTTCCGCGGCCGTATTATCGATGTGGCCGACGGCAGCTTTACTATTGAGCTTACCGGCTCAGGCACCAAATTAGATGCTTTTATCGAAAGCTTAGATAAATCAGCGATTTTAGAGACTGTCCGCACCGGTGCATCTGGTATAGGTCGCGGCGACCGTATTCTTAAAGTTTAAGCAGCATAATTAAAAAACCATATTTATAATTTACTCAGCATCAGCATAGAAAGGCGATGAATCAAATGAAAGTTTATTACGATAAAGACGCAGACCTTAGTTTAATTAAAGGCAAAAAAGTAACCATCGTTGGTTACGGCTCACAAGGTCACGCACACGCGGCCAACCTTAAAGATAGTGGCGTAAGTGTAACTATCGGCCTTCGCACTGGCGGTAGCTCATGGGCTAAAGCCGTTGCTGCTGGTCACAAAGTATTAGAAATCGCTGACTCTGTAAAAGATGCAGACGTGGTAATGTTGTTATTGCCTGATGAAACAATGGCGCAAATTTTTAGCGAGCACGTTGCCGATCATTTAAAACAAGGCGCTAGCTTGGCTTTTGCGCACGGCTTTAATATTCACTACAACCAAATCACACCACGTGCTGATTTAGACGTAATTATGATTGCACCAAAAGGCCCTGGCCACACCGTGCGTTCAGAATATCTTAAAGGCGGCGGTGTACCTTCATTGATCGCGGTTTACCAAGATAAATCTGGCAAAGCTAAAGCATTGGCACTTTCATACGCAGCAGCCAACGGCGGCACTAAAGGCGGCGTGATTGAAACTGATTTCCGTGAAGAAACAGAAACTGACTTATTCGGCGAGCAAGCAGTACTATGTGGCGGTGCAGTTGAGTTGGTAAAAGCTGGTTTTGAAACGTTGGTTGAAGCTGGTTACGCGCCTGAAATGGCCTACTTTGAATGCTTACACGAACTTAAATTGATTGTTGATTTAATGTACGAAGGTGGCATTGCCAACATGAACTATTCAATCTCAAACAATGCTGAATATGGTGAATATGTAACAGGTCCTCAAGTGATTAATGATCAATCACGTGCTGCGATGAAAACATGTTTAGCTAACATTCAAAATGGCAATTACGCGAAACAGTTTATTTTAGAAGGTCGTACCAACTACCCTGAAATGACTGCACGTCGTCGCTTAAACGCAGCTCACCCAATTGAGCAAGTAGGCGGCCAATTACGCGCAATGATGCCTTGGATTGCTAAAAACAAATTAGTAGATCAATCTAAAAACTAGGCCTTAAAAGCAACCCCAAGTAAAAAGGGCAAGACGCAACACGTCCTGCCCTTTTTGCATTATTACCGCATAAAATAACATCATTCATTTAGGATTTAACTGATGCCATCCATCGCCGTGATGATTCAATATCTATTGCCCAAGCAAGCTATTACTCATCTTGCAGGCAAACTTGCCAACCTACAAGGCGGCCGTTTCACTACGGCAGTAATCCGTTGGTTTATAAAGCGTTATCAGGTAAATATGGCTGAAGCAGAGATGACTGGCGCCTGTTGCTACAAAACCTTTAATGATTTTTTTACGCGCGCGCTCAAAGTCGGCGCGAGACCCATAACAAACGCTCAGTTTATTTGCCCAGTCGACGGTGCCATCAGCCAACTTGGAGCTATTGAAGTTGACCAAATATTTCAAGCCAAGGGCCACCATTACTCTACAACCGCCCTACTTGGTGGAAACCATGCATTGGCGAAAAAGTTTAACAACGGTCACTTTGCTTGTATCTACTTAAGCCCTAAAGACTATCACCGCATTCATATGCCCTGCGACGGCCAACTATTAAGCATGGCCTATGTTCCGGGAGCCTTATTTTCGGTCAATCCAACTACAGCAGAAGGTGTGCCCGGTCTGTTTGCTAAAAATGAACGCGTAGTCTGTGAATTTAATTCAGCGCAATACGGCAACTTTGTGATGGTCTTAGTGGGCGCCACCATCGTTGGCAGCATGGCGACGGTCTGGCACGATGCAGAGAATGGCATCATTAACCCACCGCGCAGAAAAAATGTGTGTTTATGGGACTATCAAAAACAGAATATCACCCTAAAACAAGGGGATGAAATGGGACGATTCTTACTTGGTTCAACTGTGGTGATGTTATTTGAACAACAGAATCTACAATTTAATGCGGATTGGCAGGCAGGAGCTACCGTTAGATTAGGCGATATGATGGCATAGTTATTAGCGGTTATTGACCGCTAATAACTCTACTTTATCTCGCTACTTTATGGTGCAGATGCGGGGCTAACTCATTTAGCGCAGACTCGTACACCCCACGCTTAAATTCAATCACATCTTCCAACGGCACCCAGTAATCGCTCCAACGCCAAGCATCAAACTCTGGGTGCTCACTGGCGCGAAGAGAAACGTCACTGTCACGACCAACCATTCGCAACAAATACCAGATTTGTTTTTGACCCTTATAGCTTCCGCGCCATTCTCTTTTAACCCAAGTCGAGGGCACTTCATAGCGCAACCAGTCTTTAGTCCGCCCCAGAATTTTGACATGCTCAGGCTTAAGACCCACTTCTTCCATCAGCTCACGATACATAGCCTGCTCAGGACTTTCACCGTAGTTAATACCCCCCTGCGGAAACTGCCAAGCATGCTCACGGATACGCTTACCCCAAAACACCTGATTGCTGGCATTGCATAAAATAATGCCAACATTCGGGCGAAACCCGTCACGATCTAACATAGCGTTATACTGCCTTAATAATTTAGTGCAATTTTTTCATATTTTGGCATTTTTTGAAAGCTACCATTTAACTGTAAATCCTAATGCCATGAATATAAACATAAAATTTAATAATCTAATTTTGATGCTGGTCATTATATTGACCAATACCAGTTGCATATCAGTCCATAGGCCAACTCAAGCTAGTTTTGCCTATATTAGTAACCAAGGTGAAAATAGCGTATCTGTAATCAACACCTCGACCAATCGCGTGATTAAAACTATCGCAGTCGGCACAGCACCAGTCGGTGTAGCAGTATCTGCAGCATTGCATCGCGCTTATATCTCCAACGTTGAAAGCCAAGACATTTCAATTATTAACACGCAAAATCAATTGGTTATCGGCACGATCAAGGTTCATGGTTCACCCGTTGGCCTAGCACTGTCTGCTAACAGCAAAACGCTCTACGTTGCCGATTGGTTTACTAATCGAGTCTTAGCCATTGACACCTATCACTCAGAAGTAGTGCGCGAACTCAACATTGCAGATGCGCCTGCTGGCCTAGTGGTTAGTCCTGACAACCAATCGCTCTATGTAGCCAACCGCGATAGCAATGATGTGGCGATAGTTGACACGGCAACGCTAACGATCAAGCAACGCATTGCCGTAGGTAAGCACCCTTATGGCATCGCGCTAAGCACCAACGGCTTATGGCTAGCATTAGTGAATGTGCAAGATGATAGCGTCAGTCTAATTAACACTAACACCCAAGTGCAACAGCAATTCAAGGTGGGTTATCACCCCTATTGCGTAGCTTTTAGCATGGATGACAAAACCCTATACATCACCAATACCCAGGATGATAGTGTGACTGTGATTGACGTAGCCACCACAAAAACTATCGCTACTATTGCTGTTGGTAACACGCCTGAAGGCATTAGCCTTGACCATGAGTATGCTTACGTTGCCAACTGGGGTAGTAGCAATGTCAGTGTCATCGATCTTCGCACCAACAAAGTAGTCACCACAATAAAAACTGGTGAAAAAAGTCGCGCATTCGGGCACTTTATCCTTAACCAATAACGCTAGATTCACTTAGAATCTCAACATTAGTTGAGCCTGCCTATGACTGTCAAATAGAGGTAGGCAAAAATCCGGCAACCCTTGACAATATGTCGCGTTAAAATAACGCAAAGTGATGGATTATTTAATGCAACCTTACCCTCATAAGATTTAGGTTCTCATCTATAATATGTCGTTGTTTTTGATTAACTGCTCTCATAATGGGAGCCTTGGAGAAATTTGAATGAAAAGAATTTTAGCGTTACTCGCAATTAGTCTAGGTTTAGTCTCGTTTACAGCAGCAGCACATGGTCCATCGCCACAAAAAGTCGAGAAAACTATCACCATTAAAGCCGATCCAGCCAAAGTTTGGGCCATCGTCAAAGACTTCAGCGCTATTCATCAATGGCATCCTGGCGTTGCCAGCACTAAGGTTGAAAAAGTAGGTGATGACACTTTTAGAACACTCACTTTTAAAAATGGGGGCAATGTCTACGAGAAATTGCGCAGTATCGATGATGCGTCTATGAAAATTAAGTATGAAATCGTATCTGGCACACTACCACTCACAGATTACAACGCAACCATGACGGTCACTCCTGGTGACAATCCGGGTGAAACCAAGGTTATTTGGATGGCGCGTTTTTACCGCTTGTACAAACTGAATCCACCAATTCCTGAAGGTCAAGACGATGCGACCGCTATTAGTGCCATCACTGGTATATTTGATTCAGGTTTAGCTAACTTAAAAACAGTAGCCGAATCAGCTAAATAAAAACATACCAAAGCTTATGCAAGCCTAAAACATCAATGGGCAAATATAAAAAGCGGAACTCAATGTTCCGCTTTTTTTTATGGCGCAATGGCAATCTGATATTACGAAATTTACCTCATACTGCCACAACAGTTTATTAATGCTAATAATATGCTATAACTAATTATTTAACCCTAATATTCAATATGAACTATAAACCTCCATTAGAGCTTTCCAGTGATCACGAGAGCGAATTTAATCACAATAACGCAAGTATTATCTGGTTACACGGATTAGGTGCTGACGGCTATGACTTTGCGCCAATCGTGCAACAGCTTAATTTGGCTGGGGTGCGATTTGTTTTGCCACATGCGCCAGAGATGCCTGTGACACGCAACAATGGTTACATTATGCCGGCTTGGTATGACGTGTATGGTTTAACGCCAATTAGCCATGAAGATGAAGCTGGCATTAAAGTCAGTCAATCCTTCATCAACTCTTTAATACAAAATGAGTTGGACCGCGGGGTGCCCAGCAATCGTATTGTACTTGCAGGCTTTTCACAAGGCGGCGCCATTGCCTTATACACCGCTTTACGATATCCACAACGTTTGGCTGGAGTGTTGGCGCTATCTACCTATATGCCACTCAAAAAATCTCTTGCGGCTGAAGCGCTTGGGGCCAATGCCAAGCTACCTATCTTTATGGCACACGGTGTTTTAGATGAGGTCATTAGCTTAGAAACGGCGATGTTATCGCGTGAACTATTGCAAGATCAGGACTACGCAGTTTCTTGGCATGAATACGATATGGCACACAACGTAATCCCTGCAGAGATTAACGATATTCGGAATTTTTTACAGCAGATTTTGCAATAGTATTTGGTAGAATAGTGGCTTAAGAATTATTGACCACTGCCATGACTGTATCTAACAGTAAAACCACACCAAAAACTTCCAATGAAATTGGCGCTAGCGAAAATCAGCTGAGCTTTGAGCAAGCGTACGCCGAACTTGAAACTATCGTGGCTCAAATGGAGTCGGCACAAATGCCACTACAAACCTCACTTGCGGCCTATACTCGCGGCAATTTCTTATTGCAACATTGTCAACAATCACTCGCTAAAGTGGAACAGCAAGTGCAGCTGTTAAATGAGCGTAATCAATTGGTTTCGTTTACACCTGTAGATGACTAACTCCGTGACAGCTTCGGCACAACTTGACTTTGATGCTTGGGTAAAACTAAAACAAGCACACATAGAAGCAGTTTTAGATCGAATTCTACCTAGCGCAGACTTAGTCCCAAAAACCCTACATAGTGCCATGCGCTACAGTATTTTGGGTGGGGGTAAGCGTGTGCGTGCCCTGCTCTGTTATGCTGCGGCAGAAGTCTACATTCAAGACACTTCATCAACTGATATTAGCTTAGCCGATAGCGCCGCCTGTGCGTTAGAACTGATACACGCATACTCACTAGTCCATGATGATATGCCATGCATGGATGATGATGACCTACGCAGAGGAAAACCAAGCTGTCACAAGCAATATGATGAAGCCACAGCACTCTTGGTAGGTGATTCACTTCAAAGTTTAGCTTTTAGTGCAATATCTCAAACCAGTCCATCTCAAAATGCGCAACAGCAATTACAGATGTTGCACATTCTGGCAAAGGCAGCGGGATCCTTAGGGATGGCAGGTGGTCAAGCAATCGATTTGTCCTCCGTTGGCAAACCGCTGAACCAAACTGAACTTGAAACCATGCATAGATTAAAAACTGGTGCGCTGATTGAAGCTGCAGTATTAATTGGTGCTGCTAGCGCCCAATCAGTGGCTAGCACTAATAATACTGAAATATTAGCCTTGACCCGCTATGCCACCAATATTGGACTGGCTTTCCAAGTAGTTGATGATATTTTAGACGTAGAGGGCGACAGCAACACCCTAGGAAAAACTGCGGGCAAAGATGCCGATAACAATAAACCGACCTATGTGACTTTATTAGGATTGGAGGCCGCCAAAATCTATGCGAAGCAACTTCACCATGAGGCGTTGGCCGCGCTGAAACCTTTTTCCACACAAGCATTGCGCTTACAGCAGTTGGCTTACTTCATTATGCAACGTAGATTTTAAACCCGCCCCTAATATGACCCCATTACTAGATACGATTGACTTCCCACAGCAACTACGACTGCTGGAGCGCAAACAATTACCACAATTAGCACAAGAGTTACGCACATTTTTAATTGATAGTGTATCCAAAACCGGTGGCCATTTGGCGTCAAATTTAGGCGTAGTTGAGCTAACTATTGCCTTGCATTATGTGTTTAATACACCAGATGATCGCCTTGTATGGGATGTCGGCCACCAAACCTATCCCCATAAAATCCTGACCGGTCGTCGTCAAAAAATGCAGACCTTGCGCAAAGTACAAGGCATCGCCGGCTTTCCACGCCGTTGCGAAAGCGAATATGACACCTTTGGTACAGGCCACTCCAGCACTTCAATTTCTGCTGCATTAGGTATGGCAGTAGCGGCACAAAAAGCTGGCCTAGAACGCCGTGCGGTGGCGATTATAGGTGATGGGGCGATGACCGCGGGCATGGCGTTTGAGGCGCTTAATAACGCTGGTGATATGAATGCCAATTTATTGGTTATACTCAATGACAATGATATGAGTATCTCTAATAACGTGGGTGCACTCAATAATTACTTAACTAAACTACTGTCAAGCCGCTTTTACAACACAGTGCGCAGTTCGGGTAAAAAGGTACTCTCCGTCATGCCTCCTATGATGGAATTTGCAAAGCGTGCTGAAGAACATGTAAAAGGCATGGTGATGCCAGGCACCTTGTTTGAAGAATTCGGCTTTAACTATATCGGCCCGATTGATGGTCATGATTTGGATACGTTGGTTGAAACCTTACGTAATATTAAGCAATTAAAAGGTCCGCAGTTTTTGCATATCGTCACGCAAAAAGGCAAAGGCTTTGAACCTGCAGAAGATAACCCAAATAGATTCCATGGCGTAGGTAAATTTGATCCTTATAATGGTGATGCAATTGCTGGCGCTTCCTTGGCCGCAAAAAAAACCTATACCCAAGTATTTTCTGACTGGCTTGTAGATATGGCCGCCCTCGATCAACGCTTGGTCGCAGTCACTCCTGCCATGTGTGATGGTTCTGGTTTAAATGCATTTGCAGAAACTTACCCAGACCGTTATTTTGATGTAGGCATTGCTGAGCAACATGCACTAACCTTTGCCGCTGGACTCGCCTGCGACGGATTAAAGCCAGTAGTGGCCATCTACAGTACTTTTTTACAGCGTGCTTATGATCAGCTTATCCATGACATAGCGCTGCAAAAACTACCAGTGTTATTGGCCATAGACCGTGCTGGCTTAGTCGGCGCAGATGGTCCCACGCATGCTGGCAGCTTTGATTTAAGTTATTTACGCTGCATTCCCAACACTGTGGTGATGGCTCCTAGCGATGAAAACGAATGTCGGCAAATGCTTTATACCGGCTTTATGCACAACGGCTTGGCCGCAGTACGTTACCCACGAGGCAGTGGCAGTGGCGCAGTGATACAGCCCAAAATGCAGGCAATCGAAATAGGCAAAGCCCAGTTGCTTCGAACCATGCAGCAGGTTGCAGGAAAAAGAGTTGCGCTACTTGCCTTTGGCTCAATGCTGGTACCTGCTTTGCAGGCTGGAGAAATCATTGATGCTAGCGTAGCCAATATGCGCTTTATTAAACCCCTTGATACAGCCATGATTGCGAAGCTGGCTAACAGCCATGACTTACTCGTTACCATAGAAGAGAACGCACTGATGGGCGGAGCTGGTGCAGCGGTGTTAGAGGCAATGCAGGCCTTGAACATACATATGCCAGTGTTATGCCTAGGGTTACCAGATCAATTTATTGAACACGGCAACCATGAAACTATGCTGGCTGAATGCGGTCTAGATGCTACAGGCATCATCAAGGCAATTGAGCAAAAATTAACCTAGTGTTATACTCAACTATTAAGAATTAACCGTTAAACTGGATTGAAAATGAATCAAGCAACAACCCCATCTGCTATCGAAGACGTTCAAAATACTGTAGACACTCGTCATCTTGCCATTGATAAAGTCGGCATTAAGTCTATACGCCACCCAGTCGTTGTAAAAGACAAATCTGGCGGAGAACAACATACAGTAGCCATGTTTAACATGTACGTGCATTTGCCACAGCAGTTCAAAGGCACTCATATGTCGCGCTTTGTTGAAATTCTAAACATGAATGAACATGCAATTTCTGTGGAGTCTTTTGAAACAATTTTACGTGAAATGGTGAAGCGTTTAGAGGCAGAGTCTGGCCATGTAGAAATGACCTTCCCTTACTTTGTCAATAAATCAGCACCCGTATCTGGCGTCAAAAGTCTGCTGGATTACGAGGTAACATTTATTGGTGAAATTCATCATGACCAATTTGAAATTACGGTCAAAGTGTTAGTGCCGGTAACAAGCCTTTGTCCATGCAGTAAAAAAATATCTAGTTATGGCGCCCATAACCAACGCTCACACGTGACTGTAACAGCACTGATTAATGACTTTATTTGGATTGAAGACATTATTGATTTAGTAGAAAAACAAGCTTCATGCGAACTATATGGCTTACTAAAACGCCCAGATGAAAAATTTGTAACTGAGCGTGCTTATGACAATCCTAAATTTGTAGAGGACATGGTACGCGATGTTGCGGCTCAACTGGATGCAGAAAAACGTATATTAGCTTATACGGTTGAAAGTGAAAATTTTGAGTCGATACACAATCACTCGGCTTACGCTTTGATTGAAAACGACAAGCGTAAAAAGTAATAAGAAGTGTGCGCAGTCAGTCGCTGATACTTAGACTGCGCATTAATCCTTAGTGCTTTCTGGCAGCTGAAAAATTACCTTCACTTTAGTGCCCAATGAATGCACAACATTGCTAAAGCCTAACTCAACCCGCGCCTGATGTTGATGGGCAATTTCCCGCACAATGGCCAAACCTAGACCACAACCACTCTCCACATTACCCAACACCCGATAAAATCGGTCAAACACCTGCTGCTGCTCATGCAAGGCGATGCCGGGGCCATTATCTTGCACCGACAACACCACCTCATTGTTCAACATAGCCAACCCTACAGTCACTTTGGTACCAGGCGGGTTGTAGCGAATGGCATTATCTATTAAATTGTTAAGAAGTTCTTGTAACAGCATGGCATTACCATTAATTTTTCGCTGCCTAAACAAGCAACTTACACCTAGATCAATGTTTTTTTCCAAGGCTTTAGGCACCCAGTCTGCCGTTACTTCATTAATCAATGGCACCAAATCAACTGGCAACATTGCCCTGGCATTAGATTCTGGTTCCGCACGGGCCAAACTCAATAACTGATTGGCTAGTCTAGCTAAGTTGTCACTGCCGGCACTAATTTGCTGTAATGCATGATGTGTACTGGCAAGACTTTCTTCCCTGAGTGCAGCTTCTGCTTGCACTTTAAGCCCAGCTAATGGGGTTTTAAGTTGATGCGCCGCGTTTGCAATAAACTGATTGCGTTCATCCACCGCGCCTTTGACTTTAAACAATAATTCGTTCATGGCGTGCAATAAAGGCTGCAACTCTTCTGGCGCGGACTGCTCTTCCAGGGGCTTAGTATCAGATGGCATACGCTTAGAAATTAAATCCTTTAAGCGATCTAAAGAGATTAGTCCTCGCCGAATACCTAGATTGACTAATAGGGCCACTAATACAATGAGTAGAAATTGTGGAATAAGCATAAATACTATAATCTCATGCGCCATCCTGTCTCGTTTAGTCGTAGTTTCACCGATTAAAATGGTGGCATT
>CAIRXI010000144.1 GCA_903882525.1 uncultured Pseudomonadota bacterium | reverse complement strand
TACAATTACAGTAGCCGTTTTTTATTTAATTGACTTAATATAATGAAAAACATAGAGAATTTTATTTTAAATTTTTGAGGTGTCTTATGTGTAACTTCAAGCTTAATTTATTTTTGCTATTCATATTATTTACGATTAGTGCATGTAATAAAAATGACGAAAGTCATTCTGTTGCAAGCAGTAGTCGCGACAAAGCAGTAGATTTTGTGTCGACTCAAGATGGAAAGCCGTTGCTTATAGCTGAAGCTTTATTCAGTACGCCTGCAGCTAACGATTTTTTGCATACAAGTAAAAATCCTTATATAGGCAATGCAGAAGCGATTGCCAAGGGTAAGAAAATATTTCAGTTATATTCTTGCACTCAATGTCATGGCCCTGAGGCTAAAGGCCAAGTCGGACCCGGACTAACAGGACCAGATTATCGCTATCCTAAAGATGCTACAAACAAGGGCATGTTTGAAACTGTATGGCATGGTACTAATGGTGGTATGGGTGCAAAAGGAATAGGTCTAATGGATCCGACTGATCCTAATAATGGCATAACACCAGATGATCTATTGAAAGTAATTGCTTGGATACGTAGTATGAGCAAGATTACTGGAAACGAGTAATTTTGAGTATTTCAAAAATTGCCTGCTAAAAGTCAGCAGGCATTTTTTATTGTTAGTTTTATTTCACCTATGTCAAAAATGAGAATACTTTTGGATCAGAACAAACAACGTCCTTTGCATCATATTGTTATCGTAGGGGGTGGCGCCGGTGGCCTAGAATTGGCAACTAAGCTTGGTGATACGCTTGGCCGTAAAGGAAAAGCGCTTATTACCTTGATTGATAAGTCAAAAACGCATGTCTGGAAACCCTTGTTGCATGAGATTGCAGCTGGCAGCATGAATCCTGAAAAATATGAATTGGTCTATCTTGCGCAAGCACACTGGCACAATTTTAAGTTTAGATTAGGGAGCATGGAAAATTTGAACCGCGCCAAGCGCGAGATTTCCGTTGCGCCATATTACGATGAGGATGGTATTGAAGTTATACCTAGTCGCACCTTTCGATATGACACCCTTATTATTGCCGTTGGCAGTACAACTAATGATTTCGGAATTAAAGGAGCTAGCGAGTATTCAATTGCATTAGATACACAGGATCAAGCAGAAAAGTTTCATCGTCGACTACATAATGCTTTAGTACGCGCTCAAACGCAGGAGGCCGTGCTACAGGCGGGGCAATTAGAGGTGGTAATAGTAGGTGCAGGAGCCACCGGTGTTGAGCTTGCTGCAGAGCTTCACAACACGACACGCGAACTTGCTGCTTACGGATTAGACAAGATTGATCCAGATCGTGATGTGAAAATTTCATTGGTTGAAGCTAATGACCGTGTATTGCCTGCGCTACCTCCAAAACTTTCCGACTCTGTGCGTATGGAATTAAGAAAATTACGCGTACATTTATTTACAGGAGAACGTGTGACCGAGGTCACAGCGCAAGGCGTTTATACCCACACAGGCCGTTTTTTACCATCAGCGCTAGTGGTATGGGCTGCCGGAATCAAAGCGCCGGATTTTCTGAATGGAATTGATGGCTTAGAAACCAATCGTATTAATCAGTTAGTGGTGGGTCGAACATTACAAACAACCTTAGACGAAAATATTTTCGCCTTTGGTGATTGTGCTGCTTGCCCTTGGCCTGGACATGCTGATAGTAACGTACCTCCGCGTGCTCAGGCAGCGCATCAGCAAGCCTCTATGTTGCTTAAGTCAGTGAGGCAGCGTGTGGCTGGAAAAACAGACATGCCTGAGTTTAGTTATCGCGATTACGGATCATTAGTCAATTTGGGACGCTACACTACGGTGGGCAATCTAATGGGTAGCCTTTCTGGAAGCAGCATGTATATTGAAGGTTTAATTGCGCGCCTAATGTATCAATCTTTGCACAAAATGCACTTGATGGCATTGCATGGAATATGGACGGTGGCCCTACAAACTTTGGCGCGACTCATTACTAGGCGCACCGAATCACAGGTAAAGCTGCACTAATTAATTAGAGGGGTGTATGCAAGGCCATTTGAATTTGGCGGCGATAAAGTCGGTTGATCATGCTCATGGAGGTGATGACAAATAAGCCAAAAATGACAACGATATGATCAATGTCTAAGCCAGCCCTTACCATCATGGTATAAGCTCCGCTTAGCAATAGGATGCCTAAGTTTTCATTAAAATTTTGCACTGCGATAGAGTGGCCAGCCCCAATCAGCAGATGTCCACGGTGCTGTAATAGGGCATTAAGCGGCACCACGAAAAATCCACTCAGTATGCCTATCACCAATAAAAGCAGTGAAGCCCAGTGCCACTCGGTTGCCCATACCATTGCGATTACCAATACTCCCATCAGAATTCCAGCAGGAAGTACTTTTACAGAATTTTCAAGGGTAATAAAGCGCGCGGCAATCACAGACCCTATCGCCACACCTAATGCGACAGCTGCTGTGAGAAGTGTTGCTTGATCTAAACCAAAGCTTAATGCAGAGGCCGCCCAAGCGATAACAACTAACCTTAAAGTGGCGCCAGCACCCCAAAATAAGGTGGTAACCGAAAGTGAAACTTGTCCTTGAGGATCGCGCCATAGGGCGATAAAAGACTGGTAGAAATCACGCAAAATATACAGAAGGTTTTTTTTAGGGATGCTATGGTCTATCGGTAATTTTGGAATAAACATATTAAAAATTGCAGCGACTAAATATAGAGAAGTAATTGCAATCATAGAGAACTGAGGATTGAGGCTAGCCATTTTGCCACCAATAATAGCGCCTAAGATGATCGCAATCACCGTTGAGCCTTCCATCCATCCATTGGCACTTACTAATTTATTGGGGGGGAGTAGTTCGGTCAATATGCCATACTTTGCGGGGGAATAGGCAGCCGCGCCTATGCCAACAATGCCGTAGGCAAATAGGGGTGGCATGCCTAAGATCATGGATAAACTACCCAAAAACTTAATGCCATTTGAAATAAACATGACGCGGCCTTTGGGGAGTGCATCGGCAAATGAGCCGACAAAAGGCGCGAGTACAATGTAGGAGATAACAAAAAACTGTAACAACAAGGGTTTATGCCAGTCTGGGGCATGCATTTGTTGAAGTAAGGCAATCGCCGTAAACAACAAAGCATTGTCAGCTAGAGCCGATAGGAACTGTGCCGTTAGTAAAGTATAGAACCCTTTACGCATGCCGCTTACAAGGCTTCTGCAGCAAAATCAGCCAATCGTGAACGTTCACCACGCTGTAAAGTGACATGACCATTGTGACTCCAGCCCTTAAATCTATCAACGACATAGGTGAGTCCAGAACTACCTTCAGTCAAATAAGGGGTGTCAATTTGGGCAATATTGCCTAGACAAACTACTTTAGTCCCCGGACCCGCCCGCGTGATCAGCGTTTTCATCTGTTTAGGCGTTAGGTTTTGCGCTTCATCTATGATTAAGAATTTATTTAAAAAAGTACGACCCCGCATAAAGTTTAATGATTTAACTTTAATTCGGCTTCGAATTAAGTCTTGTGTGGCGGCGCGACCCCATTCTCCAGCCTCGTCATCGCCGCGATTAAGGACTTCTAAGTTATCTTCCAGTGCCCCCATCCATGGCGCCATTTTCTCTTCTTCAGTCCCTGGTAAAAAGCCGATATCCTCTCCGACAGGCACGGTCACGCGGGTCATGATGATTTCAGAATATATTTTCTTATCAAGCACTTGGGTAAGTGCAGACGCTAAGGTAAGCAAAGTCTTACCAGTACCGGCTTGCCCGAGCAAGCTAACGAAATCAACTTCTGGATCCATGAGTAAGTTTAGTGCGAAGTTTTGTTCGCGATTACGTGCCGTAATACCCCATACATTATGCTTGGCCTGCAAATGATCTTTAACAATTTCTAATACCGCTGTGTTGCCATCCAAGCTACGAACAATGGCATGAAATGGTTTGTCATACTCAAAAAATACAAACTCATTAATGAGAAATGTTTTACATAATGGCCCTGTTAGGCGGTAAAACATACGGCCTGATTCTTGCCATGATTCCATCGCTTTGCTGTGTTTATCCCAGAAATCTGCAGGCAATTCCTTCATGCCGCTGTATAAGATTTCTGAGTCTTCTAATACTTTGTCGTTGAAGTAATCTTCTGCTGGCATGCCTAAAGCGCGCGCTTTAATGCGGATATTGATGTCTTTGCTGACCAAGGTTACTTGGCGCTCTGGGAACCGTTTCCTTAAATCTAGTACTACGGCCAGGATTTGGTTATCTGCAATGCTACCAGCGAGGCCTGGCAACTCAACATTAACTTGGGTGGTTTGCAGAAACAATCTGCCGGTAAGGTGGCGATTACCATTGATTGCAAGTGGGCAACCCAGTTCAAGATTAACTAAATTAGTCCCTACAATTTCTTCTAAATAACGACTAGCCTGACGCGCATTACGGGCAACCTCAGTCACACCCTTTTTGTTGTTGTCTAGCTCTTCTAGGGTGACCATCGGTAAGAAGATGTCATGTTCCTCAAAGCGAAATAAGCTTGAGGGGTCGTGCATCAACACATTAGTATCAAGGACAAAAAGCTTAGCGGCGCCTTGCGGTTTTTTAGCCATAAACTACTTTCTATAGAAGTGAAAAAATAAAGTTAGAGAGATTGTATGCAATTCAGGACTTCTGCGACGTGACCTTCAACTTTAACGCCACGCCACTCTTTAATTAGGATTCCGTTTTTATCAATAACAAAGGTACTGCGCTCTATCCCCCTTACTTGCTTACCATACATGTTTTTCATCTTTATTACACCAAATAAACTGCATGCTAACTCTTCACTGTCACTAAGCAATTCAAATGGGAATGTAAATTTAGCCTTAAAGTTTTCATGTGATTTTATGCTGTCACGCGATATGCCAAATATTTCAGTATCGCGCTGTTGGAAATCTGCGTAAGCGTCTCTGAATTGAATGCCCTGTGTGGTGCACCCTGGGGTTGAGTCTTTAGGGTAAAAATAAATGACTAAATTCTTACCAAGGTAATCTGAGAGTTGAAAATTTTTACCACTGGTTGCTGGTAATAGAAAATCTGGAACAGATTGATTGAGCATTGAAGTGTTCATAACTTTCTAAATTAAGTGCTTATGTTATTGTTGATAAAAAGCCTGATTAAGGCAATAGCATATCGCATGAATATGACAATATTTATTTATCGGATGTCAGGCAGTTATTCCAACCTGAATGGAATCGGCACTGTGATGCTGAAACTGCTTGCACGAAGCGCCTCTGGCGGCGATGGGAATGGAGCAGCCTTATCAATCATTTCCAGGGCTTGTTTATCAAGCACCTCGTAACCGCTACTGGTGAGAATTTTTTTTGATTTGAGTTTGCCATTACCATCAAGCAGTAACTCTACAATAACCTCGCCTTGCCAACCACGCATCTGTGCAATTTTCGGATATTGCTTATATTTGCCAATCTTTCCCCATAAAGCACTGTTGTAGCCATTAAGTGCAGCGTTAATTTCGGCTTGACTAGGCACGATCAGTTTGGGCGGCTCTGGAACCATAATGGGCACTGGCGGAACTGGCGATGGTAACGCATCAACCTTAGGTGCTACTGCCAATACTTCAGTTTGCACAGCAGGAGGGGGAGGGGGCGCCTCTTTACTTCGAGTAGGCTTGGTTAAGGTTTTGATGGTTGGCTGTGTTTTAATCTCCGGATGTTTAGGCGCTGGCGGGGTGATTGGCGGTGGTTCCGGAGTTTTTACCAGCTCAATATTTAATACCTGACGTAATTTAACTTTCTCAAAGTTTAGATTGGGGATCACTACCACTAAAAAAGCGTGCAAAAGCATTGAGCAAATAATGGCCCAAATTAGCATTCTTTCATTAGCGGGAGCGTGTTTCACTGCGAGATTCAAAGAACAATAACCTAAATGATAAAAATTTCTACGGGTGAATTAGAGCAAAATTATACAACAAGGTGGCTCAGATGTTATGCAGCAATTAGTATTGGCTATATGCAGCCAATATTAAACAAGGCCATCCAAGACTTGCACCTGCACGATGGCCCCTGCACTCAAATTGCCTGTAGCTTCATCTAGCACAATAAAACAATTGGCGAGCGACATTGAGCTGAGAATCGCCGAACCTTGAGCGCCGGTGGGTTTAACCTTCCAAATACCATCTTTATCAGCAAATAACACGCCACGTTGAAACTCAGTGCGACCGGTCATTTTTCGGATATTTTCAGTACACTCTACATTAAACATGGGTAGTTGCGTTGGTTGGAGTTGTCCCATTAGCACCAACATCGCTTCGCGCACGAATTGATAAAATGTGACCATGACGGCTACTGGGTTGCCGGGCAAACCAAAGTAATGGGCATCGCCAACTTTGCCGTAAGCCAGAGGTCTGCCTGGTTTCATTGCTATTTTCCAAAACACTACTTGCCCATGTTTAGTTAATAAAAGTTTCATATAATCGGCTTCACCGACAGAAACACCACCACTAGAAATCACCACATCTGCTAGTTCAGAGGAAGCCAGTAAAGTGTTTTTCAGCAAATCTGGATTATCTGGAATTGCCCCCATATCAATCACTTCAACGCCCATGCGTGTCAACATGCCATGCAAGGTATAACGATTACTATCGTAAACCTGTCCGATTTCCAGCGACTGTCCTACGCTTGCCAGCTCATCACCTGTTGAGAAAAAGGCCACTTTCAGTTTGCGATAGACCAGAATTTTTGCTATACCTAATGAGGCAAGCAGGCCTAAATCTGCGGCACGCATCAAATGCCCGCTTGTAAGTACGACTTGTCCCAGCTTTAAGTCTTCTCCAGCATAGCGCACGTTCATCGTGCGTTTAGGTGCCTCGGTAAAGTGAATGCTATTGGCTTCACATTGGACGCGCTCTTGCATGATGACCGTATCTGCACCCTTGGGCATGGCGCCACCAGTCATAATACGCACGCATTCTCTAGCTGCAAGTGTGCCATCAAAAGCTTTGCCAGCAAAGATGGTAGCAATGATCGTTAACTTCGTAGATGCATTGGGTGTAATATCATCTGCATTAAAAGCGTAGCCATCCATGGCAGAGTTGTCGTAGTTGGGCACATTGGCTGGCGATAATATATCCGTTGCCAATATGCGGTCCAGTGAACTACGTAAATCTACAAGCTCGTACTCAGTGATAGGATTTAAATAGTTGCGTATATGCAGTCTTGCCTTTGCCACGGACATGGAGTTCGGGTCGTAATCATCCATGCCATGCGTGCCACTAATAAGCTTACTAATGGAATTGGTTGTCATCGTTTTTGTAAAGGGGCTTGATTGCAAGGTAGCCAGTTTAAGATAAATTCAACCAACATAGGCACATTATTCAGGTCTAACGTCGGCAGAGATGTGTTGACTTGCCCATCGCAAGCGATGGCGATAATGCTGGGGTCACTGTCAGCAAGCAATAATTGATTGACGCTAGCACGGTAGATTTCAATCTTAGGTATAGGTTCGTGCCTGAAGCCTTCCACTAGAATTAAATCAATCAAACTTTGGTCTAACTGTGCCAGTAATTCATTAAGACCAATGTCTAGGTTGGTATCTCGCTCAGCAATACGATCAAGCTCGGTGATTAGGGCCCATCGCTTGCGAGATCCGAGGAGCATTTGTACGGCTCCGGCCTCTCTCAATAGAAAGCTATCTTTACCTTCATGATCAATATCAAAGCTGTGATGCGCGTGCTTTATCACCGAAATACGCAGTCCTTTGGCGACTAGTAATGGAATCAGTTGGGTAAGCAGGGTAGTTTTTCCGATGCCGCTCACTGCAGCACAAAACGCTAAAATAGGTTTATTGGCGATGGTCATGTGTGGCTTCAAGGGCAATTAAATCTGCCGGTGTGTTGATGTTGGCAAAAGCATTTGGGTTGTCATCAAAAGTCACTTCAACACAGTTAAGGCTTCTATACCAGGCATCAAATTTACGGCCGCCTGATTGCAAATAGCTTTCTAGATGAGGTAACAAGTTTTTTTTGCACAGACAAAATACTGGATGCACTTGAGTGCCGGTTTTAGCTATCGCAATGTCGGCGGCGTTGGCGAGGAGCGCTGTCAATAATCTTTCTGCCAAATCAAGTGCCAGTAAAGGAGAGTCACATGGAGCCGTTAATACAAATGGGTTGTGGGCTGCTTGCATGCCTGCATGCAAGCCTGCCAAAGGCCCTGCATAACCATCAATATGGTCTGCAATTACGGGGTAGCCCAAGGTCGCATAGCTTGCAATATGCTGATTGGCATTGATGAAGACTTGGCTAACTTGAGGCGCTAACCGATGCGCGACATGTGCGACCATAGGCTCTCCTAAAAAGTGGACTAAACCCTTTTCAACGGCTTGCTGTGAAACGTTACCAGCCATGCGCCGACCTTGCCCGCCCGCTAAAATGACACCGGTAATGGCTGTCATTTATCCGCCGGTATGTGACATAAAGCGAATGATGGATGGTTGCGCACGACTCAAATCAAAATCATGGCCTTTGGGTTTAATCTGCATGCTGGCTACAATTGCGTCAATCAAAGGTTGATCGTCATGTGGATGGTTGCGCAATAGCGGCATCAAATCTATCTTACTTTCCTGACCCAAGCATAAGTACAACTCACCTTTACAAGTAATACGTACTCGGTTGCAAGCTTCACAAAAATTATGACTATGTGGCGAAATAAACCCAATTTTGGTTGAGGTGTTGGGGACGCGCCAATAACGGGCTGGACCACCAGTCGTTTCTGTACTGGCAATCAGCGCATATTGGGTTTGTAATTGTTTTAAGGTGTCATGATTGCTGACAAAAGTGGAAGCACGCATGTGGTTCACATCGCCAAGTGGCATTTCTTCAATGAAGGAGATATCAATTTCCTGTTGAATAGCAAATTCAAGTAGGTTAAGTGCTTCATCTTCGTTAAAGCCACGCATCAGCACGGTATTCATTTTAATGCTTTCAAAGCCAGCTATTTTTGCGGCTTGTATGCCACGCAATACTTTAGCGAGTTCGCCAGTGCGGGTAATGGTTTTGAAGCGATCAGCATCTAGGCTATCAATGCTAATATTGATACGTTTCACGCCTGCATTTTTTAAATCTTGCGCTTGAAATTCCAACTGACTTCCATTGGTAGTAAGCACTAACTCTTGCAGTCCCTCCAGTTGGCCAATGGCTGAAAATAGCCATAATGCATTTTTACGCACCAAGGGTTCGCCACCGGTAATGCGTACTTTGTTTACGCCCATTGCAACGAATATGCTCACTAGACGAGCACATTCCTCTAGGCTTAGTACTTCTGCACGCGGTAAAAATGTCATCGACTCGGCCATGCAATATACGCAGCGGAAATCACAGCGATCGGTAATTGACAGGCGAATATAATCCACCCGTCGACCATGCTGATCAATGAGCATTTTGGGGGCGGTTGACATCTTATTTTTTGCGCTGAGAGGCACTTTTAAAATCATGAATTGTCGTACACAAAGTTATATTCAATCAGTGTAATATACCATTTTGTATACAGCTAGATTTATAGTTGAAATATTATCGGCAGTAATGGTCGTTTTGGAGAGTTAACTTGCAAGATTTGCCAATAAAAATAGATGCCTTGATCGCGAAGCATCAACAGATACCAGGGGCATTGTTGCCCCTGCTGCATGCCATTCAAGATGAAGTGGGCTATGTGCCAGAGTCTTCCTATAAGCCTATTGCTAAAGCGTTAAATTTATCAGTCGCCGAAGTGCATGGCGTAGTGACTTTTTATCATCACTTCCGCACGCATAAGCCTGGCCGACATACGCTGCAAATTTGCCGCGCAGAATCATGTCAAGCGATGGGCTCTGTTGCGTTGGAAGCGCATGCGAAGCAATGTTTGAATATTGATTATCACCAAACCACAAAAGATGATGCCATCAGTTTGGAGCCGGTGTATTGCTTGGGTAATTGCGCGCTTTCACCCGCGGTGATGATGGATGATGAAATCTACGGACGTGTCTCTGCCGCTGATTTAGATGCTTTAGTTGCGGAGGCTACGGCTTAGTATGACGATTAAAATATACATCCCTAGAGATTCAAGCGCGCTGTCGATGGGTGCAGAAAAGGTGGCCTTAGCCATTGGCAATGAGGCGAAAAAACGTGGTTTAGACGTGCACATTATTCGCAATGGTTCCCGTGGCCTATATTGGCTGGAAACAATGGTAGAAGTATCTACAGCGTCTGGACGCGTAGCCTATGGTCCAGTTAAAGTACGAGATGTGCCGTCATTATTTGATGCAGATTTCGCGCATGGAAAAGCCCATGCATTAAATCTGGGTCTAACAGAAGAGTTGCCTTGGCTTAAAAAACAACAGCGCTTAACTTTTGCTAGAGTTGGAATTACTGACCCGATTTCACTGACTGACTATATTGCTCATGAGGGTTACCAGGGACTAAAAAATGCTTTAACTTTGTCAGCTAACGAGATAGTCAAAACGGTTACTGACTCAGGTTTACGTGGCCGTGGTGGTGCAGCTTTTCCTACCGGCATTAAATGGAATACGGTGCTTGGTTGTCAGTCTGAGCAAAAATACATCGTATGTAATGCCGATGAGGGTGACTCAGGTACATATTCAGATCGCATGATTATGGAAGGCGATCCTTTTGTTTTAATCGAAGGCATGACCATCGCTGCCATTGCAGTAGGCGCTACACAAGGTTACATCTATTTACGTTCTGAATATCCACACGCATTAGTGACACTGAATGCAGCGATAGAAGTGGCCAATCAGGCGGGTTACTTAGGCGCTGATATTTTAGATAGTGGCAGAGCATTTCATTTAGAGGTGCGACGAGCCGCCGGCGCCTATGTTTGTGGTGAAGAAACTTCATTATTAGAAAGCTTAGAGGGTAAGCGCGGTCAAGTGCGTTTTAAACCACCACTGCCAGCGATTGAGGGTTTATTTGGTAAGCCTACCGTAGTCAATAATGTGATTTCATTGGCAACAGTGCCCATTATTCTGCATAAAGGTGCCCAGTACTACGCGGACTACGGCATGGGTCGCTCACGCGGTACTTTGCCGATTCAACTGGCTGGAAATATCAAACAAGGCGGGCTAGTCGAATTAGCATTTGGCGCGACCCTGCGTGAGTTGCTTTACGATTTTGGCGGCGGATCAGCCACAGGTCGACCTATTCGTGCGGTCCAAGTCGGTGGCCCGCTAGGTGCATTTTTGCCGGAAAGTCAATTTGACACGCCTTTGGATTACGAGGCTTTTAGTCAGTTGTGGGCGGTGCTTGGTCACGGTGGTATTGTTGCCTTTGACGACTCTGTTGATATGGCAGTAATGGCGCGTTATGCTTTTGAGTTTTGCGCGATTGAGTCTTGCGGTAAGTGCACACCATGTCGCATAGGCTCAACTCGTGGCGCCGAGGTGATGGATCAAATTATCGCGGGTAAAGATACAGTAAAAAATATTAAATTGGTGCGCGACCTAAGTGACACCATGCTTAATGGATCCCTATGTGCATTGGGTGGCATGACCCCATACCCAGTATTAAGCGCAATGAACCATTTCCCTGAAGATTTTGAGACTAAGAAAGCGAGCGCCGCCGCCTAAGCTACACTTGGGCCCGCGGTTGGAGACACTGAATATGGACGATATTAAATATAGCAAGCCAACGCAAGAGCATAGCCGAACTAGCTTTGATGATCAGTTGGATTATGGTACTCCAGCGCGCACATCAGATGTGCTGGTGACGTTGACCATTGACGATAGAGAAGTGACGGTGCCTGAAGGCACCTCGATTATGCGCGCATCAATATTAGCTGGCATTAATGTGCCTAAGCTATGCGCCACAGATAGCTTAGAGCCATTTGGATCATGCCGTCTTTGCGTCGTGGAAATTGAAGGTAGGCGAGGTTATCCAGCCTCATGCACCACCCCAGTAGCCTCAGGCCTCAAAGTGCATACACAAACACCCAAGCTTGCGGATATTCGCAGAGGGACCATGGAACTATACATTTCAGACCATCCTTTGGATTGTTTGACTTGCGCCGCTAATGGCGATTGTGAGTTGCAAGATATGGCAGGGGCTGTGGGTCTGCGAGAAGTGCGTTATGACGATAAAGGTGAAAATCACCTTAAAGCAGTCAAAGATGAATCTAACCCTTATTTCACTTTTGATCCTAGTAAATGTATCGTGTGCTCACGTTGCGTCCGCGCATGTGAAGAAACACAGGGCACTTTCGCACTGACTATTTCTGGCCGTGGTTTTGAGTCTAAGGTGGCTGCGGGCATTAATAATTTCATGGAATCGGAATGTGTGTCTTGTGGTGCTTGTGTGCAAGCTTGCCCAACTGCGACATTAATGGAAAAAACCGTGATTGAAGCGGGGACTCCCGAGCATAGCGTGACAACTACTTGCGCCTATTGTGGTGTGGGTTGTTCGTTTAATGCTGAAATGAAAGGCGAAGAAGTGGTGCGGATGACGCCGAATAAAAACGGCGGTGCTAATCATGGACACTCCTGTGTTAAAGGTCGTTTTGCATGGGGTTATGCGACACACCAAGATCGTATTACCACACCGATGATACGTAAGAATATTAGCGACCCTTGGCAGACCGTGAGCTGGGATGAAGCTATTAATTATGCAGCAAGTGAATTGACGCGGATTAAAAACCAATATGGTAAAGATGCCGTTGGTGGCATCACTTCATCACGCTGCACCAATGAAGAGGTGTACGTAACGCAAAAATTAGTACGCGCAGCCCTTGGCGTCAATAACGTCGATACCTGTGCTCGGGTTTGCCATTCCCCTACAGGTTACGGTTTAAAACAAACTTTGGGCGAATCTGCCGGTACGCAAACATTTGATTCTGTCATGGCTGCCGACGTTATATTTGTTATTGGTGCGAACCCAACTGATGGCCATCCTGTATTTGCGTCACAAATGAAACGCCGCTTACGCGCTGGGGCTAAATTAATCATTGCAGATCCGCGTGAGATTGATTTAGTGGATAACTCACCGCATATCCGCGCTGATTATCATTTAAAGCTGCGCCCAGGTACCAACGTGGCGCTGGTCTCGGCTTTAGGGCATGTGATTGTGACCGAAGGTTTAGTGGATGAGACTTTTGTAAAAGAGCGTTGCGAGTGGGATTCCTTTGTAGCATGGCGTGACTTTGTAGCGCATGCTGATAATTCACCGGAAGCTTTGGCTGAAGTAATCGGCGTAGACGCCGCAAGCTTGCGCGCTGCAGCAAGGTTATATGCAACCGGTGGCAATGCAGCGATTTACTATGGCTTAGGCGTGACCGAACACAGCCAAGGTTCGACCATGGTCATGGGTATTGCTAATCTAGCGATGGCGACCGCGAATGTTGGCCGTGAGGGTGTGGGCGTGAATCCATTGCGCGGGCAAAATAATGTGCAGGGTTCTTGTGATATGGGCTCTATGCCACATGAGTATCCAGGCTATCGTCACGTGTCTGATGAGGCGACGCGGGCCCTATTTGAATCTGCATGGGGCAGGCCTTTAAGTGCAGAGCCAGGCCTACGTATTCCCAATATGCTTGATTATGCAATCGAGGGTAGTTTTAAAGCCCTATATTGCGTGGGCGAAGATATTGCCCAATCTGATCCTGATACGCAACATGTAACCCATGCTCTAGAGTCTATGGAATGCGTCATTGTGCAGGATCTATTCTTGAATGAAACGGCAATGTACGCACACGTATTTTTCCCAGGCGCTTCCTTCCTAGAAAAAAGCGGTACCTTTACCAATGCTGAACGTAGGATTTCACCTGTGCGCCGCGTGATGGCACCGAAAAATGGTTTTGAAGATTGGGAAATCACCGCCAAGCTTTCTACGGCCTTGGGTTATGAAATGAAATATAACCATGCTTCAGAAATTATGGCTGAGATTGCGTCGTTGACCCCGACTTTTAGTGGCGTAAGCTTCAAAAAACTTGATGAACTTGGTAGTATCCAATGGCCTTGTAATGACGAGCATCCAGAGGGAACGCCGACGATGCACGTAGATGAATTTGTGCGTGGTAAGGGTAAATTCTTTGTGACCGACTATGTGCCGACTACAGAAAAAGTGACTGCTAAATACCCACTGATTCTAACCACGGGCCGTATCCTTTCCCAATACAATGTAGGTGCGCAAACCCGCCGTACTAAAAATGTGAGTTGGCATCATGAAGACTTGGTTGAAATCCATCCACACGATGCAGAGGAGCGCGGTGTTAAAGAGGGAGACTGGGTAGGCATCAACAGTCGTGCAGGAGAAACCGTGTTGCGTGTCAAAATTACAGATCGAGTGCAACCTGGCGTGATTTACACCACCTTCCACCATCCGGAATCTGGTGCCAATGTAATTACTACAGACAACTCTGACTGGGCTACTAACTGCCCAGAATTTAAGGTAACTGCTGTGCAGGTGGCTCGTGTCAATCAGCTTTCTGATTGGCAGCAACATTACAAAACATTCAGTGAAGCGCAGTTAGCTTTTGCTGGCAAAGATCAAGATGCGGCCCGTATAGAGTAATCAAGCATGCAATGCTCGTTAGATGACAGCCTTGGTGATGCTGATACAGAGGTATGTACAGCAACCGAACCCTTAGCGTGCTTTGAGGTGACTAGGTCGCGCGATGGGGGTGAGTACCACGAACAAGACCAGTTGGCCGAAGAAACTCCAATTGCCTTGATTTACAATGGCATTTCGCATGCGGTGATGCTGGCGACACCGCAAGATTTAGAAGACTTTGCTTTAGGCTTTTCTTTATCTGAAGGCATTGTGTTGGATAAGAGTGAGCTGTATAGCATTGAAATTCAGGTGCAGAAAAATGGCATAGAGCTACATTGCCAGATTTCGAGCGAGCGCTTTACTGAACTGAAAAATCATAGGCGCACACTAGCTGGAAAAACCGGCTGTGGTTTGTGTGGCGCAGAAAGCCTAGCACAGGCCATGCGTTACCCGCCAAAGTTACAGTCGCCGGTGGTGTTCCAGCGCAGCGCGATCTTAGGCGCATTACAAGCGCTCCCTTTACATCAAAAGCTGCAGCAACAAACCGGCGCCACGCATGCTAGTGCTTGGGCCTTGGCTGACGGTACTGTCACCGTGGTACGCGAAGACGTGGGTCGGCATAATGCGTTAGATAAGCTGATTGGTGCACTAGCAAAGCTTGAGCGGCGAGGTGATGGCTTTATTGTGACCAGCAGTCGCGCTAGTTATGAAATGGTACAAAAAACCGCAAGCGCAGGTGTGAATATGCTGGTGGCTATTTCGGCGCCAACAGGGTTGGCCGTGAGAATTGCCGAGCAATGTGGTTTAACGCTAGTGGGATTTGCACGCAATAAGGCTTATGTGGTGTACAGTCACCCAAAACAAATAAATCCCACATTAATTAAAAATTAAAAGAGTCGGTACGTATGCAGATAGAACATTTAATTACTATGGCCAATCAAATTGGCGATTTTTACAAATCTTTTCCTGATACAGAGCTGGCAAAGAAAGACATTGCCAAGCATTTGACCAACTTTTGGGCGCGTAATATGCGGCTTCAGATTATGGAGCATGTCGCAGAAAAGAATGGTGTCGGCTTAGAGGATATTGTACGCGATGCCATTAAAGAGCACCTGCATTAGTATTGCTATTTAGTCTGTAGCGCATCATGCCAAGTACTGAAATCTATCTTCTCGTGCCGCTAATATTTTTGGCGGCCCTTATTTTCTCAGCAGTAGGCCATGGGGGGGCTTCAGGATATCTAGCCGCAATGGCCTTGATGAATGTTGCACCGGAGTCCATGCGCCCTGCAGCGTTGGTCCTTAATATCTTTGTGGCTAGTATCGCAATCTATAAGTTTTATGGCATAGGGGCGTTCTCATGGCGCATATTCATTCCCCTAGCCATCGCCTCTGTGCCAATGGCATATGTTGGCGGTCTCATTAGTTTGCCTAATCATTTTTACAAACCCATCGTAGGGTTAGTCCTTATTTTTTCAGCGATACACATTTTTACGCAAGCGAAAAAAGACTACCAATTAAACCCTGTGCCGGCTTCAGCACCTTTATTGCTGGGAATAGGCGCGATATTAGGTTTGCTAGCAGGCCTCACAGGAATTGGAGGCGGCGTGCTTTTGAGCCCACTATTGTTATTTTTTAAATGGGCTGAGACCAAAGTGATTTCTGGCGTAGCCGCGGCTTTGATTTTAGCTAACTCAATATCAGGTTTGATTGGAGTTTTAACGAAGCAATCCGTTATGCCTGGCGCGCTTCCATATTGGATTATTGCGGCGGTTTTAGGTGGATTGATTGGGGCTGATTACGGTAGTCGTCGCTTAGGTAATCCAGCTATTAAAAAGTTATTATCTTTAGTCTTGCTTCTAGCCGGCAGTAAAATGCTGTTGGCACTATAAGCGGTCTAACGCATTCAGCGCTTATTTTGATATAAGCTAAAGCTTTCTTTTCTATCTGCAGCTCGCTTCCCTCTCCAAATCAATTTAGCCTCTTGCTCGGGCTGAACATTACTCGCGCTTCGAGTCGTTTGTATTAGATATAAATCACAGCTTAATTGCTTTAAATTTGTCACTGGCTTTAGCGTAATGTTAGTGTAATAGTTGACTAGTAAGCGTTGTGGCTGACCTACACGTAGACTGTTAATGCAATTGTAATGTTTAGGGATTGCTTGATGCATACCAAGAAATACAGGTTGATAACTTCTTGCAGAGTCGAGTAATGGTAGCCAGAGTGTCATCAGCAGACTCCAGCCGAAGGTCATGCCAACAGCCCAGTTGCTGACTGTTGATCGGTTGGTTTGTTTAGCGCGAACGCAAACTACGAACCAAATAATAGAGATAACTACCGCAACTAAAAATATAAGCCAATTGAAACTGGTGCTATAGGCACCAGATAAAAACTGCAAACGCTCTTTAATTTTAGGAGGGTATCCAGTGATCATCGCAATCCACCCTAGCCAAATTAAAAATCCGATTAACCCGAATAAAATGATGCCAAACCAATTAAGTGCTGATGCAGCACCACGCTTAAGATGCTCAACACTACCTGCGGCCAAGGCGACCAAGGAGATAAGTAGTGGCAGGGCACTCGTGTCCTTGGCGCCCGCACCAAATCCAAGGAAGATTAGGCCGCATAAGAAGAAGCTAATAATTAGTTGGAACTTAGGTTTAGATATCAATTGCAGGCGGTAACGCCATAAACTCCAAAGAGCCAAGGGGAAAGCTGGCCAGGCATACCACACTAAAATTTTCAGAAAATATTGATGATTGTGGTAATGAAATATGTTGAGGTTCATTTGCCACCATTTGCCAAACAGTAGTGGCTGATTATAATGAAACATGAATAACCAACTGGCAATGAAGGGAGTCGCGATTAAGGTGGCAGTCATGATGACTTTGGCAAAGCTTAATGTGCGCCAAGTCTTAAACAGTAAGCCTAGCATCAATGCGGTGCTAATTAAGATCATTAATGGCATGAGGCCGTAGCTTAAAAATCCTAAGCCAAGCGCTAAGCCTAATAGCCCACTTGCTCGCCAAGGTCTGCGCTTACAAAGGGCTAAGGCGTAGAATCCGCTAGACACGCTTGCAAGGCCAGCTACTTCAGCGCCTAGACTATGTGCACTAACGATAAGACCGATTGTGCCAATCATGATGAGCGTCGCATGCCGACCCACCCCACGTCCCCATAATTCTCGCCCAGTCATACCTACCATTAGCAGGATGATTGTTAGCCAAAAGATATTGATTAAGCGAGCCCCGTCATGCACCGCAAGCATGGGGCTGAGTAATTCTGCACTCGCTGCTGCACTTAAGTAATAGAGAGGGGGTAGTTCTAGCGAAGTTTCACCGTTAGCCAAAGGTGCAATCAAGCTGCCGCCGTCAACTATCGTCTTTACAATGCTGATGCCGGTAGTTTCAAGTGGTTTCCATGGCGCATGACCAATTAGACCGAGCACGATCCATATGGCGCATAGCAATAGTAACAGCTGTGTTTTAACAGCCTCACCTACGTGCGCGCGAGGTTTTGACATGTTGCCTTGCCAGTCATGATCAAGTTGAAAGCGCATAGGTTGACTTATGGGTTAGTGTTTAACTTAGAGCGTAATTTTAACTGAATGTCGCAGATAAAATAGCTTTATAAGGATTTTCAATGACGAGTCAA
Organism: uncultured Pseudomonadota bacterium; assembly: GCA_903882525.1. GTDB lineage: Bacteria > Pseudomonadota > Gammaproteobacteria > Burkholderiales > Methylophilaceae > Methylotenera. The sequence continues at coordinate 8,514 of CAIRXI010000144.1, read as the reverse complement.
TAAATAAAAAGGCAGCCTAAGCTGCCTTTGTTCTGATTATTATTATAGCGTTAGCTACAAATAATAATTACATACCGTATTTCTTACGGAATTTATCAACACGACCAGCCGTATCTAAAATCATTTGTTTACCAGTGTAGAACGGGTGTGATTTTGATGAAACTTCGATCTTAACAAGAGGATACTCTTTACCGTCAGTCCATTTAATGGTGTCTCTAGCTGCAATAGTAGAGCGCGTCATAAAAGTAAAATCTGCACCGATGTCTTGAAAAATAACGTCGCGGTATTCTGGATGTATTCCATCTTTCATAATATATAGCCTCAATATAGCCGCTGTAAACGGCACTTAAATATATGTATGCGCGTTTGAGCGCGCATGAATTTGTAGTAACCCAACATTATATTGGCATTTTACAACCTACGCAAGGTCAAATTTTGACCGGCAGATAGTTTAACATTGCAAAAATAAAAGGATTGGATTAGACTGAATTTTGTTATAAAAATAATGTCAATGCAACATGAATTATGTTCAGAAGTTGAGCATACGTTTGGATGTGCAGTGTGCATAAGCCGTTGCATATATTTGTATATTTGTATAAAAAGATTAGGAGATAGCATGTTTAGCAATAAAGCATTAAGATCAACTTTAATTATTTCTATGTTGACATTGGTCGGCCTTACATTTTCATTCCAAGCGAAGGCAGCGTGTGATTTTGTTTCAACAAAAGATAATAGCCCATTCGTGATCAAAGGCACGGATACCGATACACCAGAAGTAAAGGAATTTCTAGCAACCTGCAAGAACCCATACACCGCAAAATTTGCAGCAGATGCTGAAGCCGCAAAACAAGGCAAAAAAGTGCTGTCATATAATGGATGTACTGGTTGTCATGGTGGTAATTTAGGCGGTCTGATGGCGCCTTCACTTGTTAAGAACGGTGGCGTGGGTGCATTCGATACTAGATGGGTTTATGCAAAAAATGGTACCGATAAAGGCATGTTTGAAACTATTGCTAATGGCACACCAGGCATTTCCGGTGGCACTATGTTTATCTGGCACAATCAGCTAGAAGGTCATACAGGTGATGGTTTAACAACGGATGAAATCCTGAAGGCTATTAGTTATATTCGTACAGTGTATAAAGGCACTGATGAAAAAACTTGGTTAAAATAAAGGCGAACAGTCCTTTTTATTATTCACTAAAGATGGAGTATTAAATGAAGAGTTTCAATATCGTTTTATTGGCATTACTAAGCTTAAGTGCAGCTTCTGCAAATGCGAATGTAGCTAATGCAGAAAAGTTAGTCTCTATTTATAGTGCTATTGCTAAGCACGATAACCCTGAGTACGCAGGTCCTACGGCTGCTGATGGCAAGTTCTTTTTCAATCGCAAGATCAAACTCGGCAATGGTAAGGAAACGGCTTGCGCTTCATGCCATACAGCCAACCCTGCGGACGAAGGCAAGCATTCAGTAACAGGAAAGGCCATTCGTCCTTTATCTCCAGTAGTGAACGCCAAGCGTTTTGAAGACTTTGAAAAAGTACAAGGAAAGTTCACTCAGCATTGTAAAGAAGTTATCGGAAGTGACTGTACTGCAGCAGAGAAAGCTAGCTACATCACCTATGTAATAACAGAAAAAACACCAACTGCTGCCAAGTAATTTAAGGCAGTGTTACGCTGTTGATGTGTAAAAGATGAAATGATGAGGGCTGGAGTAATTTCCAGCCCTTTTTATTTTCCGATGACTGCTTAGCGATAGCCTGATTAATAGAGTGTTAGTCTATTTAGGATGGAAATAAGAAGTATATTAAATGAAAAACTTTACAGTGCTATTATGGATTTTTTATTCACTCTCAACATCAAATGCTGCTATGGCTATTGAAGAACCAAAATTTAATCTAATTGCAAAAGAAAACGCTTTTGAGCTTCGCGTGTATCAACCAAAAATTATTGCCGAAGTATCCATTGATGCAGATTTGAGTGAGTCATCTAGTAAAGGTTTTAGATTAATCGCTGACTTTATATTTGGAAACAATACTTCACGGCTAGGCGGAAGTGAAAAAATCAGTATGACTGCGCCAGTATCAGTTTATGAAAAATCTGAGCAAATATCCATGACTGCACCCCTAGGTGTTCAAGAAGTGAAGGATGGGTGGAAAGTTTATTTTGTGATGCCAAGCAAATACACCTTAGACAGCCTCCCAAAGCCTAACAATGCTCAAGTTAGTATCAAGCAGATCCCTGCGAAGAAATTTGCAGTTATCAGATTCTCGGGTCTCGTTGACGAAGAGAAAATGAATAAGAAAGTTAAAGATTTAAATGAGTGGATCGTTAGTAGGAGTCTCAAGCCAATTAGCAACCCAGAGCTTGCAAGATATAATCCACCTTGGACTTTGCCATTTTTAAGGCGAAACGAAGTGATGGTAGAAGTTCATTAGCCAACGTAAGGTATTGTAAAACACTTGAATATAATAAAGCAGCAAAAATTTTTTCTTAATGTATAGGAAAATATTATGGATTTTCATCTCACGTCACTTATCACAACATTCACGTTAATTTTACTTTTTGGAGTAGCTTTTAATGTTGGTAAGGCTAGGGCAAAGTATAAAATTGACGCTCCAGCTACAACAGGGCACCCGAAGTTTGAGTTGGTTTATCGTGTACAGATGAATACAGTTGAAAATGCCGTGGTTTTTATTCCTGCACTTTGGCTATTTTCGTATTACGTTAGTGTGATTTATGGTGCAGTGCTTGGTGTGGCATGGCTCATAGGAAGAATCTGGTATGCCGTGGCATATTGTGAGGATGCTAAAAAACGTGGGGGTGGATTTGGTTTATCGCTCTTATCTTTTCTAATACTGACTACTGGCGCATTAATTGAAATCATAAGGCAGATGGTTTAAATCAATATATTTTGTGGATGTAAAGCCTTCTATTGCTTTGCACTGATGACAGTTTTCTGTGGATCGATAGCTCCGAAATCCATTGACTGCTAGATCTATGGCGTATTTGTTTTAATATATAAATTTCTGCCTTTCAATTGAAAAAGGCGCCGAATGAAGCGCCTTTTTAGTCATTTAAATTTATTAATGACTTAGCCTCTGCGCATACTGTCAAAAAAATCTGCATTGTTTTTAGTGGCTTTGATTTTATCTAATAGGAATTCCATCGCTTCTATATCATCCATAGGATAAAGTAGTTTGCGAAGTACCCATATTTTCTGCAACACGTCTTTTTCGATCAACAGTTCCTCACGACGAGTGCCTGATTTATTTACATTAATTGCTGGATATTGGCGTTTCTCAGCCATTTTACGGTCAAGATGGATTTCCATATTGCCGGTACCTTTAAACTCTTCATAGATGACATCATCCATACGTGAGCCGGTATCTACTAGCGCAGTTGCGATAATAGTCAGAGAACCACCTTCTTCAATATTACGTGCGGCACCGAAGAAACGTTTTGGACGTTGCAAAGCATTTGCATCTACACCGCCGGTTAGTACCTTACCTGATGAAGGAATGACAGTGTTGTATGCGCGAGCTAAGCGAGTAATCGAGTCAAGTAAAATGACCACATCTTTTTTGTGTTCGACCAAACGCTTGGCTTTTTCCAAGACCATTTCAGCTACTTGAACGTGGCGTGTAGCTGGCTCATCAAAGGTTGAAGCAACAACTTCACCTTTCACTGAGCGTGTCATTTCCGTCACTTCTTCTGGGCGCTCATCAATTAATAGAACGATTAAAATCACATCAGGATGATTCGCGGTAATGGCGTGAGCAATATTCTGCATCATCACTGTTTTACCACTTTTCGGGCTGGCAACTAGAAGACCGCGCTGGCCTTTACCAATTGGTGCAATCATGTCAATTACGCGGCTGGTGATGTTTTCAGCACCTTTGATATCGCGTTCTAGCGTGAGTGGGATAGTCGGGAATAGTGGCGTTAAATTTTCAAATAATATTTTGTGTTTGGTGTTTTCTGGCGTTTCACCATTCACCATATCTACTTTAACTAGCGCAAAATAACGCTCGCCATCTTTCGGAATGCGCACTTCACCTTGAATAGTGTCGCCCGTATGTAGATTAAAGCGTCGAATTTGTGAAGGTGAAACATAAACATCATCTGGTCCAGCTAAATATGAGCTGTCAGGTGAGCGAAGAAAGCCAAAGCCATCTTGTAAAACCTCAAGCGTCCCGTCACCAAAGATACTGTCGCCTTTTTTAGCTTTGTTTTTTAGAATTGCAAAAATCAAATCTTGCTTGCGCATGCGGCTAGCATTTTCAATTTCATTGGCAATAGCCATATCAACTAACTCGGTAACGGGTAGATGCTTAAGGTCTGATAAGTGCATGGAGGCTCACTAAAACAAGATGAAGAGGGGGTAGGGTGAATCGCAAGAGGGTTTGAACTAATGGGTTGTGCTTAATATTAAGCTTATTGCTGAATTGCTTAGTACTTCTATGTTGCTTAGATATGACTGCTTGATCGTTTAAGACTTAATCAAGCACTCATATTTTTTGAAGTTTACTAAGCGTAATAGGTTTAGATGTTGCTGTCAATAAATGCAGTTAATTGTGATTTTGATAATGCGCCGACTTTGGTCGCTTCTACATTGCCATTTTTGAACAACATTAAAGTTGGAATGCCGCGAATACCATATTTAGGAGGTGTCGCTTGGTTGTCGTCGATGTTAAGTTTTGCTACTTTCAGGCGACCTGCGTATTCTTTAGAGATTTCATCTAAAATAGGTGCAATCATCTTGCATGGACCACACCACTCCGCCCAATAGTCAACTAACACGGGAAGTTGTGATTGTAAAACGTCTAGCTCAAAACTTGCGTCGCTAAGGTGTGTGATATGCTCGCTCATGTAAACCTCTATTTGAATTTTGCTTTATGTAAGTGTGTATCGTAACGAAAAAAAACGTTTTAGTGAAGCGCCAAATATTAAAGAAGGCTCTAAAACTTAAGTTCGGTTTGCATTAATTATTGGCATTGATTATACGCTATTGTTAATCGCTGCGTTGCTGCAAAAAAATCCTGGTTCACTTATTTTAGATGGCAGATTAGGTACATTACTCAATATAAAGCCTGATGTTGAGTCGTTGAAGCATTTTGTTTTAGAGACATTGTGACTATTTTTATAATGAATGAGTTCAAAATTTATATGCGCATCTTTCTTTGTACCCTGTTACTCCTAACTTTAAGTCAGTTTTCTTATGCTGAAACCAATTTAGGGGCTAACTTTTTGTTAAAAGATACCGCCGGTGTTAAGCATCAACTATCCAGCTACAAGGGGAAATGGGTGCTGGTTAATTACTGGGCCACTTGGTGCCCACCTTGTTTGGAAGAAGTACCTGACTTGGTGAATCTTTATGATCAGCGTAAGAATAAGGACTTAGTGGTATTAGGGGTGGTATTTGAATACAAAAACACTCACGAAGTGTCGGTATTTGTTGATGACATGCTGATGTCTTATCCCATCATACTTGGAACAGATGCAGTTAAGGCGCAGATCGGATCTGCCGATGTACTACCCACCACTTTTATTTACAATCCCCAAGGTATGCTGGTTAAAGTTAAACGCGGTTTAATTACTAAGCAATATATTGAAAATATCATTGGACCTATTAAGAAATAGGTGCGCTTGCAAGTTAGGTGCCGACCTAAAATTGCCAGTATAAAGGTTTCGTGGATTTAGTAAGGCACCGCGATGCTTGCGCCTGTGCCATCAAGAATGTTCAGCTGATTCTCATCAGCGAAATGCATTAATTGCGCATATCCGTCTGGATTCACGGTTTTCAACTTCAAATCCACAGCTAAGCAACGCACGCCATTGACCACTTTAGGTTTGAGGTATGGTGAATATTTAAGTTTACGGTCTTCGCCGAAAGTGGCATAGGTGCTACACATACGGTCAACCCAGTCACTTGGGCGAAAAGGTTTGCCTTCACGGGTATTGCCTTCAATGATAATTTCGGCATTGATGGGTTTTCTAGTTGTTGCGACTGTTGGTTCTTTAGTCATTTATATTGATACCATTATATTGGGTGCGATAGTTGAGCCTTAAGCTGCAAGGCATTGTAACAGCGCAAGCGAAATTGCCGGCGCTGTTGGCACAAGATCCTAAGGCATGTATTCAAAAACTTTAACCACTTTAGACACGCCGTGGGTATTGCGTGCAATTTCTACAGCAGCCTCAGCCTCTTTTTGTGTCACATAACCCATTAGATAGACGACGGTATTTTCAGTGATGACTTTTACCAAGTTAGCTTGGAAACGATTTTCTGAAAGGAACTGTGTTTTAATTTTTGAGGTTAAATAGGCGTCATTGGCACGTGAGCTTAATGAAGTTTTTGCGCCTATCACTAGCTCATTGTTGATATTAGTGACGTTTTCTATCGCTTTGATTAAGCTTTCTGTTTTGGTTTTTGTGCCATCATCTGCGACTTCCCCAGTCAATAGTACATTGCCCTTGTAGCTAGTAACATTAATGTGTGCGCTATCTGGCAGGTTGGCTGAAATTTTTTGTGCGGCCTTGAGTTCAATGTTTTGATCTTCAACGTAAACGCCTGTAGTGCGTCTATCAGCAGCCATGGCTCCGCCAGCAGCTGCACCACCAACCACCACTGGAACGCATGCGGATATTTGGGTGGCCAGCGCGATAGCTGCCAGCAATTTAAATGTGAGTGACATATTCAGAACGGGCATTAATTTCATCGTGAACATCCTTTATATAAAGTATTAGTGATTAAAATTTTAACGCAACGACCAGTGCGGTTTATTTTTTTGCTTTGCTAGAAAGCATTCTGTAGCCATTCTACTGCGTTTACATCTGTTTTTTGCATTAAATGGCGATGCTTGGCAGGCGTACTTTAACAAAAATCAGCGCATGGCTGTCGCTCATAATTAAATTTATTTCCCGCTAGCAGTTGTCTTTCAGCAATATTAAGCCCCTTTTGTTGCAAAAGTATTGCAGTCAGACCATCAGTAGCTATAGCTTGCTTTAAATATTCAGATTAGTGAATTAATCTCATTTTTCCAACACGACACCTTGGTCGGTAATTTTTGCGACAGACAGTTGGCGCTTAATTTGACCGCTATGATCGAGTGAGAGTGTGCCGGTTAACCCCTCAATGACGAGGTCATTGCCCACAGGGCCAGTTGTAAGTAACTGCAGATAGTCAACGCCCAAGGCAAAGTAGCGTTTTAACTCATTGTTTTTTAAAGCGGCGCTGGGCTCGCGGTAATCACTAAATTGTGAATTATTTGGTGCTAATAAAAATGGGATATCAACAAAATATATCGCATTAAGTGCGATGTTGGCATTGGCATCATTGTCTAGCATGTTGATATTGGAAAAGGCCATAGTGGGCATGCTGATATCAAGATAAGGCCGCACGTTTTTGATCTCTGGGCCTGACATTGCCAAAAGCAACATATCTTTTGCCTGTAAGGCAATGTTAGCTTTTAAATCCATTAGTTGGTTTAAATCAAAACTGTCCTTAACACCGGCTGCACTGGGTATTAGGCTGATGATTTTTAGCGAAAATCCCTGTTCGGTTTGCCAAGCCTGGACGAAGCTTTGAAGCATTTGGCAGGCAGGTTCATTGGCTGTGGTCAGTATTAGGATGTTTTGCATGGCGTTGCGGTTTGCGAACTCCGCTATTCGATGCGCCTCATCATGAAGCGACAGATCTGCCTGCTGCCTGCTGATATTAGTGTTTAATGCAACAACAGAAAAGGGGTTTGGACTGGTTAAGGTTATGCCGAAGTTAGGCGCAATTGCGTAGTCAGCCCCCTCACTTTTTGCGAGTGAGTATTGCGTGTTGATATCCTCTAAATCATTTTCCCTAGTATATGATTTAATTTCATTCGGCATATTTCTTTTACTCAGTGCTGCCTGTAAACCGAGTTTAAACGCCGCAATTTTCTCGGACATGCCTTCGTGGGCTGGAGGCAATATTAAGGCAATATTGCCATTAATGACTGTTGGAAGGTTCGACGGCTCATGTACCGTCGTCGCTAGTGTTTTTGCAAATGCTAAAGCAGCATGATCTGGATAACTGTTGCTCCAACTGCTTAAGCTGGTGGCGATATCTTGATTTTTTGTAGCCAAACTTAAATCAATCCAGCCTTGTATTGTGGTGTCTGCGCTTTCACCGCGCATGGCAATTAAATCGGCTAGGGTTTGTGTTGAAAGCAGTTTCCAAATGCGTTGCTGGTTATCGCTAATCGCTTGTGAGTCCAATAAATAAGGATGTCTGCGCACTAGTTGCTCTATGGCGCTTGTAATATCGCCTTGTTTTTCGTAGGCATCACTTAAACTTGCATGTAAACTAGCGATCGCAGTTCGGTTAAAATCAAGGTTGGACTGCAAAGGGAGTAGCAGTATAAATGCACGGTCAAATTCTGCATTTTTAGCAGCGATATTTCCAGCTAACAACTTCGCGTAAGGGGAGTTGGGTGGAATGCGCGTTAGACTAAGCGCGGCTAATCCCAAGTCAGCC
>CAIRXI010000143.1 GCA_903882525.1 uncultured Pseudomonadota bacterium | reverse complement strand
CCCGTAAAGCTTGGCAAGTAGTTCCAGCCGTATTGCATTGTTTCTAATACGCCGCTATTTGGGAAGCGGCCTGAAAATAAGTAATAAGTTTGTGTAGAAATCACAAAGGCAGCCAAGGTAGAAGTAAGGCCTGCCAATGTAAATTTAAGGGCATTTAAGCTCTCTGTTTGCATGCTCAGCCATAAGCCAGCAATCCACATAACCGCGTAAGTTGGCAGCATGCCCCAGTAGCCAGCAGTTAAGCAAAAAGCCTGCACGCTATCAGCCGAAGCTGCACCAAAGTCGATAGCCGTCGCTAGCACTACAAACAAAGTAAACCAAGTGGCTTTTCTTAAATACAGCCCACCAATTAACAACAAGGCCAAACTAGCGTCAGGCAAAGCTAGGCTTGTCATCACATGACTGCCACGCGTAAGCAACATTAGAAAGGCTATTGCCGCAGCAATAACTAAATGCTTTGTTGAGATGCTTTTAAACGAAAAACTCATGACTTACTCCAATTTGGTATGGCAGATTTCAATTTTATTTTACGCATTATAACATTCATCAATTGACCTCGTTGTTGCAAAAGCTTTAATAAACTTGATAGTTATTTCGACTGCCAAATCAAACTTACAAACAAGTTTGCGCCTGGAGTGTTGTAAGGCGTTGTCCCATCTAAAGCTAATGTATAGTCTTTATTGAGAAGATTATTTACGCGACCTTGAACTGCCCACTCTTCATTGACTTTGTAATTAGCAACAAAATTTACAAGTGCGTAACCGGCCATATTATGGGTGTTGGCTACATCATTAAAGCGAGCTGAAGATGCAATTACTTCAGAGGAAATACTCCAGCCCCTCCAAACTTTGCTTAAATTAACTGCACCATGTCTATGTGCGCGAAGGTTAAGCAATTTTCCATTATCTGAATTTTGAGGTGATTGCAGGTCAATATTGCCTTTTAACAACCAGTCATTCCAGCTTTGGCTTGCGGCGAAGGTGATGCCTTTTATTTCTGCTTTGCCAATATTGACCATAGTCCAATTGGCTAGCGCGCCACCGGAAACAATAAGATTGGTGACCTTGTTATCGTAAATTGTCATGCTTGCTAGAGATGATGTGTTGTTATATCTCAAGCTAGCCTCGATATTTTCTGACTCTTCCGGCTTGATGTTAGGGTTTTCTCCCCATCCAATTGCATACAAATCATTAAAAGTAGGCGCCTTGAAAGCAGTTCCATAGCTAGCTGTTGCACGCCAGTTTGGCGCCAACTTATAGCCATAACCTAGTCCACCGGTTGTGTTGGTACCAAATTGCGAGCTGTGATCTGTTCTAAGGCTGGTTTGTAATGACTGGTTGCCAATATCCGCTAAGTAGCCAATAAATATGCCGTCATTATTACGAGAAGTTTTGTCATATGCTTGAGTTGAAATAATTTTCTGCTCAAGTCTGTCATATAACAAGGTGAGCATACCAACCGGTAATGTGACATCATTTTGCCAAGAATATTGATTTTGTATGGATTTGAAGTTTGAATTTACCCAATTGCCATCATAGGTTACACCGTGATCTGTATAAGGATCGCTATACGAAGTGTCGTTGTTTTTATCGATACCCTTACTGAATTTTAATGTGGATTTCCAATTGTCCGTAAGTTGATTTTTTGTGAAAATTCCAATACTAGTTTGAGTTAAATCTACATAGTTGTTAAACGTATTACTGTTGTCGTAATTCGCACGCCCATTACTATTAAGTAATTGAATGCCAACCTCATGTCCTTCAGCAATGATGAACGACATAGCGCCATTAACAGATAAATTTCTATAACCATCGTTATCGCTTTGCACGCCCGTTGTGATGCGCTTTGCTGAGAATCCAGCAGTCTCATAACTGGAAACATTTAAAGAGTATTTTAAGTTTTCAACTCCACCGCTAAATCCAGCCGCTGCGGTTTTGGTGTTATAAGCACCGTAGCCTAAAGAGGCATTAAATTGCGGCATGCCATCACCACGTTTTGTGAAAATCTGAATCACGCCACCTATAGCATCTTGGCCATATAGACTGGTGGCTGGGCCCCGTAAAATTTCAATGTGGTCAATTTGTGAGAGTGAAATATTTCCGAAAGCGGTACTGCCATAACTTAACGACACAACGCGTATTCCATCAATCAACACTACGACTTGATTGGAGTTTGACCCACGAAGAAATACACTGGAAATCTGACCTGCGCCGCCGGTGGATGCTATTTCCACACCAGGTTGTGATTGTAATAATTCAATAAAAGTAGATTGGCCTGCACGCTTAATTTCTTCTGCATCAATGACTGTTACATCGCCAATGACATTATCAAGCGGCTGTGGAACGCGTGATGCTGTAACTACGACATCCGCTAATTTGATATTGCCAGTCGCAAAAGTTGGTGTGGTAAACGCCAGACCTATGAGGCTGGCAATGGTAGATCTTTTCATGGTTATTTTCCCTTAATCTGCACGCGACCCCGCGAGTAGATTG
>CAIRXI010000142.1 GCA_903882525.1 uncultured Pseudomonadota bacterium | reverse complement strand
TTCGCGCAAACCATCAGTCTGCTGCTGTTGCTGTTCCATTTCTCTAGCCATCATTAACCTCTTTAGCAATCAGACCAATTAGAAGGATAAGCCGTTTTCGCGAGCGGCATCAGCCAACGCTTTAATACGACCGTGATATTTATAACCTGAACGATCAAAAGCTACGGTTGTTACACCTGCTTTAATCGCTTTCTCTGCAATTAGTTTACCAATCACAGAAGCAGCTTCAATGTTGCCGCCATTTTTAAGATTTTTACGCACACTAGCCTCAACTGTTGAAGCACTTGCAATTACGATATCGCCAGATTCAGCAATAATTTGCGCGTACATGTGTGTATTAGTACGGTGCACACTTAGACGGGTAACTTTAAGCTCTGCAATTTTTGCACGGGTTTTACGTGCACGGCGCAAGCGATTATTTACGTTGTTCATTTTTTAAGCCTTATTTCTTCTTGGTTTCTTTAATTACTACAACTTCATCTGAATAACGAACGCCCTTGCCTTTATAAGGCTCAGGTGCACGGTATGCACGAATCTGCGCAGCAACTTGACCGATTACCTGCTTATCAACACCAGTTAACAGAATTTCTGTTGGTGTTGCAGTAACCACAGTAACGCCAGCTGGCATTTTATGGTTAATCGGATGTGAATAACCTAATTCTAAATTCAAAATAGCGCCTTGAGCAGCAGCCTTGTAACCAACGCCAACTAGCGTTAATTTACGGCTAAAGCCTTGGGATACGCCATGAACCATATTCGCTACCAAAGCGCGCAATGTACCAGACATTGCACGTGAGTGTTGAGCGTCAGAAGTGGCTTTAAACGTAATCGTTTCGCCTTCTCTTTTTAGCACAACAGCATCAGTAAGCGGATGAGAAAGCTTACCTAAAGGACCGCTGATATCGATTGAATTAGCACTTAATACCACTTCAACTTTTTCAGGAATGGCTACTGGATTTTTAGCAACACGTGACATTTGCTTCTCCTTAAGCCACTACGCAGAGCACTTCACCACCGATACCGGCAGCTTGGGCTTTACGATCTGTCATTACACCCTTAGATGTAGACATAATCGTCACACCAAGGCCATTCATTACTTTAGGAATCTCTTGAGACCCTTTATACACACGCAAACCAGGTTTACTTACTCGCTGTATACGCTCAATAACTGGGCGGCCAGCATAGTATTTCAAACTAATCGTTAAAGTAGCTTTACTACCCTCAGTTTGCACTGCGAAGTCTTCAACATAACCTTCATCTTTAAGCACGCTAGCAATAGCTGTCTTAACATTTGAAGAAGGCATAGTAACAACCGCTTTATTGACCATTTGTGCATTTCTAATGCGAGTCAACATGTCGGCAATTGGATCACTCATACTCATAGATCTATCCTCCTATTACCAGCTGGCTTTGGTGACGCCTGGCACTTGGCCACTCATCATCAAATCGCGTAACTTACTACGCCCAATACCGAATTTACTAAACACACCACGTGGGCGACCAGTTAAAGCACAACGATTACGAAGACGCACAGGACTTGAGTTGCGTGGCAATGCTTGAAATTTCAAGCGCGCTTCACGACGATCTTCAGGTGTTGATGTTGCGTCATTCATTGCCGCTTCTAGTGCAGCACGTTTAACAGCGAATTTACTTACAGTTGCACGACGTTTAACTTCGCGCTCTGTCATACAGGTTTTAGCCATGTCTTAACCCCTGAAAGGAAAACTAAAGGCAGCAAGCAAAGCTTTTGCTTCTGCATCCGTTTTCGCAGTAGTAGTGATAGTAATGTTCATTCCACGAATTGCATCAATCTTGTCATATTCAATTTCAGGGAAAATGATTTGCTCTTTAACGCCCATGTTGTAATTACCACGGCCATCAAAAGATTTAGCAGAGATACCGCGGAAGTCACGAATACGTGGAATTGCAACAGTAACTAAACGATCTAAGAATTCGTACATACGCTCGCGGCGCAAAGTTACTTTGCAACCAACAGGATAATCATCACGAATTTTAAATGCAGCTACTGATTTTTTAGCTTTAGTTACAATTGCTTTTTGACCAGCAATTTTTTCCATATCGCCTACAGCATGTTCCATTACTTTTTTATCAGCAACCGCTTCGCCAACGCCCATATTAAGAGTGATCTTATCTATGCGTGGCACTTGCATTACTGAAGTGTAACCAAATTGCTCAGTCATCGCTTTGACTACTGAGTCTTTATAAAAATCTTTTAAGCGCGCCATAATTCTTCCTATGCGTCCACTGCTTCGCCATTAGATTTGAATACGCGAATTTTGCGTCCATCATCTAATGTCTTAAAGCCTACGCGATCACCTTTTTGTGTCGCGCTGTTAAATAAAGCAACATTTGAAATGTCTAATGGCATTTCTTTAGCAATGATGCCGCCAGCGATACCTTTCATCGGGTTAGCTTTTGCGTGTTTCTTAACTAAGTTAAGACCTTCAACAACAACATGACCTGAATCAAGAATGCTTAACACTGCACCTTGCTTACCTTTGTCTTTACCGGTATTTAGGATGACTTGATCACCCTTACGAATTTTATTCATGTGAGCTCCTACAGAACTTCTGGCGCTAATGAAACGATTTTCATGAATTTTTCTGAACGCAATTCACGAGTTACTGGGCCGAATATACGGGTACCAATCGGTTCTAGCTTATTATTTAACAGGACTGCAGCGTTGCTATCAAACTTAACTAAAGAACCGTCTGGACGACGAACACCCTTAGCCGTGCGTACAACTACCGCGCTGTAAACTTCGCCTTTTTTAACGCGACCACGTGGGGCAGCATCTTTGATGCTTACCTTAATGATATCGCCTATTCCAGCGTAACGACGCTTAGAGCCACCTAATACCTTAATGCATTGCACAGAGCGCGCACCAGTATTATCAGCAACTTCAAGCCGAGATTGCATTTGAATCATGAGAATAATCTCCAACTTAATCCGTTAAACCAACACCAGCCACTTTTAATTACATGAAGGTTAGCTAAATAATTAGCAACACTTCAAACTTGCAATTAATACGGCCGACAGACCACGGTCAGTATTGGGGCGAGAGCTTTTGACTTAAATATTATAAATAAGTCGCTCGCCGAAAAACCAAACATTATATATACCAAGTACTACTTACGCAATTACTATTAGAAGTAATTGCGTAATAAACACAACTTAGGCGGCTTTCACAACCCAAGCTTTAGTTTTAGAAAGTGGGCGACTCTCAATGATCGTCACCAAATCACCTTCTTTACAACTATTCGTTTCATCATGTGCATGGAACTTTTTAGATTGACGAATAACTTTACCGATTAATGGATGCTTAACTTTACGCTCCACTAACACAGTAACTGTTTTGTCCATCTTATCGCTCACTACACGGCCTGAAAGGCTGCGTACTACTTTTGCTGTTTCAGTCATAATTACGCCTGTTTCGCTTTCTCAGCTAAGACAAGCTTTACACGCGCTACATCTTTGCGCACTTTACCTGGCTGATCAACTTTAGTTAATTGTTGTGTTGCTAACTGCATGCGAAGTGAAAATTGCGCACGACGCAATTCAATCAACTCTGCATTTAACTCTTCAACACTTTTTGCTCTTAAATCGGCTGCTTTCATATTAGCTTCCTATCTGGCGAGTCATGAATGTCGTTTCAATTGGTAGCTTAGCAGCTGCCAAACGGAACGCTTCACGCGCGAGCTCTTCGCTCACCCCGTCCATTTCATATAACATTTTACCTGGCTGAATTTGCGCTATGTAGAACTCGGTACTACCCTTACCCTTACCCATACGCACTTCAGCTGGTTTTTTAGAAATTGGTTGATCTGGGAAAATACGAATCCATACACGACCACCACGTTTAATGTGGCGAGTCATCACACGACGCGCAGCTTCAATTTGGCGAGCCGTTAAACGACCACGACCAATTGCTTTTAAGCCAAAATCACCAAAACTTACTTTATTACCCGTAGTTGCAATGCCCTTGTTACGGCCTTTTTGCATCTTGCGGTATTTTTGTCTAGACGGTTGCAGCATCTTTAGCCCTCGGCTTTCTTACTTTTTTCTCTGGCTCAGCAGCAGGTGTTGTAGTTGCACCAATTGGCGCTTGTACATTACTTGCAAAAATTTCACCTTTAAAGACCCAAACTTTGATACCGATAATGCCGTAGGTTGTTAAGGCCTCAGCAACACCATAATCAATGTCTGCACGTAATGTATGTAGTGGCACTCGGCCTTCACGATACCATTCGGTACGTGCAATTTCGATACCATTCAAACGACCTGAACTCATGATCTTGATACCTTGAGCGCCTAAACGCATTGCATTTTGCATAGCGCGTTTCATGGCACGACGGAACATCACACGTTTTTCAAGTTGTTGAGCAATTGATTGTGCAATCAATGTGGCATCAATCTCAGGCTTACGTACTTCTTCAATGTTAAGGTGAACAGGCACGCCCATTAAACCTTGTAAAGTAGCGCGTAAAGACTCAATGTCTTCGCCTTTTTTACCGATAACTACGCCAGGGCGAGCACTGTAAATCGTAATTTTTGCGTTCTTAGCAGGACGCTCAATTAAAATACGACTAACAGCAGCGCTAGCTAATTTTTTATTCAAAAACTCACGCACTTTAATGTCGCCCTGCAACATTGCCGGGAAGTTTTTGCTATTGGCATACCAACGTGAGGACCAATTTTTTTGGACACTCAGACGGAAACCAATTGGATGAATTTTCTGACCCATGATTATCCCTTAGTTACCGACAGTCACATGAATGTGACAGGTTGGTTTAGTAATACGACCAGCACGGCCTTTTGCACGTGGACGAATACGTTTAAGCACAATGCCTTTATCAACATAAATTGAAGTTACCTTCAATTCGTCAATATCAGCCCCATTGTTATGTTCGGCATTAGCGATTGCAGACTCAACAACCTTCTTAATAATCTCTGCACCTTTTTTCGGTGTGAAATTGAGAATGTTAAGTGCGTGATCTACTTTCTTGCCACGAACAAGGTCTGCCACCAATCTAGCTTTTTGAGGAGAGAGATGAACACCTTTTAATATTGCAGATACTTGCATCATCAGCTCCTATTTCTTAGCTTTTTTGTCAGCGGCGTGGCCTTTGAACGTACGTGTTAACGCAAATTCACCAAGCTTGTGGCCAACCATGTTTTCAGAAATCAACACTGGAATGTGTTGCTTACCATTATGAATTGCAATAGTAAGACCAATAAAATCTGGGAAAATTGTAGAGCGGCGTGACCAAGTCTTAATTGGTTTACGGTCGCGAATAGCGGCTGCAGCTTCTACTTTTTTAGCCAAATGACCATCAATAAATGGACCTTTTTTGAGTGAACGTGCCATATGATTACCTTACGCCTCTCGGACGACGACTAATACGCATATTATCCGTACGCTTGCTACTACGTGTACGATAACCCTTAGTTTTAACACCCCATGGGCTTACTGGATTCATACCAGCAGCTGTTTTACCTTCACCACCGCCGTGCGGGTGATCAACTGGGTTCATTACCACACCGCGAACGGTCGGACGAACACCACGCCAGCGCATCGCACCAGCTTTACCAATTGAACGTAGTGAATGCTCTTCATTACCCACTTCACCTAAAGTTGCTATGCAATCTACATGTACGCGGCGAACTTCACCTGAACGTAAACGTAATTGAGCATAACTGCCTTCACGTGCTAGTAACTGAACTGAAGTACCAGCTGAACGTGCCAACTGCGCTCCTTTACCAGGTTGCAACTCGATACAATGAATCGTACTACCCACTGGGATATTACGTAGCGGCATAGCATTACCAACTTTAATTGGCGCTTCTGAACCACTGATTAATTGTGCACCAGCAGCAATGCCGCGTGGGGCAATAATGTAACGGCGTTCACCATCTGCGTAACAAAGCAATGCAATGTGTGCAGTACGATTTGGATCATATTCAATATGTTCCACTTTCGCTGGAATGCCATCTTTATTGCGACGGAAGTCAATTAAACGGTAATGCTGCTTATGACCACCACCTTGGTGACGGGTTGTAATATGACCGTTATTATTACGGCCTGCGTGTTTACTTTGACTTTCCAACAGCGGTGCGTGTGGTTTACCTTTATGAAGGCCAGGTGTTACCACCTTTACAACACCACGACGACCCGGGGACGTTGGCTTGACTTTAACTAATGCCATCTCATCTCTCCTTATTCGGCCGCTGCGAAGTTAATTTCTTGACCTGGTTTCAAGCTCACATAAGCTTTTTTCCAGTCTTTACGCTTGCCGATACTTTTGCCAGCGCGCTTAATTTTGCCTCCAACGTTGATCGTTGCAACTTTTTCAACTTCAACTTTGAAAACAAGCTCAACTGCAGCCATAATTTCTAATTTAGTCGCATCTGTACGCACTTTGAAAGCGATTTGTTGATGTTTATCAGCAATGTAAGTTGCTTTTTCAGTAATTAATGGAGCTAAGATTACTTGTAATAAACGGTCTTGAGTTTTAGTAATAGCGGTCATCATGCTAGCATCTCCTCAAGTTTTTTAACGGCAGCAGCAGTAGCCACTACGTTTGGAAAACGCACCAAGCTGACTGGGTCAGCATATTGAGCATCAACCACCATTACATTAATTAAGTTACGTGATGATAAGTATAAATTCTCATCAAAACCATCTGTCAGCACTAATACAGCGCCTTCATAACCCATACCTTTGATTTTTTCAGCCAAGGCTTTTGTTTTAGGTGTGGCGACAACAAATTCTTCAACCACATTTAAACGCTCTTGACGTACTAATTCAGACAAAATCGTTTGCATACCAGCACGGTACGCTTTACGGTTTACTTTGTGGCTGAAGTTTTCGTTAGGTGAGTTAGGGAAAGCGCGACCGCCTCCACGCCAGATTGGGCTTGAGCTCATACCTGCACGAGCGTTACCAGTTCCTTTTTGCGCATATGGCTTGTGAGTAGTATGCGCAACCGTATCACGGCCTTTTTGAGCGCGTGTTGCTGTACGGGCATTCGCCATGTACGCAACCACTACTTGGTGCACTAATGCTTCGTTAAACTCACGACCGAAAGTATCATCTGATACAGTCACGCCTTTTTTAGCAAGCTTACCGTTTTTATCTACTAATTTAAGTTCCATTATTTCATCCCCTTCTTAAGCTTAGCTTTAATGGCTGGACGTACAACAACGTCACCACCTTTAGAACCAGGGATTGCACCTTTAATCAGCAATAGGTTACGTTCAACATCAACGCGAACTACTACTAAATTTTGTGTCGTTACCTTAATCGCACCTAAATGACCAGGCATACGCTTACCTGGGAATACTCGACCAGGATCTTGCGCCATACCGATAGAACCAGGTACGTTATGTGATTTTGAGTTACCGTGAGATGCGCGGTTTGACTTGAAGTGATGGCGCTTAATTGCACCAGCAAAGCCTTTACCCAATGAAGTGCCTGTAACGTCAACTTTTTGACCTACCTGGAAAATATCAACAGTGATATTTGCACCGGCAGTGTAATTAGCTAAAACGTCATTAGTCACTGGAAATTCATGTATACCAGCACCAGCAGCAGAACCTGTCTTGGCATAATGCCCAGTCAGCGCTTTATTGATGCGGCTAGCACGACGTGCACCGAAAGCAACTTGAAGGCCAGTATAGCCGTCGCTTGCGATAGTCTTGATCTGTGTCACACGGTTAGGAACAACTTCCAACACGGTTACTGGGATGCTTGCGCCATCATCAGTAAACACGCGGGTCATGCCCACCTTGCGACCAATAAGCCCTAAGCTCATGATCGTATCCTTATTATTTAGTTAAAAAGCCGATTACAATTGACCGACTTCTGTAGAAGAGCGCGGATTATACCGAACTCAACCTTTATTTACAACTACTTCATTGAATCAAACAATTTCAATACCGAGGTAATGTTAAAGTTTAATTTCAACATCCACACCAGCAGGCAAATCAAGTTTCATTAATGCATCTACTGTTTTGTCTGTAGGATCAACAATATCCATCAAACGTAAGTGCGTACGAATCTCGAACTGATCACGTGACGTTTTGTTAACGTGCGGTGAACGCAGAATATCAAAACGTTCAATACGTGTAGGCAATGGAACTGGGCCTTTTACAACCGCGCCTGTACGTTTAGCTGTTTCTACGATTTCTTGAGCTGACTGATCAATCAAACGATAATCAAAAGCTTTAAGACGAATACGAATTTTTTGTGTTGTCATTTTTTACTGCCTTTCAAAAGAGCGAAACGGCAGACTGTTGCCTGCCGCTTAATAAAACTACAAATAGGTCCAACTAAACACTTACTTGCTGAGTTTATCTATCAAGATAAACTCAGCTAAAAC
>CAIRXI010000141.1 GCA_903882525.1 uncultured Pseudomonadota bacterium | reverse complement strand
TTAAAATTGTTAAGCGATGAAAAAAACAATGTAAGGGTAAGTCTTGATGTATAGCGTCAGCCTGCTGAACACCTGCATATAAAGGATCATGATTTACCGATGCCTGTGCGAGCTCATCGACCCCATGCTCGCACCAACTTTGCACCATGGGCACTGTCATTTCTAAATGGCATTGCAAGGCTAAATGTTTACCAAGTGCGTAAGCCTGATTGCGACAATTTACACTGGCTAAAAGATGGGTGGCTCCCAAAGGGAGTTCAAAAGTTTCACCGTGCCAGTGAAAACTATTAAAGACTTCCATCTCCCCAAACCAAGATTGCGCTATTTCATTCACGCTTACCTGAACCTGACCCCAACCAATTTCCTTTACATTGTTTGATGTCACCTTGACCCCAAAGGCTTTACTGATAAGCTGACCGCCTAAGCAATGTCCAAGCAAGGGGAGCCCAGCCTGATCTGCCTCACGTATCAAGGTCAATACAGGCCTAATCCATGGCAACTCATCATTAACACTCATCGGTCCACCCATTAGGACTAAGCCACTAAAATCTAGTATTGAGATAGGTAAAGCATCCCCTTCGTCAATTTTAATAAGCTGGCTAGGAATATGCTGTTCATCCAAGAACGTGGAGAAATAGCCCGGACCTTCAATCGCAGCAAAGCGGAAAATAAGTATTGGTTTCATATTTAACAGCTTGTCATTAAAAGCATCGTTTGATTAACTTAAACTCTAACCCAGTTGCCTGGCACTAGGCCGGCGATACTGTAGTCACCAATGGAGTAGCGGATTAGACGCAGTGTGGGATAGCCTATTTTTGCAGTCATGCGCCGCACTTGGCGATTTTTACCTTCCGCTATTTTAATTTCTAACCAGCTAGTAGGAATAGCTTTACGCTCACGTATCGGCGGATCACGAGGCCATAAATTTTCAGGCTCAGGTATTAACTGCACACTGGCAGACTGCGTATGAAAATCGCCTAAGTCTACGCCTTGTCTTAGGGTATACAAGTCAGACTCACTGGGGACACCTTCAACCTGCGCCCAATAAGTTTTAATTTCTTTATGCTTAGGGTGACTTAAACGATGCTGTAATGCCCCGTCATCAGTTAAAATAAGCAAACCCTCACTATCAGTATCTAAACGTCCAGCAGCGTATACATTAGGTATCGATATAAAGTCTTTTAACGTGGCGTGCCCACTCCCTGAGCCCGATGGCCCATGCGGGCTAAATTGGCACACGACGTTAAAAGGTTTATTAAATAAAATTATCATAATTAGGAAATTTGTATGACTTCTAAAATTGTTGTCCCATCTAGTGGAAAAAAAATAACCGTTAATGCAGACAATACGCTTAACGTTCCCAACCAACCTATTATCCCATTTATTGAAGGTGATGGCATAGGTGCAGATATCACACCTCCTATGATCAAAGTGGTCGACGCAGCGGTCAATAAAGCCTATAGCGGCACCCGTAAAATCTCATGGATGGAAGTTTACGCCGGCGAAAAAGCTTTGAATATTTACGGTCAAGATAAGGAAGGCAAGGATATCTGGTTACCCTCTGAAACTATGCAAGCGGTTCGCGACTATGTCGTTTCAATCAAAGGCCCACTGACTACACCAGTCGGTGGCGGTATACGCTCTCTAAACGTGAGCCTTCGCCAAGAGTTAGATTTATATGTATGCTTGCGCCCTGTGCAATATTTTACAGGCGTACCTAGCCCACTCAAGCATCCAGAAAATACAAACATGGTGATATTCCGCGAAAATACTGAAGATATTTACACTGGTATTGAATGGGCTGCTGGCACTGATGAAGTTGAAAAAGTAATAAACTTCTTAAGCGACATGGGCATGCGTAAAAAAATCCGCTTCCCAGAGTCTTCCGCTATCGGCATTAAGCCAGTGTCAAGAGAAGGTAGTCAACGCTTGGTGCGCAAGGCCATACAGTACGCGATTGATAATAATAGAAAATCGGTCACAATCGCTCATAAAGGTAACATTATGAAGTTTACCGAAGGTGGCTTTAGGGACTGGGGTTATGATGTAGCGAAGCAAGAGTTTGGGGCGGTTGAGATTGATGGTGGACCTTGGTGCAAATTACCTAATGGCATGATTATTAAAGACTGCATTGCAGATGCCTTCTTGCAAGAAATTTTATTGCACCCACAAGATTACGATGTCGTGGCAACCCTTAATTTAAATGGCGATTACATGAGTGATGCACTAGCAGCGCAAG
>CAIRXI010000140.1 GCA_903882525.1 uncultured Pseudomonadota bacterium | reverse complement strand
CTCTTTCGGCGTTAGTACTAGCTCGGCACCATAAGCCTTCATACTTTGGCGACGCTCGATGCTTTGGTTTTCTGGCATGACTAATACCATACTATAACCGCGCATCGCCGCCACCATAGCCAAGGCAATACCTGTATTTCCACTAGTAGCTTCAATCAAGGTATCGCCAGGCTTAATATCACCGCGTGCTTCTGCGTGGGTAATCATACTGTAAGCAGCCCGATCTTTGACCGATCCGGCTGGATTGTTGCCTTCTAATTTAAGCAAAATAGTATTGCTGGTCTCGCCCGCCATGCGTTGCAATTTCACCAGCGGGGTATTACCTACAAAATCGTCTAATACTTTATACATAAGCTTCTCTAATTATTTTTGCTTTAAGTTTGCCAAATATAGGGCGTAGCCAGCAAAGCCGATAAAGGTAATCAAGGCCATTTGTGGAATACTGAGGCCTAAATAAGTCCAATCGATAGCAGCGCAGTCACCGGTGCCGCGAAATACCAAAGTCAGGGCTTTTCGTAGCGGAAAATTCTCAAACATATAATCAAAGCCTACACCACAATCGGCCACCATACTGTCGCGGTGGGCTTGCAACCACCAATGGCGTATCGCAACGCCTGCACCGCCTATGGCCACCGTTATGTGCAGAGCCGCATAAATTTTACGGCCTAACTGCGCAGGATTGTGAATGGCTGCAGTTAAAAACAATAAGCCTAAACCCATTAACACCATGCGTTGCGAAATACATAAAGGACAAGGATTAAGTTGATAACGCGTTTGTATCCACAACGCCAAACCGACAGAAGCAAAACTTGCAACAAAACCCAAAAGATAGCCAGCACGAGCCGAAAGAAGTTTGTTTAGCATTGCCGCCTCCACGATATAATCTTAAATATTACGAATGATTCATTTTACTGGATTAGGCAACTTTTGGCAGAACTCACATCAAATTTAACTAAGTCGCTCCTGACGGAAAAACATGTACTTAGCGTCAGTGAGCTCAATCGCTTAGCGCGCAATCTTCTAGAGCAAAGCTTTCCGCTCTTTTGGGTGGGTGGCGAAGTCTCTAATCTTACTCGCGCAACCAGCGGCCATTGGTACTTCTCGCTCAAGGACGCAGGCGCACAGGCGCGCTGCGTCATGTTTAAAGGTCGTAATAGTTATTTAGACTGGGCACCTAAAGAAGGCGACAAAGTAGAAGCACGCTGTACGGTTACCTTGTATGAAGCCCGCGGAGACTTTCAACTTACGGTAGAATTTTTACAGCGTGCGGGGTTAGGTGCGCTGTTTGAAGCTTTTGAAAAACTTAAAGCCAAGTTACAGCAAGAAGGCTTATTTGATGCAATTTTTAAGCAGGCTCTGCCGGCTCACCCCCAGAAAATTGGCATCGTCACTTCCCCTGATGCAGCTGCTTTACGTGACGTATTAACTACGCTTAAACGGCGCATGCCGAGCATACCCGTCATCATTTACCCTACCCCAGTGCAAGGCAAAGGTGCAGCAAATTTAATTGCCAATGCCATACATCAAGCTAGCAATCGTGCCGAATGTGATGTACTAATCATTTGTCGTGGTGGTGGTAGTATTGAAGACCTATGGCAATTTAATGAAGAAATCGTTGCACGCGCCATCGCTGAATGTAGCATCCCCACCATTAGTGGTGTTGGTCACGAAACAGACTTTACCATTTGTGACTTTGTCGCAGATATACGTGCCGCAACGCCAACAGCAGCAGCAGAACTAGCAACACAGTCACGTCAAGGCCTACTCTACAGCCTGCAACAGATGCATCAGCAATTAGGCAAAAATATGCAATATTTGCTAGCTCAGCGTGCGCAAACCTTAGATTACCTAGCACGCAGATTAATCTCACCGCTACAACAAATCACCCAGCAAAAAATTCAACTGGCACAAAGTGGCTTCCGTCTAAACGCCGCCATCAATCAACAACTGCGTAATAAGCAACAAAACCTACTTCGCCTAAGTCAAAACTTAAGCCATCTCAATCCGCAAGCAGTGCTCAGTCGCGGCTATGCGTTTGTGCAAGATAAACTCGGCAATATCATCAACGCTAGCGAACAGCTCACGACCGGCGATGAAGTCACCCTGAGGTTTGGCATTGGAACAGCAGATGCCACGATCAATAAAACCAATCCTTAATTAACATTTTAAAAGTGTGGTAAAGCAAGCCTCACAGTACTAGCCTGCATTTTGCATGCATGTATTATTCATTAACCAGTAAAAATATATTGGTTTAGTATTTAAGTTGATTGATAATAGCGGTCTTATCAAACTCAACAAACCATTTTAATGTCATCATCCTCTGGCAATAAAACAAAAATTTCCGCTTTAACCCTAGCCGCCCTCGGCGTGGTATTTGGTGACATCGGTACTAGTCCTTTGTACACCATGAAAGAAGTGTTTTCTGCTGGCATGCACCCCGTGCCACTGACTGCGACCAATATGTACGGCATCTTATCGCTGATCTTTTGGGCATTGATCATGGTGGTATCAGTTAAGTACGTGTTGTTTATTATGCGTGCTGACAACCGCGGTGAAGGCGGCATCATGGCCTTACTGGCGTTGGCCAGTCACAATGCAGGAAGTAATCTAAAAAAACAACGCACCATTATGCTGATAGGTATTCTAGGCGCCTGTATGTTTTATGCCGACGGCATGATTACCCCAGCGATTTCAGTCTTGTCAGCCGTAGAAGGTTTAGAGTTAGCGGCACCTATGCTACACCCACTGATTTTACCCGTGACTTTAGTTGTGCTTTTCATACTGTTTTGGGCGCAAAGTAAGGGCACAGCATTAGTCGGCGCTTTTTTTGGCCCCATTATGTTGTTATGGTTCGGCACCTTAGCCGTACTTGGGGTCAGTAGTATTTTACAAAACCCCTCTATTTTGCATGCACTTAACCCAATTTACGCGCTGCAGTTTTTTATAGTCAGTCCATGGATAGCCTTTGTGGCACTTGGTGCAGTAGTGCTATCTGTCACAGGCGCAGAAGCTTTATACGCAGACATGGGCCATTTTGGTCGATTCCCGATACGCTTGGCATGGTTTGGTTTAGTGCTGCCATCGCTGGTACTAAATTATTTTGGCCAAGGTGCTTTAATATTACTTAACCCCGAGAGTGTTAAAAACCCTTTTTACCTACTTGCGCCAGAGTGGATGTTGTTTCCGCTAATTATATTAGCCACATTAGCAGCGGTCATTGCCTCGCAAGCTGTCATTACTGGCGCATTTTCAGTATCGCGCCAAGCTCTACAGTTAGGGTACTTGCCGCGCATGCACGTAGAGCACACTTCAGAAAGTCATGAAGGGCAAATCTATATGCCACGTATCAACTGGGGTTTAATGCTTGCCGTAATGGCCTTGGTCCTTGGCTTCAAGTCTTCAGGAAACCTAGCTGCGGCCTATGGCATTGCTGTCACTGGTGACATGGTCATCACCTCATTATTAGCTGGTATGGTGTTTCACCACATGTGGGGCTGGAGTAAATCACGCACCGGCGCTTTAGTGGGGCTGTTTCTGACGGTAGATATTGCATTCTTTAGTGCCAATGTGTTAAAAATTCCCGATGGCGGATGGGTGCCCCTAGTGATTGGGATCGTTATTTTTACCCTGATGAATACTTGGAAAACTGGCCGTAGCATGTTGTACCTGCACCTCAAGAACGAGGCTATGGCGCTAGAACCATTTATTGAAGCTTTAGGTGCTCATCCACCAGCACGTGTACCAGGTACGGCTTTATTTTTAACCCCCAATCCAGATGGCGTCCCACATGCCATGCTGCACAATTTAAAACATAACAAAGTACTGCATGAACGCGTGGTCATTTTAACCGTTAAGTTCCTAGAATTTCCGCACGCGCGGCCACATGAACGCGTAGAAGTAGAAGTGTTGCCACATGACTTTTATAAAGTGATTGTGCGCTATGGTTTTAAAGACGAACCAGATTTACCACGTGACTTGCTGCTATGCGCGGATCAAGGCTTGATATTAGATGCCATGGACACTTCATTCTTTGTAGGTAAAGAAATTTTAATTGCCAATGAAAAAACAGAAATGGCTTTTTGGCGTAAGAAAATATTTATCGGCTTATTTAGATCAGCAGAAACCGTTACCAATCAATTTAAGTTGCCACCTAATCGCGTGGTAGAACTCGGCTCACAAGTTTCCTTTTAATTGGCGATTGTTATTAAAACTACAGCTTTGCCTATGATTCAAGCAGGATTATTAGCACTTTTCACTGCGAGTTTTATCAGCGGCTGCGCAACAACCACTAAAGACAGCCTCTCTGGCGTCAAGCGCTCACAGTTACTGTTAATGCCAGCCTCACAAGTTACTAGCATGTCGAGCAAAACCTATGTTCAAACATTAAAAACTGCTGAGAAAAAACACACCCTCAATATTGACCTATCGCAATTGGATCGCGTGCGCACTATCTCCAACAAACTCATTGGACAAGTCACGGCTTTTAGACCTGATGCCGCGCAATGGAAATGGGAGGTCAATGTTGAAAAAAGTGACCAAGTGAATGCCTATTGCATGCCCGGTGGCAAAATTATGGTGTTGAGCGGACTTATTGATAAGTTACAAGCCACCGACGATGAATTGGGCGCAGTCATTGGCCATGAAATCGCGCATGCCTTACGTGAGCACGGTCGCGAACGCATGTCACAAGCCTACGTGCAGCAATTTGGGCTACAAGCCCTAGCGCTATTTTTTACTAAGGGCACTAGCGCCGTCGCAGGTAACGCCTCAATGCAGGCGGCTAACTTAGGTTCGCAGTTGTTTTTTGCGTTACCAAACAGTCGTGAACAGGAAACAGAAGCAGATAAAATCGGCTTAGAATTGTCAGCGCGTGCTGGCTATAACCCAGAAGCGGCCATCACGCTCTGGCAAAAAATGAATGCCCAAGGCGAGGTTAAATCCCCTGAGTTTTTAAGTACCCACCCAGCCAATGCCAACCGCATTAATGAATTGCGAGCGCTAATGCCAAAAGTACGGCCACTATACGACGCAGCTAAAATGGGTGCGGGCAGATAAGCCATAGCACCACTAGATTAGCATGCCACTAGCCGACTAACCCAGAGTGCTAAATTTCTAATACTTTAGGGTAAAATACCGCTTTTGCT
>CAIRXI010000139.1 GCA_903882525.1 uncultured Pseudomonadota bacterium | reverse complement strand
GTTCACTTCTTCTGGGGTGGCATCGGTGGCAATATCAAAGTCTTTTGGGATGCGATTTAATAGCAAGTCACGCACGGCGCCGCCGACGATGTAGGCTTCAAAGCCTGCCTTTTGCAGACCTTCTATGGTTCTGTGTGCACCGCTACTTAGTAAATTACGGTCTATTTTATGCGCAAGATGTTCAATCACCACCGCACCTTTTTTGCTGGCGGCATGATTGCTTCTATGGGTCGTTTTCTTGGTGCTTAGGGGAGGGCGATTGGACTGTGGGTGTTTAGGTCTCGCACCGCCGGCCTTGATGGGTTCTGGCTTAGTGTTTTTAGTCTTGAAAATTTTAGCGAACAGTCTTTTAATCATGGGTGGATTATAACTTAAGCCACGTCATAAAAATTAACCCTGCGCATTTTTCCAAAGGACATCCAAAACCCCAGCCTCTTTGTTTATGCTACGGCACATGACAAATAACAAATCAGATAAGCGATTTAAATATTGTAGTGAAATGTCGGTGACGGTTTCATTGCGGTGTAGCTCCACAAGCTTACGTTCTGCGCGGCGGCAAACCGTGCGCGCTAGATGGCAATAGGCAGCAGCCTTACTGCCTCCAGGTAAAATAAATTCTTTAAGCGGCTCTAACTCATCGTTAAGCGTATCAATTGCTTCTTCCAAGTCATCAATGCGAGTTTGCTGCAAAATAACGTAACCGGGGATGCAGATTTCACCACCAACGTTGAATAGATCGTGCTGAATTTGCGTCAATAAGCCTATTAAATGCTCAGGCACCGGCTCCGTCAACATGATCCCAATGACTGAGTTGAGCTCATCCACATCGCCCATCGCTTCAACACGCAAGCTATCTTTATTGATGCGGCTGCCGTCACCTAAGCCGGTCGTACCATCATCACCTGTACGTGTATAAATTTTACTTAATCGATTACCCATAACACATTCCTTTTAGCACTATTTTGCGACCAAGTCCCAACTAAGACTTATGCCCCAAACTGTATATAATATAGCCATTGTAACTGATGCTGGCCTAGTAATGAACGCTCATCCTAATGTCACTAATGCTAGACCAATCGCCGTATTTGATTCGGGCGTGGGTGGCATTTCAGTTTTAAAGCATATCCACAGCCTACTCCCCAACGAACATCTGCTTTATGTAGCCGATAGCATTCATGCGCCTTATGGCAATAAAAGCGCAGCTGAAATTCAAGCGCGGTGTTTTGCAATCACTGACTTTTTAATCGCCAAAGACGCCAAAGCATTGGTCGTAGCTTGTAATACCGCCACCGCAGCGGCTATTGATCAAATGCGTGCTAAATACAGCTTGCCCATCATCGGTATGGAACCCGCGGTTAAACCGGCGGCAGAAGCCAGTCGGACAGGTATTATCGGGGTGTTAGCCACCACCGGCACGCTTCAAAGTGCGCAGTTTGCGGCATTATTAGAAAGTTACGGTCGCAATGTAGAAGTGGTCACGCAAGCGTGTGTTGGCTTGGTCGAGTGTGTAGAGCGCGGCGAGTTGCGCGATGACAGTACGAAGGCTTTGTTAAGGAAATATTGTCAGCCCTTACTGGACGAAGGGGCAGATACGATTGTGCTTGGCTGCACGCATTACCCTTTATTGAAATCGTTGATTCAAGAAGTGGTAGGTGCAGACGTGGTGCTCATTGATACCGGCGCCGCTGTTGCTAGTCAGTTAAAAAGCCGGTTGCTTGAACACGGACTGTTGGCGGCTAGCAATCAAATTGCAAACGTCAACTTTTGGACTAATAGTGTTAGTGATAATGCAGAAAATGTAATCGCGCAGTTATGGGGTGAGCCCGTAAAAGTTTCACATTTCTAGCCTTATCAGGCTAGATAATGACTAGTGATGATTGACGACTTCGCCAGCTTTAAGTTTATATTGCGTGCCGCAATATGGGCAAGCCACTTGCCCAGTTTTAGCAACATCCAAAAAAACCCGCGGGTGTGATGACCAAAGCGCCACCTCATTGGTTGGGCAATGGAGAGGCAAATCTTTAGCGCTAATTTCAACTGGTGTTGCTTTAGACATGTTCAGTATTCCCAAGGGGCTATTTCTAAAGAAGTCATTCCCATAGACGAGAATGACTTTAGCTATTTAAACCAATGTTAGCCAATCAGCGTGTTGAGGTGACTTGCCAGTAACAGCAT
>CAIRXI010000138.1 GCA_903882525.1 uncultured Pseudomonadota bacterium | reverse complement strand
CAGAAAAAAAGTAATCCGCAGGCATTAAATAGTCATTATCTTGTTGTAAATAACCGGTGAATGTAGGATAAAACATCCTGGCAAACAGCGCTGCGTGACGGCCCTCTTGCCCTAACAAAGCTAATCGGAATGGATTAATACATTAGGTTTCACGTGAAACA
This sequence comes from uncultured Pseudomonadota bacterium, assembly GCA_903882525.1. Classification (GTDB taxonomy): domain Bacteria; phylum Pseudomonadota; class Gammaproteobacteria; order Burkholderiales; family Methylophilaceae; genus Methylotenera. Next base: position 5,828 of record CAIRXI010000138.1, on the reverse strand, counting down.
AAATATTGATATTGGCTCCCCATATCAGGGCGCCAACCATGGGACTATTTTCCTATACAGAATTTGGAGAATATTTCACCCAAAAGATCATCTGGGGTGAATTCTCCCGTGATGCTTGCCAAATCATCTTGAGCTAAACGCAACTCTTCAGCCAACAGCTCTGCAGAACTCATTTGCCTCTTTGCACTATTCAAATGCGCATCCACTTCAGCTAGGGCTTGTAGATGCCTCGCTCGTGCCATAAAAATACCCTCTGAATTACTTTGATACCCGGCAAGCGCTAGCAATTGATTTTTAAGCAACGCCAAACCATCTCCCGTTTTAGCAGAAAGGTAAATATGGGTTGCGCCGTCTATTTGCTGACAAGATGGCTTGGTATTACCCACATCAATTTTGTTATGCACCCAAATTTTGCGTATTTCTTGTGGCAAGCGGGCTAGAATCGTTTTTTCTTGTTCGCCTATGCCATGGGCTGCATCAACCAACAATAATGCGATATTGGCTGTTTCTGTAGCTCGCCACGTTCGTTCAATACCGAACTTTTCCACCTCGTCGTCAGTTTCGCGCAGACCCGCTGTGTCAATAATATGTAGCGGAACTCCATTGATTTGAATCGCATTTTTTATGGTGTCTCTCGTGGTGCCCGCAACCGATGTCACAATGGCGACATCTTCCCCTGCCAACTGATTCATTAAGCTAGATTTTCCAACGTTAGGCTGACCGACTAAAACGACCACAATGCCCTCGCGCAACAAACTGCCTTGCTTCGCTTTAGAAAATACGGCCATCAGTTCAACCATAATTGTTTCTAGCTTTTCAGCAACCCGTCCTTGCGTAATAAAATCAATTTCTTCTTCAGGGAAATCTAGGCAGGCTTCAACGAACATGCGTAAATCAATCAGCTTAAGGAGTAGGGCGTTGATGTGTTTTGAAAATTCACCAGAGAGTGAGCGTACTGCACTTTTGGCAGCCTCCACCGTAGCCGCACTAATAACATCGGCAACGGCTTCTGCTTGAGCAAGATCCAACTTGTCGTTTAAATAGGCTCTCCGGGTAAACTCTCCCGGCTCAGCTTGACGTGCGCCAAGCTCGATGCATCGCGCCAAAAGAATTTGCATTAAGGCGGTGCCACCGTGCGCCTGAAGTTCAAGCACATCCTCACCCGTATAAGAGTGCGGGTTTTCATAGAAAATGGCGATGCCACGATCAATGAGTGCGCCATCTTCCAACTTAAAATCAAGATATGCTGCATGGCGCGGGGTTGGGCACTGGCCCAAAATACCAAGGGCGATTAAACGAGAGGCGGGGCCGGAAACTCGAACAATTCCTATGCCCCCAGCACCTGATGCGGTCGCAATCGCTGCAATTGTTTCCACTACGTTAGTGTTTGACACCTGATTTTTTGAGCAGCGCTTCAGCATGGATCATTTTGTTGATGTACCACTGCTGTGTAATTGACAACACATTATTAACCAACCAATACAAAACCAGCCCAGCAGGAAAGAAGAAAAAGAACACGCTAAATACAACTGGCATCCACGTCATTACCTTAGCCTGCAATGGATCTGCTGGTTTCGGGTTAAGTCGCGTTTGAATAATCATGGTAGCGCCCATGAGTATTGGTAGGATATAGAAGGGATCAATCGCTGACAGGTCTTGAATCCATCCAAAGAAAGGCGCGTGGCGAAGCTCAACTGAGCCTAACAACATCCAATACAGTGAAATAAACACTGGAATCTGAACCAATATAGGCAAACAACCGCCCATAGGATTGATTTTCTCTTTTTTATACAACTCCATCATCGCTGCCTGCATTTTTTGGCGATCATCGCCAAACTTTGCTTTCATAGCCTCTAGGCGAGGTGCCAATTCACGCATTTGTGCCATGCTACGGTAACTTGAAGCTGATAGTCTGAAAAATGCAGCCTTGATTAAGACAGTCAATAAGATAATCGCCACCCCCCAGTTACTCACTAATGCATGTATTTTCGATAACATCCAGAATAGGGGCGTAGCTACAACTGTTAACCAGCCATAATCTACCGTATATTCTAATCCAGGTGCTGTTGATATCAAATCAACCTTGGTTTGAGGTCCAGAGAAAAGACGGGCGGGAACAACTAGTGTAGCACCAGGAGCAATCGTCGCTAATGCGCTTTTGCTACCTATTGTGTACATATGTTCATTAATTTTCTTACTGTAAAAATCACGCACTAAACCATCTTTTGGAATCCAAGCACTTACAAAATAATGCTGTAACAACCCAACCCAGCCATCATTAGAGCTAAGCTTGAGCGCCTCTTTATCCATATCTGCAAACTTTAACTTTTTAAATTTGGTTGCCTCTGAATAATATGCACCGCCAGTGAAGGTAGGCATTAATTTAGAACCTTGGTTAGATAAGTTGTCATGCACTATTTGATAATAAACGGCAGGTGTAATCGCGCTGGCTGAGCCATTTTTAACTTCATATGTGACGTCAATTGCATAGCGATTGCGATGAAATGTGTATATTTTGTCTACGCTGACGCCGTTGCTAAGCCAATTTAGTCGGACCTCAAGTGAATCTTGATCCGGTTGCATTTGGTAGCTCGTTGCACTCGTTGTAAAAACGGCTTTATGTGTAGGTAAGTCAGCACCAATTAAACCAGTTTGCGCAACGTAGGTCATTGGGTTGGCAGCGTCATCTAGTAACACAAAGTTTGTTTTATCATTATCAGCTGCACGATGCTTAAGCAATTCAAGTCTACGGAGGTCACCGCCAGTAGTTTCAATATCGGCTTTATAAAGATCAGTAACTACGCTAATGCGCTGTCCACTAAGCAATTTATAGTCTGATTCTGCCGGCATCTCCGTCTTAGCTACAACTGCGGCGCTTGTGGATTGGCTCGGAACACTATTGTCCATTGGCGCATTACTGCTAATTTTTTGGGTAATTTCTGCTGGTGTATGTTGGCGCTGCCAAGCCTCCCAAAGCATCAATATCGACATTGAAAATATAACAAACAGTACTAAACGTCTTGTATCCATAATTTTATTGCAATCTTTTTAAAATATTAGTAATAAATTTCTAGTGTTTAGCGCTATGGCGCAGGATCATGACCACCTGGATGCCATGGATGGCAACGCAATAAACGTCTGATGGCATAATAAGCGCCTCGTAAGGCTCCATGCTTATTAATAGCATCTAAGGCATATTGAGAACAGGTAGGAGAAAACCGACATTGCTGGCCAAAAAATGGACTTAATAAAATTTGGTACATTTTAATCAACCAAATCAGTAAATGCGCCATCATATTCTTCACGGCGTTAAGTATAAACAATCATTCATTAGATTGTGCATTTATGACGATATTTAATTGATTATTCAACTGCGCACGTTGTTTAGCATTGCTGATGATTAGCTTGAGTAATAAAGTATCAAACTCTAACTTTATTTGAGAAAAATTGACCCTATCAAACTTTTTTTGCACTCGAATGATTAAATCAACATGAGAGATTTGATGTTGCTGTGTCCGAAAGAACTCGCGTAGCACACGGCGCATATAGTTTCGGTTCACAGCTAATTTAGCGGTTTTTTTACCTACCACCAAACCCAAACGCGCCCGTTCATGGCTATTCGGCTGGTAGTGCATGGCTAAATAATGTGCAGAAATGCGCTTGCGGAAATTAAAAACGGATGAAAATTCATCCGTTTTAAGTAGCTTAGCCTGTTTAGAAAACCTAAGCGAAGTCAAAATTATCAATAATCCTGTTATTAAAACAAAATTAGATAAAATGCTTTTTAATAATAAAGCCCTAAGGGCCTTAAGATTATAGACCTAAGCGTGTACGGCCTTTAGCACGGCGTCTTGCAATAACAGCACGACCACCTTTTGTTGCCATGCGAACTAAAAAGCCATGTGTACGTGCGCGGCGTGTCTTAGAAGGTTGATAGGTACGTTTCATGTAAATCTCCAGCGATGCAGAATGCTATAAAGGGCGCTATTAGAACCGATAACCACATAATCTGTCAACGTTTATTTAGTTTGATTTACTTAATAATTGCCTGTGGATAAGTTACACTAAAACAGCTAAAATACAGACTGTCGTATAAAAAAATATTATTGTTTTTATATTGCAAAAATAATTAATAAAAACAATTAGTTATATCAATAATAACGCTATAGTCTAACTATGGCTAAGGTAAAAATCGTAGATGGATAATTTTTGGCCTACATGCCTCCGTCGTTTTGAGAAGGAGCTGTCGACACAGCAGTTCAATACATGGATTAAACCACTCATCGCTGAAATTGAAGGTAATGTGGTTAGATTAGTCGCGCCTAATCGCTTTGTAATGCAGTGGGTTAAAGAGCGTTTTCTTAAAAAAATTGACCTATTCGCCACTGAATCTGGTTTAGATGGTATGCAGATTGAGCTGGTTTTAAGTGAGTCCGACCCCAAAACCCCCGCGTCCATTACTAAAAACGATAAAAGCCCACAACAAAAAATAGCTGTTGCGGATGTAATTCAAAACAACGGTGCAGCAACATTAACCAAAGCGCTTAAAGTAACCCAAAATAAAAGCCATGAAAGCTCCGGCCTCAACCCAGCTTTTAATTTTGACAATTATGTTACCGGTCGCGCTAATCAATTAGCGCGCGCAGCCGCGATACAAGTAGCTCAAAACCCTGGCACGGCATACAACCCACTGTTTATCTACGGTGGTGTCGGCTTAGGTAAAACGCATTTATTACAAGCCATTGGCAATGAGTTAAAGCAGCATAATCCGGATGCAAAAATACGTTACTTACATGCCGAACGCTACGTTTCTGATGTCGTCAAAGCCTATGAGCATAAGGCTTTTGATGAGTTTAAGCGACAATATCACTCTTTAGATTTGCTGCTTATTGATGATATTCAATTTTTTGCTAAAAAAACACGCACTCAAGAAGAATTCTTCTACGCTTTTAATGCGCTAATTGAAGCCAAGAAACAAATTATTATTACTTGCGATACCTACCCCAAAGAAATTATAGATGTTGATGAGCGACTAAGAACTCGTTTTAGCTGGGGTTTAACCGTTGCTGTCGAACCGCCTGAATTAGAAATGCGTGTTGCCATTTTACTTAAAAAGGCCGAAGCGGTTAATTTAGATCTACCCGAAGATGTTGCGTTCTTTATTGCAAAACAAATACGTTCAAGCGTGCGCGAGCTCGAAGGCGCGCTCAATCGCATTATCGCGATGGCTAAATTTACCGGGCACGTCATTGATGTGCATCTAGCAAAAGATGCGTTAAGAGATTTAATTGCCGTTCGTGGCCGTCAAATCACCATGGAAAATATACAAAAAACCGTCGCTGATTATTACAAAATCAAAGTGGCTGAGATGTATAGTAAAAAACGTACGCGTAACTTTGCGCGGCCTCGTCAAATTGCTATGGCTTTATCTCGTGAATTGACCAATCATAGCTTTCCTGAGATTGGTGAGGCATTTGGTGGCAGGCATCACACCACTGTAATGCATGCCTGTGATGAAATTGATTTATTAAGGCAAAATGACCCAACCTTTACTAGGGATATAAGTTTCTTGGTTCAGGTAATTCGAGATTAAAATCACATTTTTTTAACAAAAATCGTTTAAGATCGTCATTAAAATCGTGTGTAATGTTAAGGATATGTTGTGGATGAAATTAGGATAAGTACGTGTTTTACGAAATCTTAATATTTTCTCAACAATTTATCCACAGTAGTTTATGTCATTATGCAGACAGCAATATAAGAATTAAGTAATTGATTCAAATGTAGAATAATTGGTTATCCACAAAAATACACTCTATTATTATTGT
>CAIRXI010000137.1 GCA_903882525.1 uncultured Pseudomonadota bacterium | reverse complement strand
TCTGTTTGCGGGCACTGGCGTAATGGGGTTTGAAGCGTTATCGCGCGGTGCGTTAACTGCCACTTTGGTCGAAAAATCTACCCCTGCTTACAAAGCCTTAATTGCAAACAAGCAGTTGCTCAAAACTGATCAAGCCTTGGTGCGACATCAAGATGCGCTGCAGTTTTTAAGTCAAAATAGTCAAAAATTCAACCTTATTTTCCTAGATCCACCTTATCATATGCAATGGCTCGATAAAGTATTACCACAATTGCCACAGCATCTACTTCAAGATGCCTTAGTCTATGCGGAGTCGGAGTTTGCCTTAGACCCAAGCTCGGAAATGATGCAAAGTTGGCAGATAATCAAACAAAGTAAAGCCGGTAATGTGTTTTACCACTTACTCAAATCGGTGCAAGTTGAAAAGGCCTAAATATGAGAAAAAATCTAATAGCAGTTTACCCCGGTACTTTTGATCCCATCACTTTGGGCCATGAGGATATCGTCCGTCGCGCCGCCAATTTATTTGATGAAGTGATTGTGGCTGTGGCCGGTAGCACTAATAAAAGTACGCTGTTTAGCCTGGAAGAGCGGGTATCTTTAGCGCAAAATATTTTTGCAGATAGCCCCAATGTAAAAGTGGTTGGCTTTAATGGCTTGCTGATGCAGTTTGTACAGGATCAAGGTGCGCAGATGGTGATTCGTGGTTTACGCGCCACGTCAGACTTTGAATATGAATTTCAATTGGCGGGTATGAATCGCAAGCTGTACCCACAATTTGAAACCTTGTTTTTAACCCCATCCGAACAGTTTATGTTTATTTCATCTAGCCTAGTGCGCGAAGTGGCTACGCTGGGCGGCGACGTTCATGCCTTTGTCTCATCCACTGTTGAAACTGCAATAAAACAAAAGTTGAGCAGCTAAATTGGCTTTAATGATTACAGATGAATGCATTAATTGTGATGTCTGTGAACCAGAGTGTCCAAATGGCGCCATCTATCAGGGTGAGCAGATTTATGAAATCGACCCTACCTTATGTACCGAATGTGTTGGCCATTACGATAAACCTCAATGCCAGTTGGTGTGCCCAATAGACTGCATTCCATTCAACCCAGAAGTGGTTGAAAGCAAAGAGCAATTACTCCAAAAATATCACATATTAACCGCAGCAAAATAATCTCAGGGATACACGCTATGCGTATGCTACACACCATGCTTCGAGTCGGAAATCTGGAACGTTCAATTCAGTTTTATACTAAAATTTTAGGCATGAAGCTATTACGTCAGCATGACTTTCCTGAAGGTAAGTTTAGTTTAGCCTTTGTCGGTTATGGGGACGAAAGTGACCATACCGTGCTGGAGCTGACCTATAACTACGGCGTTGAAACTTACGACATGGGCAATGCCTATGGGCATGTGGCGTTAGAGGTAGAGGATGCGCATCAAGCCTGCGCAGCGGTTAAAGCTGCAGGTGGAAAAGTGTTACGTGAAGCAGGACCTATGATGCATGGCACAACCGTGATTGCCTTTGTGGAAGATCCTGATGGATATAAGGTTGAGTTTATACAAGCAGGGACATACTAAGCCGGAGCTGAGAGCAATGACAGTGTCAGTACCAGAAGCATTGTTAACGAAGGCTCCTTGGTTTTTATATTTACTTGAATGTAAAAATGGGGCTTATTACGCTGGTATCACCAATAATCTGGAATCTCGATTTTCCGCGCATGTTTCTGGCAAGGGTGCTCGTTATACTCGCGCAAATCCGCCACTTAAAATACTGGCTACAAAATTATATGCAGATCGTTCAGCAGCAAGCTCTGCTGAATCTGCATTGAAGAAGCTTCCTAGGATGAAGAAGCTTGATTTCTTTTGTGAGCGGGAATCATAAAGTTGGGACTAGTATATAAGCACTAGTCCCCAGTGGGTTATTCAAAAAAGTCTTTAACCTTATTCATCCATGATTTATTGCGAGGGCTATGCTTGCCAGAATCCGCTTGTGTGCTTACCTCAAACTCACGTAACAATTCTTTTTGTTTCTCCGTGAGCTTCACCGGCGTTTCTACCACGACATGGACCATTAAATCACCATGCTCAGATTGACGAAGCGGTTTAATTCCCTTACCACGCAATCTAAATACAGCGCCAGTTTGCGTTTCTGCTGGAATCTTCATTTTGGCAGAACCACCCAATGTAGGCACTTCAATTTCCCCACCTAATGCCGCAGCGGCGAAGCTGACTGGCATTTCGCAATGCAAATTGCCACCTTCACGTTGAAATATTTCATGTGGCTTTAAGTGCACCACGACGTACAAATCTCCTGTCGGGCCGCCATTCACGCCGCCTTCACCTTCACCACTTAAACGTATGCGATCCCCTTCATCCACCCCTGCTGGAATCTTGACTGATAAAGTTTTGTTTTGCTTAACACGGCCAGCACCAGTACAAGTAGGGCATGGCTCTTTAATCATTTTGCCGTTACCGTGGCATTTAGGACACGTTTGTTGCACGGAGAAAAAGCCTTGTTGCATACGCACTTGGCCATGTCCGCCACAGGTAGAACAAGTTGTTGGTTGTGTGCCTGGGCGTGCTCCGGAGCCTTTACAAGTTTCGCAGCCCGCTTGTACTGGAATTCTAATTTTGGTTTCCGTACCTTTGGCTGCGTCTTCTAGCGAAATTTCCATGTTGTAACGTAAATCAGCGCCACGATAGACGTTGTTGCGTTGCCCACCAGCGCGTCCCCCGCCAAAAATGTCACCAAAAATGTCACCAAACGCATCACCAAAACCTGCACCACCAAATCCACCAGCACCGCCACCGCCTTGCTCTACACCGGCATGACCATATTGGTCATAAGCCGCTCGCGTTTGATCGTCTGACAACATTTCATAAGCTTCTTTTGCCTCTTTGAATTGTTCTTCAGCTTTTGGATTGTCTGGGTTGCGGTCAGGATGGAACTTCATCGCCAATTTGCGATAAGATTTTTTTATGTCTTCAGCAGAAGCGTCTTTATTGACGCCAAGGACTTCGTAGTAATCTTTTTTTGTGGCCATAATTTATTCGATAGTTTTTAGTAGGTACTCTTTGCTATGGGTCATTAGCGTGTAGTTAGTTGCGCAAAAGTCGTTAGCACCAGAACTGGTACTAACGACTTGCAACTGCAGACTAACGACTGTTCCTTTAGTCTTTTTTCACTTCTTCAAACTCTGCATCGACCACTTCAGCGTCAACAGTTTTTTCACTTGGCGCGCCTGCTGCGCTTTCAGTGTTTTGCTGCGCTTGTTGTTCAGCATAGACTTTTTCACCTAACTTTTGTGACGCATCCATTAAAGACTTAGTTTTGGCTTCAATCGTGTCTTTGTCATCTGATTTCATCGCTTCTTCAACATCTTTAAGTGCAGTTTCAATCGCTTCTTTTTCGGCAGCCTCTAACTTATCGCCATGCTCAGACAGTGATTTCTTCACTGAATGCACCATGCCATCAGCCGCATTACGCGCATCCACTAATTCGCGCAATTTACGATCTTCATCTGCATATTTAATGGCATCTTCTTCCATTTGCTGAATTTCAGCTTCTGACAAGCCACTATTCGCTTTAACGGTAATTTTATTTTCTTTACCAGTAGCTTTGTCTTTGGCTGAAACATGCAAGATGCCGTTAGCATCAATGTCAAAAGTCACTTCAATTTGTGGCATACCACGTGGTGCTGGTGGAATGTCGCTTAAGTTAAATTGACCCAAGCTCTTATTAGCAGAAGCCAACTCACGCTCACCTTGCAACACTTGAATCGTTACAGCATTTTGGTTGTCATCAGCAGTAGAGAATGTTTGTGATGCCTTGGTAGGAATCGTGGTGTTTTTCTTAATCACTTTAGTCATTACGCCGCCTAAAGTTTCAATACCTAAAGACAATGGCGTAACATCAAGCAACAATACATCTTTAACATCACCTTTAAGCACACCGCCTTGAATGGCTGCACCAACGGCTACAGCCTCATCAGGGTTAACGTCTTTACGTGGCTCTTTACCAAAGATCTCTTTTACTTTCTCTTGCACTTTTGGCATGCGGCTTTGACCACCAACCAAAATGACATCAGTAATATCATCAATGGATACGCCTGCATCTTTAATCGCCATACGGCATGGTGCCATAGTGCGTTCAATTAAATCATCTACCAATGACTCTAATTTTGCACGGGTGATTTTCACCACTAAATGCTTAGGACCAGTCGCGTCAGCGGTGATGTATGGCAAGTTCACTTCAGTTTGTGTAGCACCAGACAACTCAATTTTCGCTTTTTCAGCCGCTTCTTTTAGACGTTGTTTAGCCAACAGGTCGTTACGTAAATCTAAACCATTTTCTTTCTTGAACTCATCAGCTAAAAAGTCGATTAAACGGTTATCAAAGTCTTCGCCGCCCAAGAATGTATCGCCGTTAGTAGAAAGCACTTCAAATTGATGTTCGCCATCAATGTTAGAAATTTCAATAATTGAAACGTCAAAAGTACCACCGCCTAAGTCATACACAGCAATCTTGCGATCACCTTCTTGTTTATCTAGACCAAATGCCAATGCAGCTGCAGTCGGCTCATTGATAATGCGCTTTACGTCTAAACCAGCGATACGGCCGGCATCTTTAGTGGCTTGACGTTGGCTATCATTAAAGTAAGCTGGCACAGTAATAACTGCTTCAGTCACTTCTTCACCTAGATAATCTTCAGCCGTTTTCTTCATCTTACGTAAGACTTCAGCTGAAATTTGTGGAGGCGCCATTTTCACGCCACGCACTTCAACCCAAGCATCGCCGTTGTCAGCTTTAGCAATGGTGTAAGGCATTAAGCCAATGTCTTTTTGTACTTCTTTCTCTTCGAATCTGCGGCCGATTAAACGCTTAACCGCGTATAGCGTATTTTTTGGGTTAGTCACCGCTTGGCGTTTAGCTGGTGCGCCAGCTAAAATTTCACCGTCTTCTTGATATGCAATAATTGAAGGCGTGGTACGTGTACCTTCTGAGTTTTCAATCACACGTGGCTTGCCACCTTCCATTACAGCAACACAAGAGTTCGTGGTGCCTAAGTCAATACCAATAATTTTGCCCATTTTCATTCCTTTTTTAATATTCAATTAGCCCGAGTTCTGCGTAAAGCACTACATTTAACTTTGCGCTACCGGCGATTATTTAAACCATGTTGTATTAGTGGTGTTCAATTCATTTATTTCAAGTGCTTGCAAAAACAAGCTTTACGGCTTCTTTATTTAGCTTTGGAAACCATGACCAATGCTGGGCGCAATACGCGCTCATTCAAGGTGTAGCCTTTTTGTAATACAGTAATCACTGTATTCGGCTCTTGATCGCTATCGAGCATACTGATGGCTTGATGTTTGTTCGGATCAAACTTTTCACCGACCGGATTAACTTCAGCAATATTAAATTTATCAAATACAGAAGAGAGTTGGTTGGCAGTAATTTGCACGCCATCTTTATAGCTTTGTGCGTCAGTCGCTTCAATCAACAATGCTGCATCTAAGCTATCTTTTACAGCTAATAACTCATTAGAGAATTTTTCTAAGGCAAACTTACGCGCCTTTTCAATATCATCTAGCGCGCGGCGGCGTATATTTTCACCATCCGCTTTTACATAAAGCACTGCAGCTTGCGCTTCAGCGAGCTGAGTTTCTAATGCTTCGATGCGGATTGACGGGTCATTTGACTCTGTGGCTAAATTCTCGCCAGTTTCGTCAACTTGGGGTTCTTGATTATTTTCGGTCATGAAGCGTCCTCATTTTTTGTACAGTCTTACGTCAATGGGGGCTGCTTGCAGAATCTCAAGATGAATTCTGATAAATAATTATCAAAAGTTTAAATCTACAATTTGAGGGGTGTAAAGTTGATTGCTAATGGTTGGCTGGGGAGTTCTGTTGGCGATCTTTATACCTATCGTAACCCCATAAATACTGCGATGGGCACTGTCGAATAGTGGTTTCAATTTCAGCATTAAGTAAGGTTGGGGTAAGGATGCCGCTAGTCTCAATCGGTCGGATATGAATGTGGTATCCACGACCAAAACTTAAGCGCTCACCAAAGGCCATCAACACTTGTGCGCCTGTTTTCTCCGCCAACTTTGATGCCAGTGTCATTGTGTAAGCTGGACGTTCAAAGAATGGCGCCCATACGCCTTCACCCTCAAATGGCGCTTGATCAGGCAAGATGCCGATGGCTTCGCCGCGCTTAAGAGTTTGTAATAGTTGCTTAATACCTGTTGCATTTGCTGGCGCCAAGGTTACACCACTCCGTTGTCGCCCTGAAGTAATTAATGGTAATAACCAAGCGTGGCGGGGTTGGCGGTAAAGCACCGTCATCGGATGCTGTGCGCCATAATAGAGTGAGGTAATTTCAAAGCAACCTAAGTGCGGTGTTAAAAAAATTAAACCTTTCCCATGCTTAAGTGCTATTTCTACATGTTCCCATCCATAGCAAGCTTTGACCAAGTTAAATACAGATTTATCACGACGGAACCAGATGGCAAAAGTTTCAATCACGGTTTTGCCAGACTCTGCAATATTGCTTTGAATTAGCTGATTTAGACTCTTCTCATTTTGTGTAATATGGCTTTGTTCGATGTTTTTTCGAATGCGGCGGGCATAGCTTGGTGAGCCAAAGAAAACTAACCAACCTAGTAGTGCCCCTAAAGCATGGTTAATAAACAAAGGAATATACGCCAATAAGGTAAGTAAAAAGCGAGCAATTCTAAATGATAGGTCTGACATTCGCGTATTATAACTGTTTGCAACAAACTTAATTTAACCAACGGTCTGATTTAGATTCGAGATATTGTATGAATTCACTCAAAGAATTTGATTTTAATTG
>CAIRXI010000136.1 GCA_903882525.1 uncultured Pseudomonadota bacterium | reverse complement strand
GTTTTTTGCGCTAATTAATAACTGATGCGCATTTTCCCATAGATGGGTATGCCGAAAACGATGGCTGATAACGGCTAGGTCAGGAAGGCAAGCGCCGGCCATGACTAACTCAGGAAAGCGCTTGATAATATTTTGCAGTCTAGGATCTAGTAATGGCATCGCCCAAAGCAGCGATTGCGCAAAATATAGATGGGTAATTAAGCCCCAGGCGTTGGCGTCTACCGAATAAAGGCAGCAGGGTAGCCACCAGTAATACTTCTTTAAAAAATTGGGTATTTGCATACTGCTAATTTCACATGCCAGCGTTAAGAACATGTGACATTTACTTGATAGTTTGGTGACAGAGATTGCGGTAATCTATTTTCCTTGTCATATTCATCAAGTTGTCATAATTAGTCGCTATTGTTACGCTAACTAATTGATTATATTGCCTACATAAGGGTACAAGCACATTGATGACTATGAAAAAACTCAAAATACTATTTATCTCAGACGTGTATTTTCCGCGTGTGAATGGCGTGTCGACATCCATTAGAACCTTTGTTGAGCAAATGCAAAATTTAGGGCATGAGGTGCATCTGATTGCACCGGATTACCATGTCGAAACTTCAGATGAAGCCTGGATTAAGCGTATCCCTGCCAGAAGTATTTACTTTGATCCTGAGGATAAGTTGATGAAGTATGGTGAGGCCATGAAGTTGTTGCCTTCACTGCTGGATGAAAAGTACGACATGATTCATGTGCATACGCCATTTGTGGCCCATTACTTGGGGTTGAAGCTAGCGCTTAAATTAGGGATTCCCTGCATAGAAACTTACCACACCTTTTTTGAAGATTATTTACATCATTACTTGCCGTGGATGCCTCAATTAATGGCGCGCGGTATGGCTCGAATGATTTCGAAACGCCAGTGTAATGCGGTAAGCGCAATCGTAGCGCCTTCGCAGCCTATGTTGGATGTGTTGCGCGGGTATGGCGTAAAAGCGCAAGCGCAGGTGATTCCTACTGGTTTGCAAGAGCACAGTTTTAAACCCGCTGATGGAAAAGCTTTTCGCCAGAAGTATGGCATTGCATTAGATCGCCCTATGTTGCTTTATGTGGGTCGTGTGGCCTTTGAAAAGAATATTGATTTTCTATTGTGGATGGCAAAAGTGTTGGTGGATGAGCGCCCAGATCTATTGTTGGTGATTACTGGAGAAGGTCCAGCCGAAGAGAGTTTACATAAGCTCACAAAGACTTTAGGCTTAGAAAAAAATGTGATGTTTATCGGCTATCTAGATCGTAATACTGAATTAAATGCCTGTTATCAATCCGCTGATGTATTTGTATTTGCATCTAAAAGCGAAACGCAGGGTTTGGTAATTTTAGAAGCTATGGCTCAAGGTACTCCTGTAGTGGCAATTGCAGAGCTTGGTACTGCTTCTATTTTAATTGAAGGACACGGTGCGTTAATTTCAGCAGAAAATACATTAGAGTTTGCTGAAAAGGTTCATCAGTTATTAATTTACCCAGAGCAAAGGCTTGAATTAGGTAGCCGTGCTAAGGAATACGCATTAGATAAATGGACTGCAAAATTTCAAGCTGAGCGCATGCTTGATTTTTATACGGAGTTATCAGAAGGTCCAGAAGAAGCATCTGATTTGGTAAGCGTAACACTGTCAACCAATAATTTGTAAATAACCAATATTAGATACAAAAAAGCCAGTACTTGCTGGTTTTTTGTATCTAATTAGACCTGTTTAGCTTTAACCAAACTTACCGGTGATGTAGTCTTCTGTTTCTTTACGGGCAGGGCGTGTGAAAATGGTATCGGTATCACCGTACTCCATCATTTCACCTAAGTACATATAAGCTGTGTAATCGGAGATACGCGCCGCTTGTTGCATATTATGCGTTACCACTAAAATGGTCAGCTTATGACGTAGTTCACTCATTAGCTCTTCAATATTAGCTGTCGCAATTGGATCTAATGCTGATGTTGGTTCATCGAATAACATAATTTCAGGGTCAGTAGCTAACGCACGGGCAATACATAAGCGTTGTTGCTGACCGCCGGATAGGTTGAATGCTAAGTCCTGCTGACGATCTTTCACTTCGTTCCATAGTGCCGCGCCTTTAAGCGCTTCTTCTACTTTATCAGCCACTGTACGTTTGTTCGTTTCACCGCGAACACGCAAGCCATAAGCGACGTTTTCAAAGATTGATTTAGGAAATGGATTAGGTTTTTGAAACACCATGCTTATACGCATACGCACTTCAATCGCATCGACACCATGTTCTAAAATATTGGTGTTGTCAGGATGCATAATAATTTGACCTTCGTACTTATTGCCTGGGTACAAATCATGCATGCGGTTAAAACAACGTAAATATGTAGATTTACCGCAACCAGAAGGCCCAATCAGTGCCGTGATTTTATTTTCATAAATCGGCATGCTGACACTTTTAAGTGCTTGATGACCGCTGGCATAAAAAAAGTTAAGGTCTTTTGATTCAGCTTTTAGCGGTGTTTGAGTATTAACCATATAGATCTCTTTTGATATTAAGTTTTAGTCGGTTTAAAAAACCAGTAGTACTTACCATTTAATGTTTTTACGAATTTTGTAACGCAAGTAAATTGCTGTGCCATTCATCAGTAATGTCACCACAATAATAATGGCCCCAGTTGCCGCCGCATTAATATGAAATGCGTGATCAGGACGTGATAGCCAATTAAACATTTGAATCGGTAATACAGTAAAACCTGAGCTTAGCCATTCAAAGTTTAAGTAGGGGGCAACATCAGAAATAGGCGAGGGTGGTAAGAATGCAATAAAAGTCAGCGCGCCGATGGTGATAATTGGTGCAGTTTCACCGATAGCACGAGACATACCAATAATAATGCCAGTTAAAATGCCGCCTTGTGAATATTTCACAATATGGTCACTCACTACTTGCCACTTTGTTGCACCTACTGCATAGGCCGCTTCACGAATGGCTACTGGGATGCCCCGTATGGCCTCGCGTGTAGAAACAATAACAACTGGCAGTATTAACAGTCCTAGGGTTAGGCCTGCGGTTAGGATGCTTTGCCCTAAACCTAGTCCGTACACAAACAAGCCAAGCGCTAGCAAGCCGTAAATAATAGAAGGGACGCCAGCAAGATTAGACACGTTAATTTCAATTAAATCGGAAAATAAATTCTTTGGTGCGTATTCTTCTAAATAAACACCAGCACCCACTCCTACTGGTACTGCTGTAAAGAACGTCACCAACATGACTAGCAGTGATCCTACCCAAGCGGTGAGTATCCCCGCACTGCCAGGTCTGCGTGATGGGAAATCGCTAAAAAACTGTAGGTTAAAACGTGGATAACCATCAGACACTAGTTGAATAAAAAGAGTCAGTAAAGTCAATAAACCAATCATTAAGGCTATTAAACCGACGGCTGCAAACAGAATGTCATTGCGCTTGTGGCGGCGTATCATTGCCCGCACTGCATCTAGGTTATTGAGCACGGAGGCTTGCGTTTGTGTGGTTTGTACTGCCATTAGTATTTCTCCGTATATTTTTTACGCACAACATGACCAATAATATTAAAACCTAAGGTCATTATAAATAGGACTAAACCAGCAGCAAATATACTTTGATATCCTATACTGCCATGCGGTAAGTCACCCATTGCCACTTGCACAATATAAGCTGTAATAGTCGCAGCGCCATCCATTGGATTAAAGGTTAAAAGTGGTTGCTGTCCAGCTGCTACCGCCACCACCATGGTCTCACCCACTGCGCGAGAAATCGCTAGAATGTAAGCTGCCACAATGCCAGATGTCGCGGCAGGGGTAACAACTCTGAGTGCTGTTTGAAAGCGGGTGGCCCCCATAGCATAAGAGCCTTCGCGCATACTCATGGGCACGGCGCGCATCGCATCTTCAGCTACCGATGAAATGTAAGGAATAATCATTACACCCATCACCAAGCCAGCACTTAACATATTAAAGCCAGGTAATTCTGGAAATATTTTTTGCAACATCGGGGTGACAAATAGTAAGGCAAAGTAACCAAAGGCGATGGTTGGTACGCCGACTAACAGCTCTAAAATTGGCTTCGTTATTTCACGCGTTTTATGTGAGGCAAACTCAGAAAGATAAATAGCACCAATAGTGCCTACAGGAACAGCCACTGCCAATGCAATGGCCGATGTAGTGAGTGTTCCGGATATTAACGGCATGATGCCGTAGTGTGCATCTTCAAATAGCGGCGTCCACTCTTTGCCGGTGAAAAACTCCACTAATGAAATAGCTTTGAAGAAACCAAAAGATTCGTATAAGAGAATTGCAACAATGGCGAATGTGGTAAATACAGCAGACAGTGCTGCTAACATTAAGATGAACTCTATCAGACGCTCTTTAATATTTCTGCGTAAATTTTTAGCTAAACGTGGGCTAATGGTTAAATTTATCAATTCATTCGGCATAGTAGTAGTGTTCATATTAGGACTTATATGATTGTAACGAGTTATAGCTGTTTGATAATAGTACTTAAGTTAAAAAAGGAGCAGGATCACCTGCTCCTTTTTTATCTTACGTGTTTTACTTAATTCTATTGATTAAGTCTTTAATTTTAATGCCCACTTCATTTTTACCACCGAAACCAGTACCTGGTTTCATTGATTTGTAGTGTGCTTTAACTGCTACGTAATCTTCAGTTGGTAATTCTACATACCCAACTTCAGTTACTAATTTTGGTGCGTTGTCTAAGTAGAAGTTAACAAATGCTTTCACTTCAGGTTTAAACGCAGCTGCTGTTGCATTCACGTAAATGAATAGTGGGCGTGAAAGTGGTTGGTAAGTACCATCTTTAACAGCTGCGGCTGAAGGCATTACTGCTGGAGCACCATCTTTTGCAATAATTGGAATCGCTCTTAATTTATCTTTATTGGCTTCGTAATAAGCATAACCAAAGTAAGCCATACCGCCTACGTTACCTGAAACGCCTTGCACTAAGACATTATCATCTTCTGATGGCGTGTAGTCTGTGCGGCTAGCTTTCGCTTTACCGTTAACTGCTTCAGTGAAGTAGTCAAATGTACCTGATGCAGTACCTGGGCCGAATAAACCCAACGCTTTATCTGGGTATGTGCTGTTGACTTGCTTCCAGCTCTTAACAGTTGAACCCGGTTTCCAAATACTTTTTAATTCATCTACAGATAAGCTTTTTACCCAATCATTTTTTGAATTTACAACTACAGTCAGCGCATCATAAGCGATTGGTAATTCTATGTATTGAATACCAGCTTCTTTACAAGCATCCATTTCTTTTTGTGCGATTGGACGTGATGCATCAGAAATGTCTGTTTCACCACGACAGAATTTTTTAAAGCCGCCGCCAGTTCCAGATTCACCTACAGTTACTTTTACTTTTTGTATTTTTTGGAATTCTTCAGCCATGGCTTCAGTAATTGGATATACGGTGCTTGAGCCATCAATTGCGATGACTTTATCAGCAGCAGATACATGTGAAGTTGCGAATGTTACAGCGATTAAAGCTGCAATACGCATAGATTTAACGAGCGTTGTTTTCATGATATCTCCATCAAAGTTTATAAACTGTTCTAACTAATAACAATCATAGTTATATATTATGACAAGTTTATGACAAATATTGGATATGAGGGTTAACTGCTTCCAATTAACCTGTCAGATGAGTGGCTTTCCTAATGCTCGTGCTTACTTTAGTTGCGTTGCTAATTATTGTTGCAATAGTTTACTCAAAAGCTCCAACCCAAAACCGATGCCAAAGCCGTTGGTGTTGCTATCCACCGCGCCGAGTCCACCTTTGCGATGAGCGGAAGATAAATCGGTATGTAGCCAAGCTACATCATTTTCGATAAACTTACCTAGAAAGCGCGCAGCTAAAATGTGATCGCCGCCGCCGTCTAAGGTGCATTGCTTGATATCGGCGATGTCACTATCTAAATCGCAGTCGTAATCATCATCATATGGAAATGCCACCACGCGTTCACCCGCTGCGTTGCCAGCACCTACCGCTTGGCATGCCAGTTGTGGACTGTTGCTAATGACACCGCTCATTCTATCGCCCAAGGCTGCCACCATGCTGCCAGTCAGCGTTGCAAAGTCTAAAATGGCGTCCGGATTTTCGCGGCTAGCCAATGTCAGTGTGTCAGCTAGCACCATACGGCCTTCGGCATCGGTATGTACAATTTCTATACTAGTACCGTTAAGCGCGATGACCACGTCATTTTGTTTGTAGGCGTCGGGCCCGATATGGTTTTGTGCAATCGCCAACCAGCAATCAAGCTTAATGGGCAGTTGCATTTGACTGGCCGCCAGCATGATGCCTAATGCCACTGCGGAGCCGTTCATGTCTTCATGCATGCCTTGCATATATTTCGCTGGTTTAAGGTTATGTCCGCCGGTATCAAAGCAAATACCTTTACCTACCAAGGCCACATGTTTTTGCGCTAGCTTAGGTGTGTAAGTGACATGCACAATTGCAGCATCTTGAGGCACAGACCCTTGACCCACGGCATAGAATGCACCCGCGCCCATTTTCTTTAGAGCTGACATGTCAAATTCTTGATGTGTCCAACCGTGTGTTTTAGCTAAAGCAGCTATTTTTTCACGATATATCGTTGGTGTTAATGCGTTCGGTGGCGTAATAGTCAGTTGTCGGCACAGGGCGTTGCCAGCTACGCGCGCATTCACATAGCCGTAATCATGCAGTGCTTGATAGCCGTATATGCTGATGTTTTTTAAGGCCACCTCTTTTTTTTCTTTTTTATGACTGGGTAATTCAGTTGCATTAACTAAGGTTACATAATAGCTAGCGCAAGCATTTGCCTCGCGCGTTTCGGCATCCCCAAACACACAAATAGCGACATTTTTAGGATGCTCGCTTAATAAAGGTCTTAATGCTTTACACAATAAGGCATGCTTTTGAAACATATTCAGTTTGTCACCTAACACGACAAAACTTGCTACCGCAGTGCTATTTAAATCTACTGTTAATGGCGACTTAGCTAAATCCTTATATTCACCTTTAGTGCGAAGTAGTTTGCTATGAAGATTTTTGCCGAAAGCCAGGTCTTTTTCTTCAGTTTCAGTCAATACGAAAAGTATATGTTTTTCATCTTTTAATGAATTTTCACTGGCAGTTGCTGCATTTTGTATTAATTTTACAGACATTTGTTATCCTTTAAGTCTTATATAAAACACATAGATTGTGTATAAGATATAAGTGTTAAATCCTCTAAAAGCGTTACTAAACTTGACCAAAACTTCTAAAAAAGCCACACTATGACTTTTGAAACTTACCTAGGTTGCAGGCTAGCGCGACCTATCAGACCCGCTAGATTGAATTTTGTTATTTATTATACTCATTACGAGTCAGTAAGTTTTAGCAATCTAGCCTTATGGAGCACTAACTGAATGTCATTGATGCCAGATATAGATAGTCAAGAAACCCAAGAGTGGCTTGACGCACTTACCGCTGTTATTGAAAATGAAGGCACGGAGCGTGCTCACTTCTTATTAGAAGCGATGATTGATAAAGCGCGTCGCTCAGGTAGCAATCTACCTTATAACGCGACTACCGCTTATGTAAATACCATTCCTACCCATTTGCAGCAACGCCTGCCAGGTAATCCTGATATGGAGCGCCGCATTCGCGCTTTGGTTAGGTGGAATGCAATTATGACCGTGCTACGCGCCAATGAAAAATCACCAGGCGTGGGCGGTCATATTGCAAGCTTCCAATCTGCGGCGACATTGTATGACACAGCGTTTAACTACTTCTTCCGTGCTACCAATGAAAACTTCGGTGGTGATTGTGTTTACTTCCAAGGCCATTCTTCTCCGGGCGT
>CAIRXI010000135.1 GCA_903882525.1 uncultured Pseudomonadota bacterium | reverse complement strand
TGATGCTCAAAGTAAGCCAGTTGCGACCAGGAAAATATCAGCCGCGTAGTTATATGGATGAAACCGCCTTAAGAACATTGGCCGATTCTATTTTGGCGCAGGGTATTATGCAGCCGATTTTAGTGCGATTGCTACGTGCGGGTCAGTCAGATGATGAGTATTATGAAATTATCGCTGGTGAACGCCGTTGGCGCGCAAGTCAGATGGCCGGTTTAGAAGAAGTACCAGTGCTGGTGCGTGAAATTGCCGACGAGTCCGCGCTCGCCATGGCGTTAATTGAAAATATTCAGCGTGAAAACTTAAACCCGCTTGAAGAAGCTCAGGGCATTAAGCGTTTGATAGAAGAGTTTTCAATGACGCATGAAAAGGCAGCGGATGCAGTTGGCCGCTCACGCGTTGCAGTTTCTAATCTTTTACGCTTGTTGACTTTGAGCGAGCCTGTACAAGAGATGTTGCTGACAGGCAAGCTTGATATGGGACATGCCCGAGCTTTAATTGGACTCGGTGGAGCGCAGCAAGTAATGTTGGCTGAGCAGATTATATTAAACAATTCATCTGTACGTGATGCTGAAAATTTAGTAAAAACACACCATGAAAAAACTTCAAGACCTGCAAAAAAAACAGCGGTTAAGGCGCGCGCTAGCCAAGACGTGTTGAGATTAGAGCAAGAGTTAAGCGACAAGGTGGGCGCCAATGTCACTATCGGCGCGAACGCAAAAGGAGTCGGTACTTTGAAAATTAACTACGCCTCTTTAGAGCAGTTGGAGGGAATTGTTGCCAAGCTCATGCGCTAATGATGTTTGCATGTATTGATTGCTTACAACTTAAGCCTTGACTAAAAAGTGGTAATAATTCAAAATCGCGGACTTTACAGCTTGGTGATATTTTTACAGGCTAAAAATAGACATTAATAATAAAAAGCTTTGAAGCTTAATCATTTTAACTGGGTTCAAAAAATTGTCAGCATCCAATAGCGTGGACGTGTTTAGTAAGATGCTAAAAATTCAGCTGATTGCAACAATAGTTGTTGCTGCGATTGCCTTTGTAGTTGCTGGGCTTAATGCGGCGATATCTGGGGTTTTGGGTGGAGCAAGTGTGTTATTAGGCGCAACAGCTGCAGCTGCCATAGCAAGACGTGGCGCAAGTCATGTAGACGCCACAGCAATTCTGCTTAATTTGTTAAAAGCAGAAGCAGTAAAAATTTTAGTGATTATCATTATGTTGATCGTCATATTTAAGGTGTATGAGCAGTTAGTGCCATTTGCGCTGATTGCCGGTTTAGCAGCGGCGGCTTTGTTTTCTGGAGCGGCGCTGAGTAAATTAAAAGTTTAAGTAAAATTCTTGTCAATTAGAGCGGCTTAAAAGTCGCACTTTAAAGTTAGAGTAAATATTAGATTATGGCTACAGAACACGCAGAACAGGCACTTACCCCGTCAAGCTACATCACGCACCACCTGACCTTTAATGCTCAGCCTGTTGGTGACGGTAGCTTTTGGATGCTTAATTACGACAGCTTAGTGATGTCTGTATTATTAGGTGTAGTAGTGATGGGCTTAATTTGGTGGGTCGCGCGCAGCGCAACTTCAGGAGTGCCAACAAAAGGTCAGGCGTTTGTAGAGTTGATATTTGGTTTTGTCGATGAGCAAGTTAAAAATATTTTCCACGGTAACCGTCACAGTTTTATTGCACCTACAGCGTTGACTGTATTTTTATGGGTGTTAGCCATGAATGCAATGGACTTTTTACCTGTTGACGTTATGCACCACTTTGTTTATGCGCCGCTTGGTCTAGAACACTGGCGCAGTGTCCCGACTTCTGATATCAACACCACGTTTGCTTTAGCATTAGCGGTATGGTTCTTGATGATCTACTTCTCAATTAAAGTTAAAGGGTTGGGTGGTTGGATCCATGAGTTGTTCTGTGCGCCATTTGGCTCACCTAGCTTTGCTATGCCAAAAAGCATAGGCGGTGCGATTGGCCTAATATTAAGTCCATTATTGTTTGTTGCAAACTTTGCTTTTAATCTGATTGAATATATTTCAAAACCACTTTCCCATTCATTGCGACTATTCGGCAATATGTATGCTGGTGAAGTTATATTCTTGTTAATAGGCCTATGGGCAGCAACAGGGGTTACAGGCACAATCTTTGGTGCGATTTTAGGTGCAGGCTGGTCAATATTCCACATTTTAATCGTAGCATTACAGGCGTTTATTTTCATGATGTTGACTGTGGTGTACCTTGCCATGGCACATGAGTCGCACTAGACTGAAGTTTTTAGTTTGTTTTTTTGTAATTTAAGTCGTTTTTATCAGTAGTTGTTTAGTTTATTTTTTTGAGAGG
This sequence comes from uncultured Pseudomonadota bacterium, assembly GCA_903882525.1. Taxonomy (GTDB): domain Bacteria; phylum Pseudomonadota; class Gammaproteobacteria; order Burkholderiales; family Methylophilaceae; genus Methylotenera. The sequence continues at coordinate 34,321 of CAIRXI010000135.1, read as the reverse complement.
GTAATAAAATGGATGCATTAGCGTTGATTCAAGCCTACACAGGCATTGGTATTGGTTTAATTATTGGTTTAGGCGCTGCAGGTGCTTGTATCGGTATTGGTATTATGTGTGCAAGTTTCTTAGAAGGCGCAGCTCGTCAGCCAGAAATGATTCCACAATTACAAGGTAAAGTATTCTTGTTATTAGGTCTTATCGATGCTTCTTTCATTATTGGTGTTGGTCTTGCGATGATGTTTGCATTTGCTAACCCATTATTAAGCGTAGTTGCTAAATAATTAGTCAATAAATAAACTGTTTGAGCCTGTATATGGCTCAAACACTTGTTGTATGGCTTGTTAGTTTAACAATTAAAGCTTTAATAATTGGCTTTAATGATATTTAATTTGGATCTAAAATGAACATTAACTTTACACTTATCGCACAAGCTATCGCATTTGCTGTGTTGATTTGGTTCACAGTGAAATTCGTTTGGCCGCCGCTGTTAACAGCGATAGAAACACGCCAAAAAGAAATCGCTGACGGCTTAGCAGCTGCACAAGAAGGCAAGAGCGCATTAGATGTTGCAGCTAAAAAATCAGCAGCAACTTTGAACGAAGCTAAGCAAAAAGCTAGCGAAATTATTGGCCAAGCTGAAAAGCGTGGTTCACAAATCGTTGAAGAAGCTAAAGGTAATGCTAAGGCAGAGGGTGATCGTATTCTTGCTGGTGCAAAAGCTGAAATCGACCAAGAAGTGAATCGTGCCAAAGAGGGTTTGCGCGCTCAAGTTTCAGCCCTAGCTATTGCTGGCGCTGAAAAAATCTTGCGTAAAGAAATCGATGGCAAAGCTCACAGCGAAATGCTAGCAAACCTTGCGGCGGAGCTATAAATAATGGCTGAAATTTCAACCATCGCACGTCCTTACGCGGTCGCTGCATACCAACTTGCTAAAGAGCATAAAGCCCTAGCTAAATGGTCGGAAATGTTGGCGTTTGCAACTGCCGTATCTAATGATGCGCAAATGCAAGCCTATGTTCAAGATCCGAAAGTGGTAAGCAGCCAATTGCAAACCAGTTTTTTGGCTATTTGTGGGGACAGGCTTAACGAGCAAGGTCAAAACTTGATCAAAGTGTTGGTGGAATATAACCGCATGTCAATCTTGCCTGCTATCGCTGATGCTTTTGAAGAATTAAAAGCACAGGATGAAGGTGTGTTGGATGCGCAAATTATTGCAGCGGCTAAACCTAGTGCTGCAGAAATTAAAGATTTAGTAAAACGTCTAGAAGCAAAATTCGGTAAAAAAGTTGAAGCGGTTATTTCTGTGGATGCAGAATTGATTGGCGGAGTCAAAATTATCGTTGGTGATACCGTGATAGACGCATCGGTCAAAGGTCAGTTACAAAATTTAGCCTACGCACTTTCAGCTTAAAGGCTTTGCGCTTAGTTTAGCGCAACGCTTGATAGCCAAGAACTTAGGTAAGGTACAAAAACTTAGGAGTCATAATGCAGTTATCTACATCAGAAATCAGTGAACTGATTAAAAGCAGATTAGAAAATTTTTCGACCAGTGCTGAAGCGCGTACTCAGGGTACAGTAATCTCAGTAACCGACGGTATTGTTCGTATTCACGGCCTTTCAAACGTAATGGCCGGTGAGATGATCGAATTCCCAGGCAATACATTTGGCCTAGCACTTAACTTAGAGCGCGATTCAGTTGGTGCTGTGGTATTAGGTGATTATGAGCACATTACTGAAGGTGACATTTGCAAATGTACTGGACGTATTTTAGAAGTGCCAGTCGGTCCAGAACTAATTGGTCGTGTTGTCAATGCCTTGGGCCAGCCGATTGACGGCAAAGGTCCAGTTAATGCAAAAATGACGGATAAGATTGAAAAAGTTGCACCAGGCGTGATTGCGCGTAAATCTGTTTCTCAACCAGTACAAACTGGTTTGAAATCAGTAGATTCAATGGTGCCAGTTGGTCGCGGTCAACGTGAATTGATTATTGGCGATCGTCAAACGGGTAAAACAGCCGTTGCGATTGATGCCATCATTAATCAAAAAGGTCAAAACATGACCTGTATCTATGTTGCCATTGGCCAAAAGGCTTCAACAGTGGCTAACGTGGTGCGTAAATTAGAAGAAAACGGCGCGATGGCTTACACCATCGTGGTTGCTGCAACGGCTTCTGATTCAGCTGCGTTACAATTCTTAGCACCATACGCTGGCTGTACTATGGGTGAATACTTCCGTGATCGCGGTGAAGATGCGCTGATTGTTTATGATGATTTGACTAAGCAAGCGATTGCATACCGTCAAATTTCATTACTGTTACGTCGTCCACCAGGCCGTGAAGCTTACCCTGGCGATGTATTTTATATTCACTCACGTTTGCTTGAGCGTGCAGCTCGTGTAAATGAAGATTACGTAGAAAAATTCACAAATGGCGCAGTTAAAGGTAAAACAGGTTCATTAACAGCATTGCCTGTTATTGAAACAGCAGCTGGTGACGTTTCTGCATTCGTACCAACTAACGTAATTTCAATTACTGATGGTCAAATCTTCTTAGAAACTGACTTATTCAATGCTGGTATTCGCCCAGCCATTAACGCGGGTATTTCAGTATCTCGTGTAGGTGGTGCTGCGCAAACTAAAGTAATTAAAAAATTAGGCGGCGGTGTACGTTTAGCTCTAGCTCAATACCGTGAGTTAGCAGCCTTTGCTCAATTTGCATCTGACTTAGATGAAGCAACACGTAAGCAGTTAGATCGCGGTCGTATGTTTACTGAGTTAATGAAACAAGCGCAATACGCACCATTAAGCGTTTCAGACATGGCGATTACATTATTAGCAGCCAATAAAGGCTACTTTGATGATGTTCCAACCAATAAAGTGTTGGCATTTGAAAATGCTTTACATGGCTTCATGAGCTCTAAATACAAAAAGCTAATGGATGGCATTGAATCAAGCAAAGACTTAGCTGGCGATAATGAAAAAGCCGTTGAAGCAGCAATTCAAGACTTCAAAGCAACTAACGCTTACTAAACCTACTATTTAGGATAAAAAAATGGCTGGTAGTAAAGAGATTAGAACCAAGATCAAGAGTGTAGAAAATACACGCAAGATCACTAAGGCGATGGAAATGGTGGCAGCATCTAAAATGCGTAAAGCGCAAGATAGAATGCGGGCCTCACGCCCATACGCTGAAAAAATCCGCAACGTTGCAGCCCATCTTTCATTTGCTCAAGTAGAGTATAAGCATCCGTATTTAATTAAACGTGATGTAGTTAAAAATGTAGGTTTGATTGTGATTAGTTCAGATAAAGGCTTATGTGGTGGATTGAACACTAACATGTTGCGTTTGTCTGTGAATCAGATGAAAACTTGGGAAACAGAAGGCAAGGCAGTAACGGTTAGTGCTATCGGTAATAAAGGCTTCGGCTTTATGAACCGTGTCGGTGCAAATGTTAAGTCGCACATCACTGGTTTAGGTGATGTACCTCATTTAGAATCATTGATTGGCACCATCAAAGTGATGTTGGATGCTTATACGGATGGTGAAATTGATCAACTGTACATTTGTTACACACGTTTTATTAATACCATGAAGCAAGAGCCGGTAATGCAACAGTTGTTACCATTAAGCGGCGAGCAGCTCGGCAGTCCAAAAGGACATTGGGATTATATCTACGAGCCAGAAGCTAAGCCTGTGGTTGATCAGCTGATGATGCGTTACGTTGAATCATTGGTTTACAACGCGGTGGCAGAGAACATGGCCTCAGAGCAATCATCACGTATGGTGGCTATGAAGTCAGCATCTGACAATGCAAAAGAAGTAATTGGTGATTTAAAGCTGATTTACAACAAAGCGCGCCAAGCCGCGATTACCAAAGAAATTTCAGAAATTGTCGGTGGTGCAGCCGCGGTAGCCTAGAAATCAATGTTTCTAGGTCAAGCAGTAGCCTAAAAAGAATTTAATTAACATTCAACAGATTAGTTTGAATAGGATATAAAAAAATGAGTACAGCTAAAATTGGTAGAGTAGTTCAGATTATTGGTGCCGTGGTTGACGTTGAGTTTCCACGTGATCAAATGCCTCACGTTTTTGAAGCTTTGATTATTGATGACGCATCAAGCAAGGGTGAAGCAGGCTTGACACTTGAAGTTCAACAGCAATTAGGTGACGGCATTGTGCGTACCATTGCGATGGGTTCATCAGATGGCTTGTCACGCGGTGCAATGTTTAGATCTACAGGTAGCCAAATTACCGTGCCAGTTGGCGTTGGTACACTAGGCCGCATTATGGATGTATTGGGTCGCCCAATTGATGAGGCTGGTCCGATTGAATGTGACGAGCGTCGCGCTATTCACCAAAAAGCACCAACTTTTGAAGAGTTATCTCCATCAGTAGACTTGCTAGAAACGGGTATTAAAGTGATTGACTTGGTTTGCCCGTTTGCTAAAGGCGGTAAAGTTGGTTTGTTTGGTGGTGCCGGTGTAGGTAAAACCGTTAACATGCTAGAACTGATTAACAACATTGCGAAACAACACTCAGGCTTATCAGTATTTGCTGGTGTGGGCGAGCGTACTCGTGAAGGTAATGACTTCTACCATGAAATGGCAGAAGCAGGTGTTATCAAACTTGATAACATGAAAGAATCAAAAGTAGCGATGGTGTTTGGTCAAATGAACGAACCACCAGGCAACCGTTTACGTGTAGCGCTTTCTGGTTTGACAATGGCTGAAAAGTTCCGTGATGAAGGACGAGATGTATTGTTCTTCGTTGATAATATTTATCGCTACACATTAGCCGGTACTGAAGTATCAGCGCTGTTAGGCCGTATGCCTTCAGCGGTAGGTTACCAACCAACATTGGCTGATGAGATGGGCCGTTTACAAGAGCGTATTACCTCTACTAAAGCAGGTTCTATTACGTCTATTCAAGCCGTTTACGTACCTGCAGATGATTTGACAGATCCATCACCAGCAACCACATTCCAGCATTTGGATTCAACTGTTGTGTTATCACGTGACATTGCTTCTCTTGGTATCTATCCAGCGGTAGATCCACTTGATTCAACATCACGCCAATTAGATCCATTAGTCGTTGGTGAAGAGCATTACAACGTTGCGCGTTCAGTGCAAGTGACATTGCAACGCTATAAAGAACTACGCGACATTATCGCTATTTTGGGTATGGACGAGTTGTCACCGGAAGATAAATTAGCCGTTGGCCGTGCACGTAAAATTCAACGTTTCTTGTCACAACCGTTCCACGTTGCTGAAGTATTTACGGGTGCGCCAGGTAAATATGTACCGCTAAAAGAAACGATTAAAGGTTTCAAAGCTATTGTTGCCGGCGAATACGATCATCTACCAGAGCAAGCGTTCTACATGGTTGGCGGTATTGAGGAAGCAGTAGAAAAAGCAAAAACACTTAACTAATTGATGGTCGTTAGACTTTAGTTATTAGTTAATTGTTTAAGGAAAAAAGATGGCAAATACAGTTCATATCGATGTAGTAAGTGCAGAAGCTTCAATATTCTCTGGCGAAGCCGAGTTTGTTGTAGCCCCTGCCAGCGCCGGTGAAGTGGGTATTTACCCACATCACGCGCCAATGGTCACAACCATCAAACCAGGTGCATTACGCATCAAACTTGCTGACAATGCAGAAGAGACTTTGATATTTATCTCAGGTGGATTGTTGGAAGTGCAACCAGGTTTAATTACTGTGTTGGCTGATACCGCGGTGCGTGGACATGATTTAGATGAAGCGAAAGCCATTGCCGCAAAAGAAGCAGCAATGGAAGCTATGCAGAATAGAACTTCTGAGATGGACTATGCAAAAGCCCAAGCAGAGTTATCTGAAGCGCTAGCGCAAATTCAAGCCATTGAGCGTTTACGTAAAAATACGCATTAAATCTAGGGTTAGTTTAACCCAAGCAAAAAGGCAGCCTAGGCTGCCTTTTTTGTTATACTTTCGGTAACCATGCATCTTCAAAAACATCTCATTAATGAATAAATTAAATATCGTCATCTTAGCCGCGGGTAAAGGTACGCGCATGCACTCCGATACCCCTAAGGTATTGCATAAGATTGGTGCTAAACCCATCCTTGCCCATGTGATTGATTGCGCAAAAAAATTAGGCGCCTCAAGAATTATAGTGGTCTATGGTTATGGCGGCCCTGAGGTTCGTGCGGCTATCAACGATGAAAAAATCATTTGGGTTAATCAAGCGCATCAAAATGGAACTGGCCACGCGGTACAGCAGGCAATCGCCCATTTAGATGCAGATGCGAAAACTCTCATTTTGCTAGGCGATGTTCCATTAGTTGATGCGGACGCTTGTAAAAAATTAGTAGATTTAGCCGCTACGCAGATGGCTATCCTCTCTTTTAATAAAACTGACCCTACAGGCTATGGACGCATCGTTCGCAAGCCTAGCGGAACTGTAACAGCAATTGTGGAACATAAAGACGCCAGCGTTGAGCAACGTACAATTACAGAGGTCAATACAGGCATTATGGCGCTTCCTAATGCACATCTCATTCCTTGGTTGGCTCAATTAAATAACGACAATGCACAAGGCGAATATTACTTAACCGACATCGTACAAATTGCAGCGCAACAAGGCGTAGCAGTAGTGACTGAAATTACTGATGACGAGTGGTCAGTAACAGGCATTAATTCAAAACAAGATTTGGCTCAGATCGAACGTATTTACCAAGCTCGTATTGCAGAAAAGCTACTAGAACAAGGGGTAAGCCTTAAAGACCCAGCACGCATTGATGTGCGGGGTACGCTGATATGTGGACGCGATGTTGAGATTGACGTGAATTGCGTATTTGAGGGCGATGTTAGTCTTGGCGATCATGTAAAAATTTCCTCAAATTGTGTGATCAAGAATACGCACATTGCGGCAAGATCTTTGATAGCACCATTTACGCATATTGAAGATGTGCAGATTGCTGAGGATTGCCGTGTTGGTCCTTACGCTCGCCTGCGCCCTGGCACAGTGCTCGCAGCAGAAGCGCATGTGGGTAACTTCGTTGAGCTTAAAAATACTCAAGTAGATACGGGTAGCAAAATCAATCATTTGAGCTATGTTGGTGACACAACCGTAGGTAAAAACGTGAATATTGGTGCGGGTACCATTACATGCAATTACGACGGCGTTAATAAATACAGAACCATCATTGAAGACGACGTTTTTATCGGCTCGGATACACAGTTGGTTGCACCAATTACTATTGGTCACGGCGCTACAATTGCTGCCGGATCTACCATTACGCGAGATGCTCCAGCAAATCAACTCACTTTTTGCCGCGCTAAAGAACAAAAATCCATCGCAGCGTGGAAGCGCCCAAGCAAGCTAACAAAATAAAAGAGAAAGATTAAACCTTATGTGTGGCATTGTCGGTGCAGTAGCAAACAGAAATGTAGTTTCAACCTTAATCGAGGGGCTTGCCCGCTTAGAATACCGGGGCTATGATTCTGCAGGTATCGCGGTATTAAACGCCAGCGGCATTGAGCGCGTGCGTGCTGTAGGCCGTGTTGCTGCAATGACTGACAAAGCTAACGAGATTCAACTGAATGGTCAGGTTGGTATTGGTCACACGCGTTGGGCTACCCATGGCGGAGTAACGGAAAGCAACGCCCATCCACATGTGTCTAAGGGCGAAATTGCCGTGGTGCATAATGGCATTATCGAAAACCATGACGCACAACGTGCACGTTTACAAGCCTTAGGCTATGAGTTCACGTCGCAGACCGATACCGAAGTCATCGCACATCTGATTCATTATTACCATCATCAAGGCATAGCCCTCCTTGCATCTACCCAAAAAGCAGTAGCGGAGTTAAGCGGTGCTTTTGCTATTAGCGTTATTTCGGTGAAAGAGCCGAATATTATGATCACTGCCCGCTTGGGTTGTCCTCTCCTAATAGGGTTGGGTGACGGTGAAAATTTCATCGCTTCCGATGTGTCCGCAGTGCTATCAGTTACGCGTAAAGTGATTTATCTAGAAGATGGTGATGTGGCAGAAGTGCGACGTGATGGCGTCACTATTTATGGCAAAGATGGATTAGAAGTATCGCGTAAAATTCACCTAAGCGACGTGTCTTTGGCGAGCATGGAGCTTGGCCCGTACTCACATTTTATGCAGAAAGAAATTCACGAACAACCACGGGCCTTAACCGATACCATTGAAGCGCTCATAGACGACAATAGCTTTTCACCTGCCCTATTTGGCGATGCGGCAAGCGAAGTCTTTGAGCAAGTGGATAGCATATTAATTTTAGCAGCCGGCACCAGTTATTATGCCGCATTAACAGCCAAGTACTGGTTAGAAAGCATTGCTAAACTACCGACGAGCGTTGAAATAGCCAGCGAATATCGCTATCGTGATTCAGTACCGAACCCACGGCAATTGATTGTCACCATATCCCAGTCAGGCGAAACCTTGGATACGATGGAAGCGCTTAAACATGCAATATCCTTAGGTCAGAATTTAACCCTTAGCATCTGTAATGTTCAAGAAAGCGCCATTCCTCGCGCCTCGCAATTGGTGCTATATACACGTGCAGGACCTGAAATCGGCGTCGCTTCTACCAAGGCTTTCACTACACAACTGGTGGCTTTATTTACCTTGGCAGCGACCTTGGCCAAAAAGCGCGGCCTATTGACTGGTGAGCAGGAGCACTCGCACTTAAATGCTTTGCGCGAACTGGCAGGTAGCGTGCAGCGCGCGCTGAATTTAGAGCCGCAAATTAGGGAGTGGGCAAAACGTTTTGCTAATAAGCACCATGCCTTATTTTTGGGACGTGGAATTCACTACCCAATCGCCTTGGAGGGCGCACTGAAGCTTAAAGAGATTTCCTATATCCATGCCGAGGCATACCCAGCGGGTGAGCTTAAACATGGTCCATTGGCCTTGGTCGATAACGATATGCCAGTGGTAGTCATTGCGCCAAATGATGCACTCCTTGAAAAAGTAAAATCCAATATGCAGGAAGTCCGCGCACGTGGCGGAGAGCTATTTGTATTTGCCGATAGTGATAGTCATTTTGTAGAATCAGAGGGCGTCAATGTTATTCGCACGCCACGCCATGTTGGTGTGCTCTCCCCTATTTTGCATACGATTACCGTGCAGTTGCTGGCCTATCATGTGGCGCTATTAAAAGGCACCGATGTTGATAAGCCAAGAAACTTAGCTAAGTCGGTTACAGTAGAGTAGAGACTGTTAAATAGCGTGACTAGCAAGTCACGCAAATTCAACCCTAGCCAATATTTCCAAGTGACTAACCTCTGGAGTCCAACCCTTTAAGCATCACTGGGGAAATATCAAAACTACCAGTGTCATGGCTGACTAGTATTTGTCCATCTTGTATGGTGCAACTCATGGTTAGGCCACGTTCGGCGGCAGCAGTGAGCTCCTGAGTATCAGGTAAATTAAGGATAGTCAGGTTATTATTTTTTAACAGTGCCTTGCTGTTTTGTGTCCACCACATATCGGCAATACGGCCACCATAAAGCACCACCACTACCTGTTTAGATCTACCACAAGCTTTACGAATATCGCGCTCCGTCGGTAGGCCAACATCTATCCATAATTGAATCGCACCGGTTAGATCTTTCAGCCACAGGTCTGGCTCCTCGTCATCGCTTAACCCTTTACCGAATACGAGGTATTCATCGGCATAAAGTGCAAAGGCGATTAGTCTTACCATTAACCGCTCGTCGGTTTCTGAAGGATGTTTAGCCAAGGTTAGGCTATGCTGACCATAATAATTGCGATCCATATCCGCAATTTGTAAGTCAACTTTATAAATGGTCGATTTAATTGCCATCTGATTCTGCGCCGGTACTTGCGATTACATGAATGTGGGTGCCCTCACAGTGCACCACCTGCCCCGCCCTTATTTTGGCAGTTTTACGATACTCAATATAGTCATCCACAATGACCAAACCCTCGGCTACCATAGACTTTCCACGGCCACCGCTATCGGCTAGACCAACAAGCTTGAGTAAGTCGCACAGGGGTACATATTCAGTCTTAATCTTAAATTCTATGGTTTGCATGGATGGTTTTCTTTGCTTATTTTGGATTGCGCATTTTCACGCTAATGCATTATAGCAAACATTGCGGTGCCCTAATTTTACACATGCTGTTAGTAGAAGCCGCAAGCAGGCTAGGCGGCTTTCTGTTAAGCTTTCATTCTTTCAAATGTGCAAATATTTATCATGGCTCAATATGTAATGTCTATGCTCCGAGTGAGCAAAATCGTTCCCCCTAAAAAAACCATTATTAAAGATATTTCCTTATCTTTTTTCCCTGGCGCCAAAATTGGCCTGCTTGGTTTGAATGGTTCTGGAAAATCAACGGTGTTACGCATTATGGCTGGCGTGGACAAAGAGTACGAAGGTGAGGTGCAACATCAGCCTAACCTTGCGATTGGTTATTTGCCGCAAGAGCCTCAGTTAGACCCAGAAAAAACCGTGCGAGAAGAAGTGGAATCTGGCATGGGCGAAGTAATGCAGGCGCAAGCTAAATTGGAGGCTGTCTATGCGGCCTATGCCGAACCAGACGCGGACTTTGATAAGCTGGCAGAAGAGCAGGCTAAGTATGAAAATATTATTGCTGCCAGTGGCGCCGATTTAACGACGCAGCTAGACATTGCCGCCGATGCCCTTCGTTTACCACCTTGGGACGCCAAAATAGGCCCACTTTCCGGTGGTGAAAAGCGTCGCGTTGCTTTGTGCAAATTGTTGCTATCCAAGCCAGATATGCTGCTATTAGATGAGCCAACCAATCACTTGGACGCTGAGTCTGTGGAGTGGTTAGAGCAGTATTTGGTGCGCTTTCCTGGTACCGTAGTTGCAGTGACGCATGATCGCTACTTTTTAGATAATGCGGCGGAATGGATTTTAGAGTTAGACCGCGGTCATGGTATCCCATGGAAAGGTAATTACTCCAGCTGGTTGGATCAGAAGCAAGCGCGTTTAGCACTCGAAGAGTCGCAGGAATCCTCACGCCGTAAAGCCCTTAATACCGAGTTGGAATGGGTGCGTCAAAATCCAAAAGCGCGCCAAGCGAAGAGTAAGTCACGTATTGCCCGTTATGAAGAGTTAGCCAGTGCCGAATACCAAAAACGCAATGAAACGCAGGAAATATTTATCCCTGCCGGTGAGCGCCTAGGTGATCAAGTCATTGAGTTTAACGGCGTAAGCAAAGCGTTTAAAGATCGCTTATTGATTGATAATTTAAGTTTTAGTGTTCCCGCTGGTGCGATTGTTGGGATTATCGGCCCAAATGGGGCGGGTAAATCAACCCTGTTTAAATTAATTACCGGTAAAGAGCAGCCCGATAGTGGAGAAGTGAAGATAGGCTCTACAGTGCAATTGGCCTACGTTGATCAAAGTCGCGATGCACTGAGCGACAGCAAAACCGTGTTTGATGAAATCTCCGGTGGTTCAGATATTTTGACCGTAGGTCGTTACGAAACGCCATCACGTGCCTACATCGGCCGCTTTAACTTTAAAGGCGGTGATCAGCAAAAAATCGTTGGTAATCTTTCTGGCGGTGAGCGCGGACGCTTGCATTTAGCCAAAACCTTGATTTCCGGCGCCAATGTGTTGCTACTCGATGAGCCTTCAAACGATCTGGACATTGAAACCTTACGCGCCTTAGAGGATGCATTGCTAGAGTTTGCGGGTTGCGTGCTGGTGATTTCTCATGATCGCTGGTTCTTGGATAGGATTGCCACCCATATTCTGGCGGCCGAAGGCGATTCACAATGGACCTTCTTTAATGGTAATTATCAAGAGTATGAAGCCGATAAGCGTAAGCGTTTGGGTGAAGAAGGCGCCAAACCAAAACGGTTACGTTACAAACCAATTAGCCGTTAACAAAAATCTGTAGCCACAAGTTAGGCTGTGGCCGCATGTTTCTATAACCAATCCCAATAAAGGCGCTTTTTATAAGGCGCTTTTTTCATGACAAAATCCCAGAGCACGGGTGGGATAAACCACATTAGTCTTGCTACCCAACCCATCTGCCACGGGATTACTACAAAGCGGCGTTTCTGCTCTATGGCATTGACAAACTTTGTTGCTGCAACATCAGCATCCAATAGAAACGGCATTTTATATTGGTTCACATCGGTCATCGGTGTGCGGATATAACCTGGGGCGATGGTGGTGACAGCAATTTTAGAGGCAGCCATTTCTACGCGTAAACTTTCTAAATAGGCAATGACGGCAGCCTTGCTGGCGCTATAAGCACCCGCGCCAGGCAAGCCGCGAATGCCAGCAACGCTGGCAATACCCACTAGCTGGCCGCGTAATTTTGGGTTGGTATTTTTGCGCATTGCACTGATAAATGGCTGAAAAGTATGCACCATGCCAAGTAGATTAATATCGAGAACTGCTTGGAATGCGGCATGGTCTTCGGCAAATTCAGTAAGGGTTCCGCGACTCACGCCAGCGCTGGCAATCACCACATCGGGCGAACCAAATTGCTGGATAAAAGCAGAAGCAGCACTGTTTAATGCAGCGCTATCGCGCACATCTAATGGATAGACTGCGCATTTGATTTGGTAGTTTTTTTCCAAGATAGTCTGCAGCTCGTGTAAGCACTCACTGCGCCTAGAAGCTAGGCCTATAAACGTTCCAGCGCCAGGGTGGCGTTTTGCATACTCGGTGGCCAATGCAGCACCTATGCCACTGGAAGCGCCTGTAATAAAAACCTTCATCGTGTATTCCTCTTCTTAAGCGACTTCACTATGCCAGCAAAATAGGCATAAAAAAACCCGTGATCACCGGCGAGGTAACAACGGGTTTTAACTAATGCTTAGGTTGAATTCTAACTATTTTTTACCAGCCTTAGCCGCGCGTACATTTGCAATTAAGTAATCGGCTACCTTTAACGCTTGCTCGTTACTTCCCGCCATGGTGCTAGATGTAATATATTGGCCGTCAATAATAATGCCTGGCACGCCAGTTGCGCCTGAAGCGCGGAAAAATTGTGCAGCACGATTAAGCTTATTATTCATAGAAAATGATTTAAAAGCTTCGTCCACTTTTTTTCTATCCAAACCACTTTGCTTGGTGATCCAATCTATGGTTGCCGCTTCATCGGTAGGATTTAACACTTTTTGTTTATGAATCGCATCAAATAATGGGGTGTGTAATTTTTCGGTTAACTTTAAATCTTCCATGGCGTAATAAGCTTTTGCCATTGGTGCCCAGTCGGCACGCGGAAGCCCGGGGATACGTTTAAAGACCACGTCAGCAGGTAGTTTTTTTACCCATGCCGCAAGGATAGGGTCCATTTGGTAGCAATGGATACATCCGTACCAAAACAGCTCAATGACTTCTATTTTGTTTGGGGTATCAGTTGGGATCGTTTGTGCTGTTCTATCAAACTCAGTACCGGACTGCGGATCTGCTGCCAGCACATTAAATGAGGCTAATAACATTAAGGCGATTAATAACTTCTTCATTTTGCTTTCCTTATAAAGGGCTTTTTAATTGGGTTGATATGAATACATTCAACTTTTGCTAACATATCAGTATTATTTTGGCTGACTAATCGATACCAATTATTGGTTTTCGTTATTCACTTTAATTAAATCAGCCTTAAAACCGTTAGCTAGCAAATCTTTCTTAGTTTTGTTAATTTGCTCTAAGTCTTTTAATGGGCCCACCCGCACGCGATGCCAAACCCCTTTTTCTGGAATGGTTGCGGTTTGCACCAAAGCTTCAAAACCTTGTAAGGCTAACTTCGCCTTCATATTATCAGCCTCTTCACCGGTTTGAAAAGCACCCACCTGTAAAAAGTAGCTTTGTTGTATTACGGGTTGCTGCACACTTTCTTTAAGTCGATTTTCTTCTTCTGGAGAAACTTTACTCTCGCTACCAGGCAATATATTATAAAAATCAAAGCGTGTTTTTTCTTCAGTATTGGCACTTACGCCATCTGCAGGCTTAGCACTAGCTAAATCTGCCTTCGCATCTGTTTTATCTACGATTTTATCGGCCACGGATTTTTCTGTTGGGGATTGATGCGTAAATGGACTTTCACCACCTTTAATAAACATCACTACCGATAGCGATGCAGCCACACCTAGTAAAAAACCAATAAGCAATCCTGTAATTAAGGGGTTGCCAGCCTTTGCAGGTTTGTGGCGCTCGGTTTGTGGTTTGTAGTCTATGCTCATCGTCATTAATCCTTACATTCTTTCTTTGGCGGCAACACCAAGTAGATCTAACCCATTTTTAAGCACTTGCTGGGTGGCGCTAATTAAGCTTAAGCGTGCTATTTTAACTGCTTCATCATCAATTAAGAACTTATATTCATTGTAATAGCTGTGCAAATCGCTGGCTAATTCTTTTAAATAATTGGCAATCACATGCGGTGCAAGTTCGGTCGCTGCATTTTCCACAGTTTCAGGATATTCGCTCAAGCGCTGCATTAAGGCCACTTCATGTGCGTTGGTGAGCGGGCTTAAGTCTGCACTGACTAGCGGCACTGTAGTGCCATTCCCTAGCGCGGCCCATTGGCTCAGCACGCTACAAATCCGCGCATGTGCATACTGTATATAAAACACAGGATTGTCGTTGGTTTGTGTGCGCGCTAGATCTATATCAAATACTAGCTGTGAATCTGCACGGCGTGCCGCTAGGAAATAACGAGTAGCATCGACACCTACTTCTTCAATCAAATCACGTAAGGTGACATAACTTCCTGCACGTTTTGAGAGTTTTACTTCTTCGCCGCCACGCATCACGGTCACCATTTGATGCAGCACATAATCGGGCCAGCCAGCGGGTATGCCAACATCCAATGCTTGCAGTCCAGCACGAACGCGGGTAATGGTGCTGTGGTGGTCGGCGCCCTGCTCATTAATCACGCGTACAAAGCCGCGATTCCATTTTTCTGCGTGGTAAGCCACGTCAGGGACAAAATAGGTGTAGCCACCGTCAGTCTTACGCATCACGCGGTCTTTATCATCGCCAAAGTCAGTGGTTTTGAGCCATAGCGCATCATCAAGCTCGTAAGTATGCCCACTAGCAACCAAGGCATTCACGGTTTTTTCAACCTTACCTTCTGAATATAAAGCGCTTTCTAAGGAGAATACATCGAACTCAATTTGAAACGCTTTTAAATCCAAATCTTGCTCGTGGCGTAAATATGCAACAGCAAAGCTACGGATAGATTCAATATTGTTAATATCGCCGCTTGCAGTGACCTCAATATCATCCGCAACAACAGTATGTTTGGTTAAATAAGCTGCGGCAATATCATTAATATATTCGCCGCGGTAGCCATTTTCTGGAAAGCTTTCATGTTCAGTTGAAATGCCCTTGCAGCGCGCTAATACCGATATTGTTAGATTATCAATTTGTGCGCCGGCATCATTGTAATAAAACTCACGCGTTACATTCCAGCCGCTCGCATCAAGCAAGCGGGCTAAGCAATCTCCAACTGCCGCGCCTCGACCATGGCCGACGTGAAGGGGGCCAGTTGGGTTAGCAGACACAAATTCAACTTGTACTTTTTGAGGCTTACCCTGCGCATCATGCCCCTGGGTATTGCATCCATATCGTGTGCCGGCAGTAAAAATATCGCGCACCACCATTTGCCTAGATTGTGCACTTAGAAAGAAATTTATAAATCCAGCGCCGGCAATTTCCGTTTTCGTAATATAGTCGTTAGTTGGAAGCGCTGCGATAATTTGTGTGGCAATGGCGCGAGGATTTTGCTTAAGTGATTTGGCTAAAATCATAGCCAAGTTGGTAGAAAAATCTCCATGCTCGGCCGATTTAGGGCGATCTAGCAAAATGCTGTCAGCGTTGAGGTCGGGAGCAATACTTTTTGCTGCAGTAGCAAGTAATTGGGTAAGATGTGCTTTCAAAGCTAATTTATATCATTTAAGTGTAAAGCAGCATTTTAACCTACTGTCGTACCTTTTTCTTTAATCCGTTGAAATCAAGCCTTAGCCTTTAATTTAATTTTAAAAACCACCCTTGCCCAAAGCCATACTCAAAATCGCCTTAGATGTGCCCTTAGATCGATTATTCGATTATTTAAGCGGCGGTCATGCCGTGCAAGTTGGGCAGCGCGTTCTTGTGCCATTCGGTCGGCGCAGTCAAATCGGCATCGTGATAGCGTTGGCAGATACTAGCGAATTTGCAATAGAAAAATTAAAACCCGTCAGCCGCGTGTTTGCCGACGAACGACCGTTAGATCATGAAATTATAAGTTTGCTTCAATTTAGTGCCGACTATTATCAGTATCCGTTTGGCCAGGCGCTGTTATCAGCATTGCCAGCTCGGTTACGGCAAATTGCGCCGGCGGTATCGCGTAAGCAATACGCCTACCAGCTTACGACGCTAGGCAAAAACGTCGATATTGCGCAAATTCCCAAGCGCCAGTCGTTATTGCGCCGCGTACTTGAGGCACTCAAAACCAGCGCACAACTAACTGAAATTGAGTTAGATGCCATCTCTAGTGGTGCGCGCAAAGTGGCTAAACAGCTTGTGGATCTTTCTTGGGCAAGTAGTCATCAGGTGCAAGCCGCCATGCGCACGCCAGAACTCCAGGTGACGCCTGTACCCAATCTAAATGTTGAGCAAGCGTTGGCAGTGGATAGGATTGTGCAGGCACCACAGGGCTTTGGTGCGTGGCTATTGCATGGCATTACTGGCAGTGGCAAAACCGAAGTCTATATCCGACTCATGCAGCACGCGTTGCAGCAACCAGATGCGCAGGTGCTGGTGTTAGTGCCAGAAATCAATTTAACGCCACAGTTAGAAGCGCGCTTTAGAAGTCGATTGGCAAATTATTCTTTGGTGAGTCTGCATAGTAATTTGAGCGAGGGTGAGCGCTTACATCACTGGCAGTTAGCGCAGTCGGGCGCGGCAAAAATAATTATCGGCACTCGGCTTTCAATTTTCACGCCCCTGCCCAACCTCAAGCTGATTATTGTTGATGAAGAGCATGATAGTTCTTATAAGCAGCAAGATAGTATGCGCTACCACGCGCGCGACGTTGCGTTGGTGCGTGCGAAACGTCTAAACATTCCAGTGGTTTTAGGTTCGGCCACGCCGGCACTAGAAAGTTGGCACAATGCAACGGTGAGTACTAGCCTGCCCAATAAGTACAATTTACTGAGTTTGAATCAGCGCGCAGTCACTGCGGCACAGTTGCCAGAGATTACATGTATAGACACCACTAAGGTCCATTTACAGCAGGGACTGACGCCACAGTTAATCCAAGCCTTGCGTTTACGCTTGGAGCGTAAAGAGCAAAGTTTGTTGTTTATTAATCGGCGCGGTTATTCGCCGGTTTTACTGTGTTCTGCCTGTCATTGGATTGCTCCTTGTATGCGCTGTAGCAGTAAACTTGTGGTGCATTTGGGGCAAAAGAAACTTCGCTGCCATCATTGTGGACATGAACAAAGGATTCCTAACCAATGTCCTAGCTGTGGCAATGCTGATTTGCATCCGACCGGACAAGGCACGCAGCGGCTAGAGCAAACGCTGACGCAATTATTCCCTAACGCACGAATTGCTAGAGTAGATCGTGATAGCACAAGCCGTAAAAATGCGTTGGTAGAAATTCTAGAGCGAGTACATGCACAGGAAATTGATATTTTGGTTGGCACGCAAATGCTGGCCAAAGGACATGACTTTCCAAACCTAACCTTGGTGGGTGTGATTGATACCGATAGCGCGCTGCATAGCCCAGACTTTCGTGCCAGCGAGCGATTGTTTGCGCAACTGATGCAAGTTGCTGGTCGCGCTGGTCGCGCCGATAAAGCCGGCCAAGTCATTATTCAAACCCAGTTTCCTGAGCATGTGCTATTCAACGCTTTGCGTAGCCAGGATTATGTGGCTTATGCCAATGCGATGTTGCAAGAGCGTGAGCAAGTGCAGTTCCCGCCCTATGTATTTACCGCGTTACTGCGAGCAGAGGCTAACGATTATGCTTTGGCGAATCAGTTTTTACAGCATGCGTTTAGCTTGGCGCGGAACCTAAGTCAGGATGTGCTGGTGTATGACCCCGTGCGCCCACAAATGGAACGCCTGAAGGGCATGGAGCGCGGTCATATGCTCATACAAGCTTCGCATAGGCCAGCGTTGCAGAAATTACTGAGAAATTTGGTGATGCAATTAAGGGGTACAAGTATTGCCACTAAGGTCAGATGGTCTATGGACGTTAATCCTTTAGAGTTCTAAGGTTGCCTGTTAAGAAGCCGGACCCTCTTTATTACCCTTAACTTCTGCTGAGCCTTGCGCTAATTTGAGCGCATCCTCACCGCTTAAAGGATTATGGCGTTGTGCGTGACGTTGTGCAGAAGACTCAAACATACGCGCACGGCGGTCGGTATAAGTGTCTTTGCTATAGAGTTTAGAGGGATCTTGTTGCTTAATATCCGATGCTTGAGTCATTTTTTATCCTACCTTTTAATTGCTAAACGCACTGTCAGCTATTGAAAATTTACTTATGTAGGTGACGTGACGATGGGTGATGGGTTTAAGCGCTAGCCAAAAGCAGGGATGTCATACCCTGCAAGCGCAAGCGACACACTTTACATAACCCGCTGCTAAACTCTTTTTAATGGAATGTTGGCGACTGATGAAGCGTGAACAGGAACTGCCAGCAGCGCGGAGTAAACATCGTATGGGCATCTCAATGTTGCGACAAGCATTTTGACCCGTAATAAAACTGGTAATTAATAGGTATTAGACCTAACTAATCAGGATAGGGCACTTTGACTAGTGATACCTAAAAAATAGCATTGGCCAGCTACTTTTCTATGGTCACTAAATAGCTACGTAGATTATTCGCTTTACTTTCTAATCCGAGTTTTTTCCGTATATTTTTGCGGTGTATGCTGATGGTTTCGGGCGACAAAGATAAGGTTGCAGCGATGGCCTTGGTTGACGCGCCCTCCCTCACCATGGACGCCACCTGAATTTCTTTTGGCGTCAAATTTGTATAGGCCGAACTTAGGCTGGTTGAGGATCCATACGATGAAATCAAACGCTGCAAGTTGGCTTCTAGTGTGCTGAGTAAGCGTATATGTTTGGGGTCACGGCTGCTGTTTTGTAATCTTTGTAAAAACGGCATTACCTCTTGTTTGAGTTCAAGGATAAGTAAATGTTTTGCGTCTGAGCTTTCCGTTTCACGCATTTTAAGGATCACTTTGAGTGCAGTATTGGCCTCAGAAGATTCGGCTTTGCTCTGATCAAGTTCAAACGCTGCTTTTTCAACCTGCTTAATTAAGCGCTTGCTTGAGACTTTTAGGGACTGATAGGCATGTTGTAGCTCTTCATTTTGTATTGCCAACGCTAATTGATTTAATTTTAATTCATGCAACATAACTTCTAAGGATGCATTAGCCAACAACGGAATGATTGACGTTTGATTAAGATTGTTTGCAAGCTCTTCCTCTGCCCCTAATCTACGGCGACCGAATGGCGGCTTACGTCTATCGGCTTGTTGATTACGATGATCTAGCAATATGGCTGCCCCATTTACAGAAGCGCCTGTGACTGGCATGTGAAACTTAGTTTCTTGCGCTCCGTCAGCAATCTTGTTAGTCGTGAATGGGTTAGATGTTTTCTTGTTAGCCACAAGCGAATCTCGCTAAAGATAAAATACTGTTTGAATTGAGAAATATTATAAAACAGTCGGTATGTCATGGGGCTACAGTAAGTGGTTGCACTTATGTTTGGCTAAAATAGGGACACCACCCTCAAGATAGCGCCCACTTTTTATGAAGCCAATGGGAAGTAATTGTGCAAAAAAAGCTGCAACTTCTTGCCTAGCGTCAACCATTAAGCCGAAATGATTGGGTATAATGAAACCCATGCGAGGCGGGTGTAGTTCAATGGTAGAACGCTAGCTTCCCAAGCTCGATACGCGGGTTCGATTCCCGTCACCCGCTCCAGTTGATGCAATCATAATTAACGGTAGAAAAATGGATAATCAATCACCTCCTTCAGTCATGACTTTTGCGGGCACTGACCCAAGCGGTGGGGCAGGTTTGCAGGCAGACATCCTGACCTTTGCTAGCATAGGCTGTCATCCACTGTCTGTAGTAACTGCGATTACCGTGCAAGATACGCGTGGTGTAGATAGCGTATTAGCGATGGATTCAGATTGGGTGAACGATCAAGCGCGCGCCATTTTGGAAGATGTGCAAGTCTCAGCATTTAAACTGGGACTGCTCGGGTCTGTAGAAAATATTGCCGTCATTGCAGAAATTATGGCGGATTATCCAGATGTGCCTTTACTGATTGATCCGATTTTAATGTCAGGGCGTGGTGACGATCTAAGTAATGATGACATGATGGATGCCATGGTGGAGCTTTTGTTTCCGCAGGCTACTTTGATTACGCCCAATAGCTTAGAAGCGCGACGCTTTGCTTTTCCTGATGATAACGATGAAGTGGCGCTGACCTCGCTAGATGAATGTGCAGCTAGATTGCTGGCCATGGGGAGTGAGTACGTGCTAATTACCGGCACCCACGAGCGCACGACGGACGTGACGAATACCCTGTATGGGGATAATAAATTAATTAAAGCTTACAAATGGGAACGCTTAATTGGTAGCTATCATGGCTCGGGTTGCACGCTCACTAGCGCAATTGCCGCCTGTATGGCGCATGGCCTCACGATGGAGGAGGCTATTTTGGAAGCGCAAGAATATACTTGGCAAACCCTGAAAAATGGTTTTAGGCCAGGCATGGGTCAATTTATACCTGACCGTATGTTTTGGGCGCGCGATGAAGAAGATTCGGTAGTGAACGGCGGTGATGCTGCCACTAAAACGCACTAGCTGAAATGCACTTATGATTAGCGGTGTGTATGCAGTCACCCCAGATATCGTAGATACCCAATTGCTATGCAAGCTAGTGGGTGCAGCAATTGCGGGTGGCGCAAGCCTCGTACAGTATCGGAACAAACTGGCAAGCCCTGCCTTGCAGGTACAGCAAGCGCGAGCGTTGCTTCCTATCTGCCGGCAACATCAGGTACCACTGATTATTAATGATTCGATTAAACTCTGTTTGACCCTGGACGCAGATGGCGTGCATTTGGGCGCAGATGATGGCAACCTAGCCTTAGCGCGTGCGAGATTAGGCCATAATAAAATTTTAGGGGCATCTTGCTATAACCGTTTTGACTTGGCGCAAAGTGCGCAGCAAGCGGGCGCAGATTATGTAGCATTTGGAGCCTGCTTCGCTTCTAGTACCAAGCCGCATGCACCAATAGCTAGTCTAGACTTATTTAAACAGGCAAAAATGCTCAGTATTCCTAGCGTAGCGATTGGTGGCATTACGCTAAAAAATGCGCCTTTAGTTATTGAAGCTGGCGCCAATGCACTGGCTATGATTAACGCAATTTTCAGTGTAGATAACGTAGAATCAACCACCCAACAATTTTCACAACTGTATATATCATGACCTCACTTAATCAAAGCCTATTCGAACAATCTCAACAACTTATTCCTGGGGGTGTTAATTCCCCGGTACGCGCGTTTCGTAGCGTGGGCGGCACGCCGATATTTTTTAAAAAAGGGCTGGGTTCTAAGCTTTGGGATGTTGATGGCAAGCAATACATTGACTACATCAATTCTTGGGGGCCGATGATCTTAGGGCACGCGCATCCACAAGTGATTAAAGCGGTGCAAGACGTGGCAGAAAATAGCTTGTCATTTGGCGCCCCTACAGGCCTAGAGCTGGAGATGGCGCAACTGATTAATAAGCTGGTGCCGAGTATGGAGCAAGTGCGCTTGGTGAGCAGTGGTACCGAGGCGACCATGAGCGCTATTCGTGTGGCACGAGGATTTACTGGACGTAGCAAAATTCTGAAATTTGAAGGTTGTTATCACGGTCATGCGGATGCACTATTGGTTAAAGCAGGTTCGGGTTTGCTTACCTTTGGTGAGCCAAGTTCAGCTGGCGTGCCGGCAGAGGTGGCAGCGCATACATTAACCCTTGAATACAATAATACACAGGCCTTGCGGGACCTATTTGCGCAAGTCGGTGACGAGCTTGCATGCGTCATTATTGAGCCAGTGGTGGGGAACATGAATTTAATCGTGCCGCATATGGAGTTCTTGCATGCTTTGCGTGAGTTATGTTCTAAACATGGCGCGGTGTTGATTTTTGACGAAGTCATGACTGGCTTCCGTGTGCATCTTGGTGGTGCGCAAGCACTGTACAACATCAAGCCAGATATGACGACTTTGGGTAAAGTCATCGGTGGTGGCTTGCCTGTGGGTGCTTTTGGTGGACGTAAGGATATTATGAGTTGTTTAGCTCCTCTAGGTGCGGTGTATCAGGCTGGCACTTTATCCGGCAACCCAGTTGCGGTAACTGCTGGTTTACAAACCTTGGCATTAATTCAGGCGCCAGACTTTCATTTGAAGCTAGCAGCGCAAACCAAAAAATTGGTTGATGGTTTGATTGCGGTGGCGAAAGAAGTGGGCGTAGTGTTTAATGCGCAAAATGTGGGCGGTATGTTCGGGCTTTATTTCTGCGAGCACTGCCCAACCAGCTTTAATGAAATTATGCAGTCGAATAAAGAGCACTTTAATAAGTTCTTTCATAGCATGCTCGATAGCGGCATCTACCTTGGCCCGTCAGCGTTTGAAGCTGGATTTGTTTCTGCTGCACATAGTGATGAAGACATTGCCTACACCATCGTAGCGGCTAAAAAAGCGTTTCAACTGGTAGCTCTAGGTTAGGTTGTGAATCTCAAGGTGCTCCGCTAGCCTAAGCTTAGTTGATGGTTGGTGAGTGTGTTGCTTAAAATAAACTTAATCTTTAGGCTCTATCTTATTGAACACATAGGCATTTGACGGTAAAATCGCCGGTTCCGCTAAATGTTTTGTGATCAGATAATATGGCATCAGAGTTAAGTAACCTAATTGCGCAGACCAATATTCAAGCCGCGCTTGAAAATTCAGCCCTTTCAAATCCCAGCAAGCCCAATAAGCAAGGGTTATACAACCCATCCAACGAGCATGATGCTTGTGGTGTGGGCTTTGTTGCGCATATCAAGGGTAAAAAGAGCCATGATATTGTGCAAAAGGGTTTGCAGTTACTCACCAACTTAACCCATCGTGGTGCTACCGGTTACGATCCAAAACTAGGGGATGGTGCTGGGCTGTTGATGCAAATGCCAGACGCATTTATGCGCAAAGAAGCGGCTAAGCTAGATATTCAATTGCCGGCCGCTGGGGAATATGCCGTGGGCAATGTGTTTTTGCCACAGGCAGATACAAGCCGTGAGCAGGTTGAGGCTTTAATTGGCAAAATTATTCAAGAAGAGCAGCAAGTTTTATTAGGCTGGCGCCAAGTGCCGGTTGATAACAGCAATATTGCCCAAGCTGCTCGCGATGTAGAGCCGAATATGCGTCAGGTATTGATCGCAAGCACTGTCGCTGATCAGGATGCTTTTGAGCGTAAACTATTTGTGATACGTAAGCGCGTAGAGCACGCAGTAGCCGCGCTTAATTTGCAAGATAACGCCGCTTTTTATATTCCGTCATTGTCGTCACGCACCATTGTTTACAAAGGGATGTTGCTAGCAAATGAAGTGGGTATTTATTACCAAGATTTAAATGATGCGACTGTAGTCTCAGCACTCGCACTAGTACATCAGCGCTTTTCAACTAACACCTTTCCTGCTTGGGATTTGGCACACCCATTCCGCATGATTGCGCATAATGGTGAAATCAATACCGTACAAGGCAATGTCAACTGGATGGCCGCACGTCATGAAACCATGCGCTCAGCATTGTTAGGCGAAGATTTAGAAAAACTATGGCCATTAATTGTTGATGGGCAGTCAGATTCAGCCTGCTTTGATAATTGTTTAGAGTTGCTAGTGGCCGGTGGTTATAGCTTGCCACACGCGATGATGATGCTTATCCCTGAAGCTTGGTCAGGCAATCCGTTGATGGATGAAGAGCGTCGCGCTTTCTACGAATATCATGCTGCATTGATGGAACCATGGGATGGCCCAGCCGCAGTGGCGTTTACAGATGGCCGTATGATTGGTGCTACATTAGACCGTAATGGTTTACGTCCAGCGCGATATTTAGTGACCGATGACGATTTAGTGATGATGGCATCAGAAATGGGTGTGCTCACTTTCCCGCAAGAAAAAATTGTAAAAAAATGGCGTTTAGAGCCAGGGAAAATGCTACTCATTGATATGGAGCAAGGCCGTATTATTGATGATGCTGAAGTTAAAAAAGCATTAGCAACGGCAAAGCCTTACCAGCAATGGATAGAAAAAAGTCGTTATTTTTTAAGTGATATGCCTAAAGTCGGCGGAGCGCTTGAAATCGCCGCCAGCTTGCCACAGATTAATCTGCTTGATATGCAGCAAGTGTTTGGATATACGCAAGAAGATATTAAATTTGTCATGTTGCCTATGGTCCAAAATGGCGAAGAAGCTTCGGGTTCTATGGGTAATGACGCTGCATTGCCTGTGTTGTCTATTAAACCTAAGTTGATATACAACTATTTCAAACAGCTCTTTGCGCAAGTCACTAACCCGCCAATAGATCCGATTCGTGAAGAGTTGGTCATGTCATTGGTGACTTTTATTGGACCTAAACCTAATTTATTAGGTGTAGATGAAACCAAACCAGCATTGCGCTTAGAGGCTAGTCAGCCTGTATTGACGTTGGATGAGCTAGAGCAATTAAAATCAATTGCGCTTCTGACCCAAAATCAATATCAATCCTTAGTGTTAGATATCACTTACGCTGCCAATTTGGGCAAGGCAGGCATGGCCGCGGCAGTAGCCAGCATTGCTAGTGCAGCGCAAAAAGCGGTGCAAGAGGGCTTTAATATTATCATTCTGTCTGATCGCAATGTCAGTGAGTCACGCTTAGCGATTCCAGCCTTACTAGCCTGTTCTGCTATACATCAGCATTTGGTAAAAACTGGGCTGCGCACCAGCACCGGTTTAGTGATCGATACTGGTTCAGCACGTGAAGTCCACCATTTTGCATTATTAGCAGGCTATGGCGCTGAGGCGGTTTGTCCTTGGTTAGCATTCGAGACCATCAATCACCTTGGTACTAAAGACAATGCTGAAGCTGCGAAGAAGTTTGTAAAAGCGATCGGCAAAGGCTTATATAAAGTCATGTCTAAAATGGGCATTTCTACTTACCAATCTTATTGCGGTGCGCATATTTTTGAAGCCATAGGCTTAAATTCTGCATTTGTAGAAAAATACTTTACCGGCACTGCCACCAATATTGAAGGTATCGGTTTGGATCAAGTGGCTGAAGAATCAGTGCGTATGCATAGCGCGGCTTTCGGCGAAGATCCAGTGTTGGCGAATAGCTTAGAAGCTGGCGGTGAGTACGCATTTCGTATCCGTGGTGAAGAGCATATGTGGACGCCAGACTCGATTGCGAAACTGCAACATGCGACGCGTACTAATCAATACGATACTTATAAAGAATATGCCAAGCTGATTAACGATCAATCCCGCCGCCATATGACACTGCGTGGTCTGTTTGAAATTAAATCGGCAAGCAAAGCGATTCCACTGGAATCTGTAGAGTCAGCAAAAGAAATCGTTAAACGCTTTGCCACTGGGGCCATGTCTTTAGGTTCAATTTCTACTGAAGCTCACGCCACTCTAGCTATTGCCATGAACCGTATTGGTGGTAAGTCCAATACCGGCGAAGGCGGTGAAGACCCTAAACGCTTTATTGCAGTCAGCACCGACAGCAGTATGGCTAAGGTGATTGGCGAGCATGTGATTGTCAAAGACATTCCACTAAAAGCCGGCGACTCGATGCGCTCAAAAATCAAGCAAGTGGCATCAGGTCGTTTTGGCGTCACTGCTGAATACCTAGCATCTGCTGATCAAATCCAGATAAAAATGGCGCAGGGTGCTAAGCCGGGTGAAGGTGGACAATTACCAGGCCATAAAGTGAGTGAATATATTGCCAAACTGCGTTTTTCAGTACCAGGCGTGGGTTTAATTTCACCACCGCCACATCACGACATTTACTCTATTGAAGATTTGGCACAACTGATTCACGATTTAAAAAATGCCAATCCTAAAGCGTCTATTTCAGTGAAATTAGTTTCTGAAACCGGCGTGGGTACCGTGGCTGCAGGCGTTGCAAAAGCTAAGTCTGACCATATTGTGATCGCAGGTCACGATGGTGGCACTGGCGCATCGCCAATCTCTTCAGTGAAGCATGCAGGTACGCCATGGGAGCTTGGTTTGTCTGAGACTCAGCAAACATTGGTACTCAACCAGTTGCGCGGCCGTGTGGTAGTGCAAGTCGATGGCCAAATTAAAACCGGCCGTGATGTGGTAGTGGGTGCTTTATTGGGCGCGGACGAGTTTGGTTTTGCGACTGCGCCGCTAGTGGTAGAAGGCTGCATTATGATGCGTAAATGTCATCTTAATACTTGCCCTGTTGGTGTTGCTACACAAGACCCTGAACTGCGTAAGCGCTTTACAGGTCAGCCAGAGCATGTGGTGAATTACTTCTTCTTTGTCGCTGAAGAAGTCCGTGAGTTGATGGCTTCTATCGGTGTCGCCAAGTTTGACGATTTGATTGGCCGTGCAGATTTACTTGATATGCAGGCGGGGATTGATCACTGGAAAATTAGTGGTTTAGATTTCGCTAAGGTTTTCCATCTACCAGAAATGCCAGCCAACGTTTCACGTAAAAATAATGATGTGCAAGATCATGGTTTGGCAAATGCGCTAGATAATCAGTTAATCGATTTGGCAAAACCAGCCTTAGAGCAAGGTCAAAAAGTAGTGCTAAATCTGCCAATTTCTAATACCAATCGTACCGTAGGTACCATGCTGTCTAATCAAGTCGCTACGCGTTTTGGTGGTGCAGGCTTACCAAACGATAGCATTAGCATTAATTTCACTGGCACTTCAGGTCAAAGTTTTGCGGCATTTTTAGCCCAAGGTATTAGCTTTACGCTGGTTGGTGAAGGTAACGATTATGTGGGTAAAGGTTTATGTGGTGGACGTATTGTGATTAAACCGCCAAGTAATTTCCGCGGACAATCGCATGAAAACATTATTGTCGGCAATACCGTGATGTACGGTGCAACCAATGGCGAGAGTTATTTCAGTGGCGTGGCAGGCGAGCGTTTTTGTGTGCGCAATTCTGGCGCCTCAGCCGTTGTTGAAGGTGTGGGCAATCATGGATGTGAATATATGACTGGTGGTACCGTAGTGGTATTGGGGTCAACTGGACAAAACTTTGCTGCTGGGATGAGCGGTGGTGTGGCTTATGTTTATGATGAAGACGGCTTATTTGCAAAGCGCTGTAATATGGGCATGGTGTCATTGGAAAAGGTTGAACATGAAGCTAAGGCAGCAAAAGAAGTTGTGCAGCATCTCAATCAGCCCGATGAAGTAACCTTATTAGCACTGATAAATAATCACGTTAAATATACCAATAGCGAGCGTGCTAAGGCCTTGCTGGCGGATTGGGATAATATGCGTGCTAAGTTCGTTAAGGTGATGCCTAACGAATATAAGCGCGCTTTAATTGAACTTGCTCAAGATAAAGTATTGGTAGCCGCATAATGGGAAAAGCAACTGGATTTTTAGAATACGAACGCTTGGCTGAGGCCAATTTGCCAGTACAAAATCGCGTTAAAAACTACAAAGAGTTTGTATTACATTTAAGTGATGATCAAGCCAAGCAGCAAGGTGCGCGGTGCATGGACTGTGGCATTCCATTTTGTACTTCTGGTTGTCCAGTCAATAATATTATTCCGGATTGGAATGACTTGGTGTACAACCAAGATTGGCGCGCCGCGATTGACGTCTTACACTCAACCAATAATTTCCCTGAATTTACAGGACGTATTTGTCCAGCACCTTGTGAAGCGGCCTGTACATTAAACATCAATGATGATGCAGTCGGCATTAAGTCGATTGAGCACGCGATTATTGATAAAGCATGGGAAAATGACTGGGTCAAACCGCAAATTCCTTCGCACAAAACAGGTAAAAAAGTGGCTGTGGTCGGCTCCGGACCTGCTGGCTTGGCTACCGCGCAGCAGTTAGCGCGGGTAGGGCATACTGTAGTGGTATTAGAAAAGAATGACCGTATCGGTGGCTTGTTACGTTACGGCATTCCAGATTTTAAAATGGAAAAATCCCATATTGATAAACGCGTTGTGCAAATGACGGCAGAAGGTGTTGAGTTCCGCGTCAATCAACATGTGGGCGAGAATGTTAAAGCTGATGACTTAGTGGGTGAATTTGATGCTGTAGTCTTAGCCGGCGGTGCCGAATATCCACGTGATTTGCCTGTACCAGGACGTGAGCTTGATGGCGTGATGTTTGCCATGGATTTTTTAACCCCACAAAACAAGGTGGTGGCAGGCGATACCGTGCCGAATCAAGTATTGGCAACGAATAAAAATGTAGTTGTGATAGGTGGCGGTGATACCGGTTCTGATTGCGTCGGTACGTCAAACCGCCATGGCGCCGCAGCCATTTCGCAGTTTGAGTTAATGCCACGGCCACCAGAAAAAGAAAACAAAGAGATGGTATGGCCAAACTGGCCACTTAAAATGCGTACTTCAAGCTCACATGAAGAGGGTGCAAACCGTGACTGGTCTATTACTACCAAAGAATTTATCGGTGAAAATGGCAAGTTAGTGGCGCTAAAAGGCACAAAAGTGGAGTGGAAAGATGGCAAAATGCAGGAAGTGCCAGGCACGGAATTTGTGATTAAAGCAGATTTGGTATTGCTCGCGATGGGTTTTGTGTCACCAGTGCAAAAGCTACTTGAAGCCTTTGGCGTAGAGAAAGACCAGCGCGGTAATGCAAAAGCTAATACTGAAAATTATGCGACTTCATCAGCCAAGGTATTTGCCGCTGGTGATATCCGACGCGGTCAGTCATTGGTGGTATGGGCGATTCGCGAAGGCCGCCAAGCAGCACGGGCCGTTGACGAATTTTTAATGGGTACATCGATACTTCCACGCTAGTTCCTTTTACACACCAGTTTCTACATTTAAAAACTAAGGATGCAAGAGCAGATGCATCCTTTTTTTATTAGGTAATAAATATGAATCCATTACAAAACGATACTTTCCTAAAAGCGTTGATGCGCCAACCGACCGATTACACTCCAGTATGGATGATGCGCCAAGCCGGTCGATACTTACCTGAATATAGGCAAAGCCGAAAAAATGCAGGTAGTTTTTTACAGTTATGTAAGAACGCTGATTTTGCTACCGAAGTGACCATGCAACCTTTAGATCGTTATCCACTACTGGATGCTGCAATCCTGTTTTCTGACATTCTGACTGTGCCAGATGCCATGGGTTTGGGTTTATATTTCGAAGAAGGTGAAGGTCCGAAATTTGAGCGTACGCTTCAACTAGAAGCGGATATTAAAAAGCTCACAGTGCCAGACATGGGAAAACTACAGTATGTGTTTGATGCAGTTAGCCAGATTCGCAAAACCCTAAATGGCCGCTTACCTTTGATTGGCTTTACGGGTAGCCCATGGACATTAGCAACCTATATGGTTGAAGGCAAAGGCAAGACTGACTTTTTAACAATTAAGAAAATGGCCTATGCTCGTCCAGATTTGCTTCACCATATCTTGGATACCACAGCACAAACTGTGATTCAATATCTGAATGCACAAATTGCTGCCGGTGCACAAGCGGTGATGATTTTTGACTCATGGGGCGGCGCACTGTCTCATGATGCGTACAAGGAGTTTTCGCTCAATTATATGCAAAAAATTGTCGATGGTTTAACTAAAACGAATGATGGGCGAGTAGTGCCTAGCGTGGTGTTTACCAAAGGCGGTGGCTTATGGCTAGAGTCGCAGGCCGCGATTGGCGCTGATGCGCTAGGTTTAGATTGGACTGTTGATATTGGCAGTGCAAGACAGCGTGTAGGCGCGCAGGTGGCCTTACAGGGTAACCTAGATCCAGCCATATTGCTCTCGACACCAGAAGCCATTGAAAAAGAAGTGGTTAAAGTTTTACAAAGCTATGGTAATGGCCATGGCCATGTGTTCAACTTAGGTCACGGTATTACACAGTTAACCCCACCAGAGAATGCGGCCGCCATGTTGGACGCAGTGCGAACACACAGCAGACAATACCATCAGTAAAAAGGTGTTACTACACTGCTGACCCAAAAGACCAGTCTCTGATCGCCAGCGATGATGAGTTCAAGAACGACTCTCGCGCAGACATAATCGTTGCGAAGCTGTTTTAGGAGTCTAGCGGCTGATCTCATTGGGATTCAACTAATATAAGGAGCAATAACATTGACCAACGCACAACGCAGAGCACTCAGCCGCATGGCTGAAATGAATGCATCAAGTAACGACAGTAAGCCTGAACCAAAGAACAGCAGCGCGTTCTGCCCGCATGAGGCAGGCGCGTATTACATTGTCTCGGTCGGGACTGTCGGCAAGATCATTAAGCTAGACGGCAGGGAAATAGAGCCGCCAGTTCATACCTACGCCATCACCACCATTAATTTTGAACAAGATCCAGATACTGGTAGATGGATCTGGTTTGATGGTAAGGAAAAGCTATCCCCACGCAAAAATCAGGATAGTTGGCGTCTTGGCAGTAAAAAATTATATGACACACGCGAAGGTGCCGAGGCTGAGCTTCAGCGCTCGATGGTCAAGAATGGCGACCGAGTGACCAAGGTGCATGACCTACCAGACGATGTGACCAAGCTGAAAAAGATTCGTAGCGCCCACCATCCAGATCGCAATAACCCAGATTCCGACCATGATCTCTATCAGGCGGTTATCGAGAAAATGGACAGGATGCGTGCTGTGAGTGCGTGACACACGCCGTTTCGATTTCCATAAATAAGCCCTCATAAGAGGGCTTATTTATTAGTACCCAGGGTCACTGCGCTGTTGACAAATTTACTTATTAATCAATAAGATATATCCATATTTTTCAATGAAATTGCGTTAGTGAAATTTTATCAGTGGTTACGGTTATCACGATGTTCTTCTCGACGGTCATCCATACGTTCTTCATGGCGGTTATCTCTATATTCCTCATGAAACTCACGATGACCCTCTTGGTAACGTGGAGCGTACTCGCGGTTATACCAGTCGTCATGAACGAAATAAGCCCTTTCACCACATGCATTATATTCGCCACAATGTCGCCTCCAATGTTTTGCATGACCTAGAGGTACGCGTAAATAAATCGGCGGACGATCCATAGGTACTCGCTGTATTACTATTGGCTGACTATAGATTACTTGTGGTGGTGGATAACCACCAATATCGAGCTGGCCATAAAAGCCTGGTTGGCCAATGCTTACAGAGACACCAACATCTGCAGCGAAAGATGGGGTAGTAATTGCGGCAGAAGCTAGTACCGCTAATATTAGGAAACGTTTCATAAGTCTCACTATCCAAATTAAAAATAATTATGTAGTAGGTTCTATAAAAAAATTATTAGTAACCATTGAGATAGAGAATACTTGGTTAATCTTACTTGAAGCTGACATAAGCAAATTTTTGATGTTCAGTCTTAAGCTTTCTCAAAGTAAAATTATTTTGCTAGATGTAGCTTGAATATTAATTACTGTAGATACTAAGAATTCAGAGATATTGCGCGAATTGCGAGTCACTTAGAAGAATTCATATAGTTAAAACTAACAAATACTGTAAAAATATATTGCGCTATTGCAGACTTAAAAATCGTCACTTCGATCCATAGGAGACATTCAGAAAATACAAACATAGCAATCTTGTCAAATGTCAACGAGCACTGCAAAAATGTAGGTAGTGTTAGTTTGTACTGCGCTATTATGTATCTGATGCTATGACAAGCGCGTATCAAGGTTTTAAGTGGCATCTTGATCACACTCAACGCAGCCGTGTTGCTTCGTGTTAATACTTAAGCGTTAAGCTGAACCATTCCCTATTTAGGATAAAAATTAATGAAAGCTATAGAAAATTTACTGGAAAACTTCCTTTTTGCAAGCAGGTGGCTATTAGCGCCATTTTATGTAGGTTTAGTTGGTGCGATAGTAGCGCTAATCTGGTACTTTGGCATTGAGTTCATCCACCTGTTTCATATGTTGATTTCTGGTGAGGGAAGCCTTGTAGTTGGGGTTCTTTCACTAGTGGACATAGTGCTACTAGCTAATCTACTTATCATCATTATCTTCGCGGGTTATGAGAACTTCGTCTCCAAAATTGATACTGAAGATCACGAAGATCGACCTGATTGGATGGGACATGTCGATTTTGGTGATCTCAAAATGAAGCTAGTCGCATCGATTATTGCTATTTCTGGAATCGAATTGTTAAGAGCATTTTTCAATGTGGAGAGTTTTGAGGATAGGCAAATGGCATGGAAACTTGGAGTTCATGTCACGTTTGTATTTACAGGACTCATCTTCGCTATTATGGATAAACTGGGTGAACATAAGAAGCATACTAGCTGATAAGCATCTTGCACTGCCAAGCGATTAATTTAGATGGCTGCGTAACTATTAAAGGCATCTTATACGGATTGTCTTGCTAAGCTGCCAATCTTTCAATATGAAATGTGGCTTTTTGCTCAGCTTGCCACAAATCATATTTAACTTGCATGCTTAGCCATACGTCAGATGACGTACCAAGCCATTGTGACAATCTAATGGCCATTTCAGCACTGATGTTTGTATTCGCATTAAGTATTTTAGATAAGCTTACACGCGAAATCTTAAGCGCTTTTGCCGCGCTAGTAATCGTCATATTTTCTGGTATCCATTCACGTAATACGTAGCCTGGATGTGGCGGATTGTGCATGTTACTCATAATTCTTTCCTTTAGTGATAGTCTTGATAATCCACTAACTCAACATCTTCATTAACAAACTTAAAAGTTAAGCGCCAGTTACCATTCACTGTAATTGATAGATGGTCCTTTAAGTTGCCTTTAAGCTCATGTAATCGCCATGCTGGTACGTTTACATCTTCTTTTGATAGTGCACTATCAAGCAAACCTAATTGAAGTTTGAGTTTGTCTGCGTGATGAGATTGGATTCCAGCTTTACTGCCAGTCTCAAAGAAATCTCTCAACCCCTTATGCTTAAAACTTTTTATCATTTTTAATTGTAAGCCGATAGTTAACAGTTTAAAACACTTAGTTTAAAAAATGAATTGCCGCAAAGCAGTCGCCCAACTTTGTCACTTCCGACCCAAAGCAGCCATTCGTTGAAAGTAAAATATACGGATTTGTTTAAATTAGCCTTAATGTTTAATCCGCCACATAATGTAACTCTTGTTATAACTTATAGTTTCAACTTATATGCAATTAAGCGTTCATCCCATTAATGGCGGTCAAATAAGTTATGTTGGGTCGCTTGATAACAAAAATATCCTTTTGTTTATTGGTCGTAGCAATGCTCAAAAGAACTCCGCACCGATTCAAGCGCTCATTGAACCACTTCTTGCTTTAGGTTTTACCCAAGTGTGGGTTGAGTCAATAGAGAGTGCTACAGGCAAGCTACTTGATCAAATATACAATCAACACATTGATTTATCTTTCATACCTCTGCCCAAAGTAGAAAAGCTCTTAAGGAAAATAATTAAGGTGTTTATTCTGCTGGCGCATCCTAAACATTGGAGATATTTTATATACACATTAAAAGGTAAACCAATCAACTCAGAGGTGAGTTTGCTACATCGAGTGATACAGTTTTTTGGCTCTGTAAAGAACATCTATATACTTTCACACTCAGCTGGTGGCAGAGTTGCATCTTTAGCAGCTAATGAACTTAGCGTAAAAAAATTAATATGTTTTGGCTACCCATTTAAACATCCTGACGAACAAGAAGATCCAACTAGAACAATTGATCTAGAGGCTATTCGAAAACCATTCCTGATTTTTCAGGGGCTGTGGGATGAATACGGCGGAAAGGAAGTGGCAACCAAGTACAAGCTTTCGCCCTTTATATCTCTTTCGTTCATCAATACCAATCATGAGTATGAAGGCTTATCAGAAAATGAATGGGGAGGCATTAGCGACCAAATAATAGCTTTTCTGAAAAAGTAAAAAACTCTAAAGCAGTCGCTGAAAACCTTCACTTCCGACCCATAGGTGACGGTCGTGACTTTAAAATTAATTTTTTGGCGATTACTCAAATTAAAAGAACTCCCCACAAAAACTGTGGATAACTCTGTGATTATTTATGAATATAAATTGTAACTCACGGATTTATATATAAATTTAAAAACAGTATAAATAATAAACAATTAATTTAATCTATTATAATCAATGAGTTAAAATTTACCGTTG
>CAIRXI010000134.1 GCA_903882525.1 uncultured Pseudomonadota bacterium | reverse complement strand
CCTTGAATAAATCCAAAATGGTACGACGTAAAGTTTCAATGCGAGCAGCTTCTGCTGGCAACACATCTTCAATATATTCTGGAAGTAACCAATTACGCATTTTCATCATCACTTAATAACCAATAATCACTTGCTGAGCAAAATTAACACTAAACCTAACAGTACCGACATCAAACCCATAAATCGTAATTGTCCGTCTTTAAGCGCCATTATGCGCCTAAAAGTATCACGCCAAGCTTGTGGGAGAAGTAAAGGCATTAAACCTTCAAGCACTAAAAGCAAACCTAAGCCGGTCAGTAAGGTCAATTGCATCGCGAATTTATCCTGCCAGCTTTAACTGCACTGAATTTCACTTAACCTTAGCTTTACCAGGACTACGCATGTACTTAAAGAAGTCTGAACCTGGATCTAACACCATGACATCACTTTTGCTATTGAAGCTATTCTTGTAGGCTTCTGTGCTACGATAAAACGCATAGAATTCAGCATTTTTGCCGTAGGACTGATTGTAGATCGCTGCAGCTGAAGCATCACCCTCGCCCTTAGTTTTTTGTGCTTCACGATAAGCTTCAGCAATAATTACTTCACGCTGCTTATCAGCATCAGCACGAATTTTTTCAGAGGCGGCAGAACCTTCTGAGCGAAGCTGGTTAGCCAAACGCTTACGCTCTGCTATCATCCGGTCAAACACAGATTTACTAATTTCTTCAGCATAGTCAACACGTTTCAAACGTACATCAACTACTTCTATGCCCATCTGCCGAGCCTCTTGGTCAGCTTTATGTCGCAGGTTATCCATCACGATACCTCGTTCACCTGCAATCACATCATGTACTGTCCGTTTACCAAACTCAGCACGTAAGCCCGCGTTTACCACTTTAGATAAACGATCTTCAGCAGCGAT
Source organism: uncultured Pseudomonadota bacterium (assembly GCA_903882525.1). Classification (GTDB taxonomy): domain Bacteria; phylum Pseudomonadota; class Gammaproteobacteria; order Burkholderiales; family Methylophilaceae; genus Methylotenera. The sequence continues at coordinate 4,154 of CAIRXI010000134.1, read as the reverse complement.
TTCACCACCGTCTTTAATTGAAACGTAATATTTCGCTGGATCAACTATGCGCCATTTCACAAACGAGTCAACCATCATGTATTTGTTTTCGCTGGTAATGAATTTGGCAGGCTGTTCCCAGTCCAAAGTCAGAATTCGATTATCAAAATACTTAAGGTTATCGACCAAGGGCATTTTAAAATAGAGACCAGGCTCTTTTTTGACTGCCACGATTTCACCCAAACGCTGCACCAAAACATACTGAGTTTGATTGACGGTAAAAGCTGAGGCTGACAACAAGACTAAGGCTAAGAAACCGACAATCAGGAGGCTAGTTAAATTTTTCATCATTATCGGCTCTCTCTATCACGGCTACGAAAAGCATCACGGCTACGCTCATTAGTAGCTGCTTTATCTGGAGTAACCACCGCCGGTGGATTAAGTGATTGCAAAGACTGCGACTGCTGAGGCGTTGCTGCGCCATTAGCATTAATAATTTTATCTAGGGGCAAATAAAGCATATTGTTACCTGCTTTCTGATCAACAAGCACCTTACTCACGCTTGATAAAATTTGCTCTTGCGCATCTAAAAATAAACGTTGGCGCGTCACTTCTGGCGCTTTAATATACTGCGCTAGAATTTGATCAAAGCGACTTGCGTTACCCTTAGCTTCACTTTCAATCTTCAGTTTATAACCAGCTGATTCAGCCAATAAACGTGAGGCCGTACCGCGTGCTTTAGGAATCACATCATTCGCGTAGGCCTGACCTTCGTTAATTTGACGTTGATTATCCTGGTTGGCACGGTTGACGTCTTCAAAGGCTTCTTGCACTTGCTCAGGTGGTTGCGCGCTTTGTAACGACACGCTAATAATTTTAACACCGGTTTTATAGCCGTCTAAAATCACTTGCATACGCTCAGAAGTATCTTGTAGGCCTTTTTGCAACAAATCATCCAGTTTATTCTTACCAACAACTTCACGAATCGCGGTTTCAGCTGCTGACATCACCGCATTATCGGTAGAGCGGTTATTAAATAAATAGTCTTTGGCATTTTTGAGGTTATATTGAACCGCAAACTGCAAATCAATAATATTTTCATCTTCGGTTAGCATCAAAGCTTCACGCGGTTGCTTAGTTTTACCGCCACTATTCTCGCCACTACTTCTGTAGCCGACTTCAAGACGACGTACTTGTTCCATATTCACGACATCAACTTTTTCAATTGGGTACGGAAAATGCCAGCGCGGGCCAGGTTCGGTAGTATCTACAAATGCACCAAAACGTTGCACTACGCCGAGAGAACCTTGGTCAACAATGTAAAATCCTGTACCAAACCAAATTAAAACCACAGTAGCCACGATAGGTAAAATCGGGAAATTCATACTGCCCGCACTTGGAGTGTTGGGCGGGCGATTAGCACCACCACTCTTACCAAATAAGGTGTTGATTTTACGGCTCAAATCACGCATGACCTGATCTAGATCTGGCGGACCTTCGTTATTGCGTTGTCCCCAACCGGGAAATTTAATCATTCAAAGCTCCAAAAAAGTAAGATAAAGCTTACGCATAAGCGCTTTGCTCTGTACTTAGCTTATGTAAATACTGCTGATGCTCGACCATGGCTAATCGCAATAAATCCATCCCAGCACCAGTTTTAGCAGATACATGTATGGTCGTAATTCTACCATACTCATCACGGCTAATCATTGGCTCTAAGCCCACGCGATCAATTTGATTATGTACAAGGATCTGCGGTACTTTATCAGCACCAATTTCCTGTAACACGTTGTTTACTTGTGCAATTTGTTCTTCACGGTTACTACTAGCGGTATCAACAATATGTAATAACAAATCAGCCTGAACCGCTTCTTCCAAGGTCGCACTAAAGGCTTCGACCAACGCATGAGGCAAATGCTTAATAAAACCTACAGTGTCCGAAAGCACTACAGAGCCGCAGTCAGCAATAAATATCTTGTGCGTAGTCGTATCTAAAGTCGCAAACAACTGGTCGGCAACATAAAGATCAGCTTTAGTAAGCTTATTAAATAAGGTTGATTTTCCGGCATTGGTATAGCCTACAAGCGACACAGTCATTAAATTAGAGCGTTTACGCGCTTTACGCTGCATGCCTCGTTGCGCTTTAAGCTTTGCTAGCCGTTCGCGCAACTGCTTCACTTTGTCGCGTAGCATGCGACGATCAAGCTCTAACTGCGTCTCACCTGGGCCTCCACGCACGCCAATACCGCCCTTTTGCCGTTCTAAGTGCGTCCAGCCTCGCACCAATCGTGTAGATAAATGTTCTAGCTGCGCCAACTCTACCTGCAGCTTACCTTCATGGCTTTGTGCACGCTGACTAAATATATCGAGAATTAGACCAGTTCTATCTACAACTCTCGCATCCAGTAAACGCTCTAGATTACGCTGTTGGGATGGGGATAGATCGTGATTAAATACGGCAATATTAGCTTCACTTGCTTGCATCAACTGCGATAACTCTTCAGCCTTACCACTACCGATAAAGAGTTTAGCATCAGGCGTTGAGCGTTTAGTTTGCACTGTCCCACGAACAGACAAGCCTGCACTAATACTGAGTTGACGGAGCTCATGTAGACTCTCCTCATAATCGCTATCGCCAAAATTTACGCTAACCAAAATAGCAGCTTCGCCACCACTTGGTCTTTCCAGCATATCTTTCAACGCTTACTCGTCACCTTCAACTGCGACAAGATTAACCATACGTGCTGGCACTATGGTTGAAATAGCATGCTTATAGACCATTTGTGTCACCGTGTTTTTAAGCAAAATGACATATTGATCAAATGAATCAACTTGACCTTGCAGTTTGATGCCATTAACGAGATAGATCGATACAGCGACATGTTCTTTACGTAACGCGTTAAGAAATGGGTCTTGTAACATTTGCCCTTTTTGAATCATGATGTCTCCTATTGGTTGGAGTTAATGAAATACAGCTTAGAACACTGCATAGCGCGTCTTACTTAGTATCCGACATAACACAATATATATCGTTCTAGTCTACAAAACTATTATTTCCGCATTTAAATTTAATCTAGGAAGCATTCATCTAAGCTGAGGTCAAGCTTGAGTATTTCAATAGCGCATAGGCTTAATATTTACGGCAGTGCGGCCTCAATTCTTGAAAGCACCTCAGATCTACCTAACAATGCCATGACTTGATCAATACTTGGTGATTGAGCAATCCCCGTGAGCATCACGCGCAATGGCATGGCAACTTTAGGAAACTTCAGCGCATTTTGAGTAACCACTTCGTTAATAGCTTGATGTATAGCCTCCGGCTGCCAGTCTACAGTCTTAAGCAACGCAACTAGATTGGTCATCGCTGGCATAATATCCGCTGTTAAATGCTTCTCAGCCGCTACGGCATCTTGCACTGGCTGCTGATAAAAATAAGCAATATTAGCCGCTAACTCATTAAGCGTATTAACACGCTCTTTGTATAAACCAATCACTTCCAACAAAGGTGGCTGCGCTGTAACCTTTATATTTAGTTTAGCCAAGCGATCGGTAATATCTGCGGCTAACAGATTATTATCTGCTAACTTGATGTAATGTGCATTTAACCAATTAAGTTTTTCAGTATTAAATTGTGCCGCGGAAGAGGTGATGTGATCTAAATCAAACCACTGGCAAAATTGCTGCATGCTAAAAATCTCTTCATCACCATGACTCCAGCCTAAGCGCGCTAAATAATTCAATATCGCCTCTGGCAAATAACCATCTTCGTGATATTGCATTACACTCACCGCACCATGGCGTTTAGATAATTTTTGACCGTCACTACCTAGAATCATTGAGAGATGCGCATATTGTGGAATGGTTGCCCCTAGCGCCACCAGCATATTAATTTGACGCGGCGTATTATTAACATGATCATCACCACGTATCACTTGCGTAATACCCATTTCCCAATCATCAACCACCACACAGAAATTATAAGTGGGAGTGCCGTCAGCACGTGCAATAATTAAGTCATCTAATTCTTGGTTGGCAATACTAATCTCGCCTTTCACCAAATCTCGCCAAACAACATTCCCAACTTGTGGATTCTTAAAGCGGATTACAGGTGGAATATCTTGCGGTGGTGTAGCAAGCGTCTTGCCAGACTCAGGGCGCCAACGACCGTCATATCT
>CAIRXI010000133.1 GCA_903882525.1 uncultured Pseudomonadota bacterium | reverse complement strand
GTGCAAGCATTTCTTTGGCTGAAGCCAAGCCTGACGGAGGTTTAAAGATTACGGTATTATTTAACAGGCCGGAGCCTACCTTAAGTCAGCTCTCTTAAATAAGACCGGAAGCAATATTAATAGTTAATGCCACTAAAGTGGTGTTAAAGAAAAAAGCCAGCACACAATGCGCTAAGCCAGTTCTGCGCATTGATCTACGCGTAAAGCTTACATCTGCAGTTTGCCCGGAAGTGCCAATCACACATGCAAAATAGAGGAAATCGCTGTAGTCCGGTGTAGTAACGCCAGGAAATGCCAGTCCGCCATTCTCGCCAAGTTCGGTGGCTACATAAAAGTCATGTGCATAATGCAGGGCGAACATTACTTGCGTAAATGCCCAAGACGATAGAATCGTGAGTATGGCAAGCGCAACATGTAAATAGCGCAACATGCCATGCATGTCTTTCACTACCGATAGTTCAGCAACAATTGCGCCCAATGAGGCGATAGCGGCAAAGATGACCATAGCCAAGACAAAAAACTTACCCTCATCATGCGAAATAGCCCGGCTGCGCATTTTTTCATGACTACTCCAGAACATCATGCGCGCGGCCAAGATCAAGTATAGCCAGGTGCCCACATTCCAGCCAATAATGACGCGCGTGATGGTATGCAGGGCTAAGGACTGAGGGAGTATGAGAGCAGCAGTCACGCCAATCGCTATGGATAAAAACAGCCTGAGTCGCGCTGTAAATAACCGCGCGCACGCTATTAAAAAAGGAGATGGTTCAAATTTTTTTAACATGATAAAACTTTGATTATTGAAGTTGCACCTAGATTAATGGCCACCCTTTGGTTCGGCAATTCTATCCATTAAGGCAAACAACACCCCAGAAACAATCAGTGTGATATGAATACCAACCATCCAAGCCATTTGCATGTTGTTTAGATGTTCTACGCCAGGGGTTGAAATATGCATAAATGCTTTTAGCAAATCTATGGCTGAGATCGCAACGATAGAGCCGATCAACTTTAGCTTTAAGCCAGAGTAATCGACTTTACCCATCCATTCTGGTTTGTCGACATGATCATCCACATCAATTTTAGACACAAAATTTTCATAACCACTGAATATGACCATAATTAACAGATTAGCTACTAGCGTAATATCGACTAAAGCCAATAAAGACAAAACTGCATCACGCTCTGTTGTATCTAATATATGAATGACAATGTGAGAGAACTCCTGAACAAATTTAATGAGCAGTATAAATAGCCCGCCCACCAAGCCAAGGTACATAGGTGCTAATACCCAGCGACTGCGAAAAATCATATTTTCAAGAAAGTTTTCCATCATGGCTCTTTTGTAAATAAATAGAATTGGTTTATTGTAATGCACGCTTGGTGAATAAATGATGACAAGCTAAAAAAATATGGTATTGGTTTTGAGTGTTATTAAGATCGAACCTTGATCTTGGTCAAGCCGTTAAGTGGAAAGTTGGGTGACAATGCGAGTCAAACTGCGCTTACAAATGGAAATTGATTCCAATGGTTAGGCGCTGCAATTTTAGTTAAAATAGCTTCAATATTAGTCGTTCTCTGCTTCAAAGCTGACTGGTATTAGGTTACAATTGCAACTTAAGTAATGGCAGTCAATCTACGTAACAGTAATGTAATAAAAAGCTGTCATTATTAGTAAAATTCTTAATCGCTTAATTTAACGATTCAAATTGGGGCTAGCAAGTGCTAGAAAATTACTTTCCGATATTGTTGTTTATCCTTGTGGGTTTAGCCGTCGGCGTTGGTCCACTGGTATTAGGTAAGCTGGTTTCACCCCATAAACCAGATGCTGCAAAGAATTCTCCCTATGAATGTGGCTTTGAAGCCTTTGAAGATGCGCGCATGAAGTTTGACGTGCGTTATTACTTGGTTGCCATACTCTTCATTTTATTCGACTTGGAAATTGCTTTCCTATTCCCCTGGGCCGTGGTGATTCAAGAGATCGGTCTGTCTGGTTTTATTGCCATGATGTTCTTTTTGGGTGTGCTTGTGATCGGCTTTATTTACGAGTGGATGAAGGGCGCATTGGAATGGGATTAATTCCAAATTTAAATCAACGCTTAGTTTTTCAATCCTGGCTAGTTCCGCTACCCGCGGTAACGGGTGTAGTTATTTTTGATGTTGAAATGGATCGTGTGGTATGAGTTTAGAAGGTATTTTAGAAAAAGGCTTTGTTACCACCACGCTAGATACCGTGATTAACTACACTCGCACCGGCTCTATGTGGCCAATGACTTTTGGTTTGGCGTGTTGTGCGGTAGAGATGATGCACGCAGGTGCCTCTCGTTATGACTTGGATAGATTTGGTATTGTTTTTCGTGGCAGTCCACGCCAGTCTGATGTGATGATTGTTGCCGGGACCTTGGTGAATAAAATGGCGCCGGCTCTTCGTAAAGTGTATGACCAAATGGCTGAGCCGCGTTGGGTGATTTCCATGGGCTCTTGTGCCAATGGTGGTGGCTATTACCATTACTCTTATGCTGTTGTGCGAGGTTGTGATCGCATCGTGCCGGTTGATGTCTACGTGCCAGGCTGCCCACCCACAGCTGAAGCTTTGCTTTATGGCATTATCCAGTTGCAAAATAAAATCAAACGTACCAATACCATTGCACGCTAGTGCCAATCAAACGAATAGCCAGCTAAAGATAATATGTCATCCAGATTAAATCAGTTGTCAGCGAATTTGCAAAAGGCGCTTGGCGGAAAAATAAGCAAGTTTACTAGCGCTTTAGGTGAGATTAGTATTGAATGCGCCTCGGCCGACTATCTTGCTGTATGCTTGATTTTGCGAGATGCCGAAGGTTTAAAGTTTGAGCAGCTAATTGATTTATGTGGCGTTGATTATCAGGATCATGCTGACGGCAGTTACGCTGGATTGCGTTATGCTGTGGTGTCTCATTTCTTGTCTGTCAGTTTGAATCAGCGTTTGCGTTTGCGTGTATACGCGACCGATACGGACTTTCCTGTACTGCCGACTTTAGTAGATATTTGGCCGGTGGCAAACTGGTACGAACGTGAGGCCTTTGATCTATTTGGCATAATGTTTGAAAACCATCCAGATTTACGTCGTTTGTTGACCGATTATGGTTTTGTTGGACATCCGTTCCGTAAAGATTTCCCAATGATCGGTACTGTAGAAATGCGTTACGACCCTGAACAGCAGCGTGTGATTTATCAGCCCGTCACGATTGATGAGCGCAATAACGTGCCGCGCGTAATTCGCAAAGAGGGCGTTCACCATGGCTGAGATTAGAAATTACACGATGAACTTTGGTCCACAGCATCCTGCAGCACATGGTGTGTTGCGTTTGGTGCTGGAGTTGGATGGTGAAGTTATCCAGCG
>CAIRXI010000132.1 GCA_903882525.1 uncultured Pseudomonadota bacterium | reverse complement strand
GACCTAGCCGTTATCAGCCATCGTTTTCGGCATACCCATCTATGGGAAAATGCGCATCAGTTATTAATTAGCGCAAAAAACGATGAAGAAACAGCACTTGCTATTGGATATGCCAGTCACTTATATGTGGATGTCATTGCGCATAATCATTTCGTACCTGCCCATGAAGCAATGTGGCATAAAAATGATTTGCTTACGCACATTACAGCGGAATGGGCCATGGATGCGCATTTAGCGGGTCATTTAAAAACCTCTCCGCGACGTTTGCTTACTGAACATAAAAGGCTCATTTCAGCGTTTATTTCTCCGCATTTTAGATGTAGTGAAGCCGCAACAGATTTAGCTTTAAAACGATTAGCATTTTGGGATGGCGTATTACGTAGCGTTAAATTACCGCATCTAATTTATGGTGTTGTACGGATCATAGATAAACGTGTCTTTAAGCACTTTGTGTATTACATTGCTAAAACTCAAGTAGCATTGGAGGACATCGGCAGTCTGCTAAACGGACATAAGCCAGCTTTTGAACCTGAACTTAAAAACCTCAGTGTGCAACAACTTGATCATTGGCGTGAGCAGTGTCGCAGACACTTGCACCTATCTCACCCTCTACCCATCAAATACTTCGATCAAACCACCACCATGAATTCAATTTAACTAACCTCCGACTATTAGTGAAGAGTATTTCTATGCATCGAATTTATTAAAATAGTGCGCTATAATTCCCGAAGAAACTTGATTTCTCAAGTTAGAATCTACAGGACGCTATCACGGCATGCCTTCCCCTAAGAACTCCACCCTACTTCCTTACGCAGCTGATGGCTCATGCTTCAACTCGTCATTACGTTGCCCAAAATCTGGAGTCTATACCGTTGGGGAAGAAGGAAAAGAAATAACCTTTGAGCACTTTGATGCTGCCCTAGAGCATATTAAAATGATGTACACCCCGAGATGGAGACGCCCCAATCAAAAGGGGGATTGGGAAGTTGTTTCTGCAGTTAAATGGGAATTTTCAAATCAAAAGTAACTAGACTACTCGCCTGAAATCTTCTCTTCAACTGACCCCTAAATAAACGTACAACGTTTTCGGGGGCAGTTTACTAAAGCAACTTAGATGATTACAAAGCTCTTAAATTATCAACTCTGATAAAGTATTTTTTAGCATATGCCAACAGTTGCCCGTCCGTAGGATGATCAACCGTTTCAATTCCAACGACCTTTTCTGACACTTTGGCATCATGCTTATGGACATGCTTCAACAATTCTAATTTGGCCGAGCCTGGACCCACAATTAAAATCTCACTCGTGCCTGAGACAGCCTGAACGACATCATTTAAAAAGTTTAAATCAAGGCTTGCGTGCCCAGCACCTAAAGTTCCACTTTTTTGGTGCACATGCTTATGCTTAGAATTTGTTTTAATAATTTCACTGGCACTAGCTTCAGCATTAAATTGAATAACATGCGCCTCTTGATGATCAATCCAAACAACTACGTGACTTAAAGACATACTTTTCTCCTCATTGAAGTTTAAGTGTGGCTTAGTAGGCAGTAATTTAAATTGTTCTGTATCAAATGATATCAAATTAAAAGAAAAGAAATCCCAGCAATCAATGCCCCAATCAAAGCACCTGCAATCACATCGCTAGGGTAATGCAAACCTAATACGACCCGAGATAAAGCAATCATTAGGGTAAAAGGCAATAAGATGACAGCCAATTGCGGGTAATAATTTAAAGCCACAACACTAAAAATGACCGCATGCAAAGTATGTCCAGATGGAAAGCTGAATTTATCCAACGGCGTTCCGGTTAAGTAGATCTCTTGGCGCACGGCATAGGGGCGCGGGCGCAGCGTTTTACCTTTCAACCATTTATAGAGTAAAGTGCCGACTAAGCCTGCAACCGCCATATGTAATACTGGGAGCATTCCGTCATGGCCTTTGAATACAATGATTGCGAACATCAGACCATACCAAAATAGGCCGTCACCGCAACGACTGACTAGTCGAAATACATCGCGGATGACACGATATTGACTGGTATGATTGACCGCAACACATACGTTACTGTCAAATCTATGCATGCGGTTTAGATACAATCGCATTCTATAGGTCATCTCAAGCTCCTTATTCAAATACACTTATTCATGTAAGTGCATAGAATCGCATTCGAATATGAACAATTGATGAAGGAGAGATGAAGTTTTCTTGAATTTATTGGCTGACTTTGAGCCTACTGCCCCTTAACCGGTCGTTGCCATTACAACCACATCGGCAATTCGTTGCGCCAAAGTTTCTACTTGTAATTGATTTTCACCTTCAACCATTACGCGAATTTTAGGCTCAGTGCCTGAAGATCTAAGCAAGACGCGGCCAGTCCCTGCAAGCTCCTTTTCAGCCATAACTACTGCCGATTGAATATCCGCATGCTGATCTACATTAATTTTTTCATCTGTTTTGATATTAATGAGCACTTGCGGATACATAACCAAACTTGCACTCAGTTGCGCTAAGGTTTTTTTACTCTGAATTAACGCTTCCAGCACTTGCAAAGCCGCGACTATACCGTCGCCGCTACTGTGCTTATCAAGGGTCAATATATGCCCTGAGTTTTCGCCACCTAATTGCCAGCCACGCTGATTAAGTAATTCTATCACATAGCGATCACCTACTTGAGAACGTATGAAAGGAATATGCATCTGAGCAAACTTGTGCTCAAGGGCAAGGTTGGTCATCAAGGTGCCCACAATTCCGCCTTGCAGTGTTCCTTGCTGTTGGCGTGCAGTGGTGATGATATAAAGTAGCTGGTCTCCTTCTAAGAGACGCCCTTCGCTATCGACCATCATCACACGATCACCGTCACCATCAAAAGCAATGCCTAGATCTGCCTGATGTTCAACGACCGCTTTTTGCAAAGCTTGCGGATGGGTCGTGCCAGATTCGTCGTTAATATTAAGACCATTTGGTTGATTGCCAATCACCACAACTTCAGCCCCTAGCTCGTGAAAGACGGGAGGTGCTACATGGTAAGTGGCGCCATGTGCACAATCTAGAACAATTTTTAACCCTCTTAAATCTAGCGTATTCGGAAAAGTGCTTTTACAAAACTCGATATAGCGGCCAGGCGCATCTTTAATCCGGCGCACTTTCCCCAAACTAGCCGACTCCATCACCTGCATAGGTAGATCTAGTTCCGCTTCAATGGCATGCTCAATTGCATCCGGTAATTTAGTCCCTAAACTAGAAAAAAACTTAATGCCATTATCGTAATACGGATTATGTGAGGCTGAAATCACAATCCCAGCCTGTGCACGCAAGGCGCGGGTTAAATAGGCCACAGCAGGCGTAGGCATAGGGCCTGTCATCAGCACATCTACTCCAGCCGCTGACAACCCAGCTTCCAGTGCAGACTCCAACATATATCCTGAGATTCGCGTATCTTTGCCAATCAATACCGCCGGATGGGCACCTTTTTCTAGATTACTCTCAATACTGGTCAGCACGCGCCCTGCTGCATAGCCTAAGCGCATGACAAAGTCTGGCGTAATTGGCGCCACCCCTACTTTGCCGCGTATACCATCAGTACCGAAATATTTTTTTGCCATGAAAGTTCCTAAGTTAAACCTTTTTATTCTTGATGTTGATCCATTACAGCCGCCACTACTTTAAGCGCGTCTACTGTGGCTTTAACATCATGTACACGTAGTATTTTAGCCCCATTCATGACGCAAACCACTGATGCGGCAATGCCTGAGTGTAAGCGTTGCAGTGCATCACCGCCACTAATCGTCCCCAAGACCGCTTTGCGTGAAAGTCCTACGAGCAGGGGTGGACCAATCTCAGTTAATCTCGCCAACTGCTGAATAAGCGCAATATTATCAACGGTACGCTTACCGAAACCAAAACCAGGATCCAGCAGGATACGCTGTTTAGCAATGCCATGGGCTAAAGCTACTTGGTATCTATCAATTAAAAACTGCCGCACCTCTAATACCACATCTTCATAAGTAGGCGCTAGCTGCATGGTTTGCGGTGTGCCCTGCATATGCATCAAGCATACTGCGACATGGCTGCTCGCCACTAAATCCAGCGCGCCAGGCTCCTGCAACGCACGCACATCATTCACAATATCAACACCGGCGGCAATCGCCGCACGCATCACTTCAGGTTTATAGGTATCAATAGAAAGAGGCACAGTACATACTTGACTTAGTGCCTCAATGACTGGAATCACACGACTCAACTCTTGGTCCAAGCTCACAGGAATAGCACCAGGGCGAGTAGATTCACCACCAATATCAATGATATCTGCCCCATCCGCAATTAATTGTAAAGCTCGCTCGACGGCTTTATCTACCGCATTAAATTGACCGCCATCGGAAAATGAATCGGGAGTTACATTAAGTATGGCCATCACCTGTGGGCGATGGAGATTGAGCTGGTAGTTGCCACATTGAAAAATCATAAGCCATTATACTCAATTAAAGTGCTGAAATTTGAGCCAAAAAAAGGGCTAGAAACCTAGCCCTTTAATCATACATCTAGAGTCACCTAGGTTTTCGCACTTGGCTGCGGAGCTGGCGCTGCACTGACACCTGGCGAACCACTATCACGCGGTGGGTTAGGCTTACTTTGTGACGGTTTAGGTGGACGCACAGCTACCCCCGCCATAATGTCATTGATTTGATCGGCATCAATAGTTTCATATTCCATTAACGCTGCCATCATCGCTTCCACCTTATCGCGATTATCTTCTAACAATTTGCGTGCAATCCCATATTGTTCATCAAGTATGCGTCGAATTTCTGCGTCTACTTTTTGTTGTGTGGCTTCAGATACGGTTTTTGCACTCATATTACCAAAGAAAGAATCTTGATTATCGCCAGCATAAACCATCGTTCCTAACGCATCCGACATCCCGTAACGCGTTACCATATCACGGGCTAATTTAGTAGCGCGCTCAAAGTCATTTGAAGCGCCCGTCGACATTTGATGCATAAATAATTCTTCAGCGATACGTCCACCAAACAAGATAGAAATTTCTTCAAGCATTTTGTCTTTGTAATTACTAATGCGGTCAAACTCAGGCAACTGCCAAGTCAATCCCAATGCCCAGCCTCGGGGCATGATAGTCACTTTATGTACAGGATCAGCTTTCGGTAAAAGCTTCGCAACAACCGCATGACCTGATTCATGGTAAGCAGTATTACGACGCTCTTCTTCACGCATCACCATTGATTTACGCTCAGGACCCATAAAGATTTTATCTTTAGCATCTTCAAAATCTTGCATATCAACCGTACGTTTATTGCGACGCGCGGCATACAAAGCAGCTTCGTTAACCAAATTAGCTAAGTCAGCGCCAGAAAAGCCTGGCGTACCTCGGGCTAAAATATCGGCTTTTACATCTGCATCAATAGGCACTTTACGCATATGGACCAATAGAATTTGCTCACGGCCTTTGATATCTGGCAATGACACCATGACCTGACGGTCAAAACGGCCTGGGCGCAATAAGGCTTTATCCAAAACATCCGCTCTATTGGTTGCAGCAATAACAATCACACCGGAACTACCCTCAAAG
>CAIRXI010000131.1 GCA_903882525.1 uncultured Pseudomonadota bacterium | reverse complement strand
TCCATAAAGCTATAGTTAATGGCATAACAATCCATGTGATCATCATAGAGCCCAGCAACCAAGGATTAGATAGGCTGGCTGGAAATACTGTGGCTAATCCGTAAAATACCTTCAAATCTTCTGTGCTAAAGATATTAAGGATACGGAAGATATCCGCAGGGTTTAGTAATAATAATAACGGGAAAAGTGCTTCGCCAAAACTTCCACCAGAAAGTACTAGCATACCAAGTAAGATTAGATCGTAAACAAGTACAAAGAAGAACCATACCGCAATTGCCGCACCGCTTGCGCGAGCACGGTCTTTAGATATCACCGACACCATGACCGCTAAGCTTAGAAATACCATGCCCAGCAGTATTGCGCTGAACATAAAGCCTACGTAGTGATAAAGTGCATCTAGATTTATTTGGTAAGCCAACAACAATCCTACCAGACCAAATCCAGCTAAAGTGGCACTGGCAAGGGCAGCCGATAGCCCTAAAAATTTTCCAAGTATTAACTCTAGGCGCGTGATGGGCATTGATAATAAAAGATCCAGTGAGCCACGTTCTCGCTCACCAACAATGGCATCATAGCCAAGAATTAAAGCAATCAATGGAATAAGGTAGATTACTAAACTGACCAGGCTAGCAACGGTAACCTCTATGTTGCGGAGTCCGACTTCACCTTGTTGAGCCGAACCAAAATAGGCGATAGCTAAAGCGAAGGCTGTGAAGATAATCGCTACTGCTATTACCCAACGGTTGCGGATGCGATCACGGAATTCCTTTTCTGCAATCACTTTAATCTGTGATATTTCAATGTTCAACATATTTAGGTTCCTATACAGCATAGCCAAGAAAAACATCCTCTAGCGAGGGCTCTCTGACAATAATATCTTCTAGCTCACTTAGCATAGCTAGCCTGTGCAACACTTCCATTTTTTGCGCCCGGTGACAGCGTATCTCAGCGGTAGTGTCACTAAAAATGCTGCTTTCAAGTATGATGCCAAGCAAAGATGATTGTAGAATTCCTTGAAGGCAATGATGGCGCAGTTTGATGACAAGAGGCAAATTAACAGATTCACGAAGTTCTTGCACAGTACCCAGTGCATGCAGCTTACCTGTCTTGAGTACGGCTAAACGTTGCACCCGCTCTTGAATTTCCGACAGTATATGTGAAGTAATGACTACTGTTACTCCTTGGGTATTAAGTTCATGCAGGATGTGATAAAACTCACGTATCGCTTCTGGATCGAGTCCTGTGGTTGGTTCATCTAAGAATAAAATGCGTGGATTTCCTAACAATGCCTGGGCAAAACCAAGGCGTTGGCGCATACCTTTAGAGTAGCCATCAACACGACGACTTACTGCATGTGCTAAACCAACTTTTTCCAGCAGTAGTTGGCATTCCTCCTGACTACATCCCTTGAGTGCTGCAAAGAATTTTAGCGTTTCCAGCCCGGTGAGATTGTCATAGAACACAACATTCTCTGGTAGATAGCCAATCGAACGGCGCAGCTCACGGAATGCGCTACCATGCACAGGAGTTCCATTAATAACAATCTCACCAGATGTTGGTGGGATTAACCCCAACATCATTTTAAATAACGTACTTTTGCCAGCGCCATTGTGCCCAATCAACCCTATGGTTTCACCTTTGACCACGCTAAAGGTTACGCCATCGACTGCTCGCACTTCACCGTAATGCTTGATGATGTTCTTGATTTCAATGACGTTGTTTTTCATGGCTCTCTCCGATAAAACGTTTTAGTATGTGCAGCAGTGCGATGACAGAAAATATT
>CAIRXI010000130.1 GCA_903882525.1 uncultured Pseudomonadota bacterium | reverse complement strand
CGCCCAATAAAGGCATTGGCAATTTAGCCCAATAGCTCGCGTAATATTGGTGTTGTGTCGGCTCATCAACTAAATCTTTAGCCTCGATTTCACCCCCTTTTTTAGCCGCTTCTTTGACCAATTGCATTTTTGAGCTAGTCGTTTTGGTGGTGGCATATTTGCTGTAAACCAATACAGTGTCAGCCTTGACTGCCTGCCCTTGTATTAGCGCACCCTCAACAGGCACTGCTACCCCATCAAAACCAGAAGAACCGATCATGTCATAGCCATTCTCTAGCATGCTGATGTTGTCATCCTCTTTATGATTGCTGACATACATCTTAGTCTCTGGATTTGCGACTAAAGACTTCAGGTGATTGCTGTTTTGCTCTTTATAATTTTTTGCATAGAGGTTTAGCTCAGCCGCATGCGATTGCGTTGCGAACAATAAGGCCCCTAAACTTAACAACATCAAGCCGCTAATGATTATTTTCAGTGCGCTCAATTGCGCTGCAATGGCTGGTTTTTGACGCAGTGTGTCACGGGTAATAAGTGCCATGAAAAAGTCCTTGTTGGTTGCTAATGGTATGATTAAACCTTCACTCAAACTATACGACCTACGAATGACAAAAGAATTCATTAAAATTGGTTTATTGTCTATCAGCGACCGAGCCAGTAAAGGTGTCTATGCCGACCAAGGCATTCCCGCACTTCAAGCTTGGCTAGAGAATACCTTGATTACGCCTGTAAAAATTGTTGCGCGCTTAATCGCCGATGAGCAATCAGTCATTGAAGCCACTTTAGTAGACCTTGTTGATAATGAAGCTTGCAGTTTAATCCTCACCACTGGCGGGACTGGGCCTGCTTTGCGTGACGTCACCCCTGAAGCCACTTTAGCCGTAGCCGACCGAGTAATGCCCGGCTTCGGTGAGCAGATGCGCCAGATTAGTTTGAACTTCGTACCCACTGCAATTTTATCTAGACAAGTGGCTGTAATTCGTAAGCAGTGTTTAATTATCAACTTGCCCGGCCAACCCAAAGCTATTGCTCAAACCTTAGAAGGGTTAAAAGATGCCACTGGCGCAATTGTTGTCCATGGCATATTTGCTGCTGTGCCATATTGCCTAGACTTAATCGGCGCGCCCTTTATAGAAACGCATGAGCACATCGTCAAAGCATTTAGACCAAAATCTGCCTCACCACAACCTGCCGAAACTAAGCCTGCCTAAACTTCTATGTCAGAATTTGATTTAATCCGTCAGCACTTCACCCGCACCACCCAAAATACCGACTTGGGGATTGGCGATGATGCGGCCTTAATTTCCATCGGCGCGGGAATGCAGATTGCCATTTCTGCCGATATGCTGGTCTCTGGCACCCACTTTTTTGCCGATGCTGACCCTTATGCGATTGGCTGGAAATCACTGGCAGTCAACATTTCCGACATGGCGGCCATGGGCGCTAATCCCAAGTGGGCAACGCTAGCAATTGCCCTACCGAATAACGACGTAGCATGGCTTGCGCAATTTTCCGCTGGATTTTTTGCCTGTGCACAAGCATTTCATGTGGATTTAATTGGTGGCGACACCACGCGCGGCCCTTTAACAATTAGCGTGCAAATCATGGGTGAACTGCCTAAAGGCAAAGCACTACAACGTAGCGGCGCTCAATTAGGGGATGATATTTGGGTGTCTGGGCGACTAGGTGATGCAGCATTGGCCTTAGCGCACCTGCAAGGCCAACTAGTCTTGCCAGAAAGCTTATTAGCATCGTGCGCTACTGCACTACATACCCCGCAACCTAGAGTCAAATTGGGCTTAGCCCTGCGCGATATCGCCCACAGTGCTATTGATATTTCCGATGGATTGCTGGCCGATTTAGGTCATATTTTAGAGGCGTCAACAGTGGGCGCCACCTTGGAATTGAGTTTAATCCCGCATACGCAAAGTGACGTATTTGTGAACGACTTGCGTGATCCACAGCAATTAAAAATAGTATTAGCTGGTGGCGATGATTACGAACTATGCTTCACTGCGGCCGCGACGAAACGCGCTAAAATTCTTCAATTAAGCACACAACTCAATTTGCCATTAACCTTAATTGGTGAGATTTCAGCAGGGTCTGGCATTGTCGTCCATGGCATGCATCATGAAATTATAGAATTCAAGGAAACTGGTTTTGACCACTTCAGCTAAAACACCCAATCTGCAGTTTTTATTGCAGCATCCTGCCCATTTTCTAGGACTCGGTTTTGGGAGTGGTTTAGCTAAAATTGCACCTGGAACATTCGGAACCTTAGCTGCATTCCCGCTCGCTTGGATGAGCCTTGCATTACCCCTCCCTATCCAGTGGGCAGTCATCGCAGGTCTATTTCTAATAGGCATCCCCATTTGCACCATTACGGGCAAGGCTCTAGGGGTGGTGGACCATGGCGGGATCGTCTGGGATGAGATTGTAGCCATGTTGCTCGTACTGACTTTTAGCCCAGTAGAATGGCCATGGTGGCTCACGGCATTTTTACTATTTCGCCTATTTGATATTTGGAAGCCGTACCCAATTCGACAATGTGATGCCAAACTTAAAAATGGCTTCGGTGTCATGTTTGACGATTTACTCGCAGCGATTTATGCCATCATTTCTTTAGAGGTGCTCATGTGGATAACGACAAACTACTAGCGCTATCTAAAAGCCTAGGGCAGGCCCTGCAAGCGCGCAAATTAATGTTGGCCGTGGCTGAATCTTGTACCGGCGGCATGTTGGCGCAATATGTCACAGCGATTGCCGGCAGTTCAGTTTGGTTTGAACGTGGGTTTGTCACTTATAGCAACGTTGCCAAACAAGAAATGTTGGGGGTTAACGCGCAAACGTTAATCGACTTTGGCGCAGTTAGCCAAGAAGTGGCAACTGAAATGGCGCAAGGCGCATGCTTACATAGCCATGCGCAAATGGCTGTGGCGATTACTGGTATTGCTGGACCTGATGGTGGCATGCCGGGCAAGCCTGTGGGCACAGTTTGTTTTGGTTTTAGCTACCCAAATCGATCAGCCAATCAAGAGAATACGCAGCAAACAATTTCCCAAACCATGCACTTTGCTGGGAATCGCGATGCCGTTCGTCAACAGTCGGTTATTCATGCCTTAGAAACACTAATTACGCTTACTTTAAGCCTAGATTTATGGAATAATTAGGGTTAGAAATTAATCAGAAAACTCAAAGGCAAAACCATATGGATGATAACAAAAGCAAGGCACTTGCCGCGGCATTAGCGCAGATTGAAAAGCAGTTTGGCAAGGGCTCCATTATGCGTATGGGAGACAGCAACATAGGCGAAGATATACAGTCCGTTTCAACGGGCTCTTTAGGCCTTGATATTGCCCTAGGCATCGGCGGCTTGCCACGCGGCCGCGTAGTTGAAATCTACGGCCCAGAATCATCAGGTAAAACGACGCTAACACTTTCAGTGATTGCACAAATGCAAAAAGCCGGCGGTGTAGCCGCTTTTATCGATGCTGAGCATGCGTTAGACCCACAATATGCAGCAAAGCTTGGTGTGAACGTGCCAGACCTTTTAATTTCACAGCCAGACACTGGTGAGCAAGCACTTGAAATTGTCGATATGTTGGTGCGTTCAGGATCAGTCGATATTGTGGTGATTGACTCTGTTGCCGCTTTAACCCCGCGCGCTGAAATTGAAGGTGAAATGGGCGACAGTCATATGGGCTTGCAAGCACGCTTAATGAGCCAAGCTTTACGTAAGCTGACTGGTAATATCAAACGCACGAATACATTGGTGATCTTCATTAACCAAATCCGTATGAAAATCGGCGTCATGTTCGGTAACCCAGAAACGACTACCGGTGGTAATGCACTTAAATTCTACGCTTCAGTGCGCTTAGATATTCGCCGTACTGGCGCCATCAAAAAAGGTGACGAAGTCGTTGGCAGTGAGACACGCGTTAAAGTCATTAAAAACAAAGTGGCGCCTCCGTTCAAACAAGCAGAATTTGATATCTTGTATGGCGAAGGCATTTCACGTGAAGGCGAGATTATTGAACTAGGTTCTGATTTAAAACTCGTTGAAAAAGCTGGCTCTTGGTATAGCTACAACGGCGAAAAAATTGGTCAAGGTAAAGACAATGCACGCGAATACCTCAAAGCGCATCCTGAAGTCGCGGATGAAATTGACGCGAAAATTCGTGCCAACTTAAAAGCGGTGAGTGAAGCCATGCCAACTGCACGTCCTGAGGAAGATTAGTCAGCACGCATTTAAACGCAAGGTAATCTCATTTACAGCCCAGCCAAAAGTTTGCGCCAGCGTGCGCTCGATTATTTAGCGAAGCGTGAGTATTCTTACGCTGAGCTAGGTCAAAAACTTAAAAGCTTTGCCGAAGAGAATGACGACATCGGCGCATTGTTGGATGATTTTAGAGCGCGCGGTTGGTTGTCTGATGCGCGGTTTACTGAACAGTTGGTGCATGCACGCAAAGCAAAATTTGGCAGTGCGCGTGTAGCCAACGAACTCCGTGAAAAAGGCATTGCTGACGATCTGATTGCAGTTGCGGTCAGCCAGATTAAAGTAAGTGAACTTGATAACGCGCGTGAGGTTTGGCGCAAGAAATTTAAAGACAGTCCGGCCACTCGGGAAGAGTGGGCCAAGCACGCTAGATTTTTACAAAGCCGCGGTTTTGGTTTTGATATTATTAAACAGGTTTTAAGCCAAACTAAGGGCGAATAAGCTAAAGCTGTATTCGCTAAAACGATAAAAAATGACGATTAAACTGAGTAGCAACCCCAGCACCAACGAAATTCGCCAAGCGTTTCTCGACTTTTTCGCCTCCAAAGGCCATCAAATTGTGCCGTCTAGCTCGCTAGTTCCAGCA
This sequence comes from uncultured Pseudomonadota bacterium, assembly GCA_903882525.1. Classification (GTDB taxonomy): domain Bacteria; phylum Pseudomonadota; class Gammaproteobacteria; order Burkholderiales; family Methylophilaceae; genus Methylotenera. Next base: position 603 of record CAIRXI010000130.1, on the reverse strand, counting down.
GGTGACCCTACCCTGTTATTTACCAATGCGGGTATGAATCAGTTTAAAGACGTATTTTTAGGTTTTGATAAACGCCCTTATGCACGCGCCAGCTCTAGTCAAAAATGCGTACGCGCCGGTGGCAAGCATAATGACTTAGAAAATGTAGGCTACACCGCCCGCCACCATACTTTCTTTGAAATGTTGGGTAACTTCAGTTTTGGTGATTACTTCAAAGAAGAAGCGATTGCTTACGCTTGGGAATTGCTGACCGAAGTATTTAAATTACCTAAAGATAAATTGACCGTTACCGTCTATGCTGACGATGACGAAGCCTACGATATCTGGACTAAAACCATGGGCGTCCCTGCTGAGCGCGTGATTCGCATCGGCGATAATAAAGGCACACGCTACGCTTCAGATAACTTCTGGATGATGGGTGACACTGGGCCTTGTGGACCTTGTACCGAAATATTTTACGATCATGGACCACAACATTTCGGCGGCCCTCCAGGTAGCCCAGATGAAGACGGCGATCGCTTTATTGAAATTTGGAACAATGTGATTATGCAGTTCAACCGCGATGAAGCGGGTGTGATGCACAAGCTCCCAAAACCGAGTGTT
>CAIRXI010000129.1 GCA_903882525.1 uncultured Pseudomonadota bacterium | reverse complement strand
GGCGGTGGTGTGCGTGCAGTTGCTGATGTGCGACGCTTGCTGAATGCTGGTGCAGATAAAGTGAGTATGAATTCTTCCGCAGTAGCTAATCCTGATTTAGTGTCTGATGCAGCTGCCTATTACGGCTCTCAATGCATTGTGGTGGCGATTGACGCCAAACAAACTGAGGCTGGCAATTGGGAGGTTTTTACTCATGGCGGCAGAACCGCCACAGGCATGGATGTAGTGGTCTGGGCTACTGAAGTGGCTAAACGTGGTGCAGGCGAGATTCTTTTGACTAGTATGAACCGCGATGGCAGTAAGGATGGCTTTGACTTAGCTTTAACTGCTGCAGTAAGCGATGCCGTTTCTGTTCCGGTGATTGCTTCTGGCGGCGTTGGTAATTTGCAGCATTTAGTGGATGGTATTACTAAGGGCCATGCAGATGCAGTATTGGCAGCTAGTATTTTTCACTATGGTGAATACACCGTCGGGCAGGCAAAAGAATATATGGCTGCTCAGGGAATCCCGGTTCGGATTTAGTTGGTGTTCTTAAGCGCTAATCGCCATATGCGCGATAAATGCTGAGCGGTTTTCACCAGCGGATTTGGCCTTAGCATCTAATCTTGCCAGCACTCTTTTTGGTAAAGAGATATTTACTCTTTCGATATCGTCCGACAGTAATGCCGGGTCAATCTCAGCAATTGCCCAGATATATCCTTTGAACTCTTTCTTCTTCTGTAAATCAGTAATAGAGCTGGGTTTAGGTATATCTTCACCGGCATCTAGCGCTGACTCAATCCAAAACTCAATTGCCTCTTTAGCATTTTCAATGGCCTCATCAATTCCGCTGTCAGCGGCCGAGAAGCAGCCTGGCATATCAGGAACGATTACGCCCCATGCCAGCTTATCTCCACCCGGTTCAATAGCAATTGGATATTTCATCATTGACCCCTCTATTTAATTTCTGCTTGTTTCAGTATCTTTTACACCAATCCAATGCCCAGATCTTTTTTAGGGTGTGGAACGGTAATGTGTCCAACCTTGCGGGGATGGTTAAAAACATGATGAGAGCCTTTTGAGCCCCGCAATACCCAGCCATCTTTTTCTAATGTCTTGATGAGTTCTTTGCTATTCATCTGCGCATTATAAGTTTTATACACATTATACACACAAAAAGGGTTATTGTCCAGAAGGTGGGATGGGCTGCTGCAGTAAGCCGAAGGCGATTCTTATTTGGGTAGCTCTTAATAATTCTGTCAAAATTGGATAAATGTCAGATACAAATAAAAACTCACTAGACCAGGCTCTCCTAGAAGCGGTAACTTGGAATGATCAAGGATTGGTTCCAGCAATCGCCCAAGAAGTTGGCAGCAAGGATATCTTGATGATGGCCTGGATGAATCGGGACGCCTTATTGGAAACCTTGCGCCTAGGTGAGGCAGTCTATTGGACCCGTTCCAGACAAAAACTGTGGCACAAAGGGGAAGAGTCTGGCCACACTCAGAAAGTAAAAGAAATTCGCTTAGATTGTGACGGCGATACGATTTTGCTTATGGTTGAGCAAAAAGATGGCATTGCTTGCCATACAGGCGAGCATAGTTGCTTCTTTCGGCAGTGGGACTCTATAAGTTCAACTTGGCAAAAAATCAGTGAAGCCTGACTCAAGCAAGTATTTGGGGACTTTATTTACATTTTGTTATGGATCAGAATGGTATATACTTTGATATATACCAAGGAGCCGGGATGATGAGCCTAATAGCAAAAATCTTTATGAATGGACGCAGCCAGGCCATACGCTTGCCTGCGGCATTTCGTTTCGAGGAAAAAGAGGTTTTTATTCGGCGCGATGCTAATACTGGTGATTTAATTCTTTCCAGAAGACCTGAAAACTGGGATAGTTTTTTCATGGCGCTTGCGAGCGCGGACGTTCCTGTGGATTTCTTAAGCCCTGAAGATCGAAATCAAGGGTCGCAAGATCGAGATCCTTTTGCTGGAGTCAATGAGTGATGAGATATATGCTCGATACCAATACCGTCAGCAGCCTCATTAAGAAAAACCCAGTAGTAAGCAGAAAAATCGCCAGCGTTCCTATGGAAAGACTATGCTTGTCAGTCATATCTGAAGGTGAAATTCTCTATGGTTTGGCAAAAAAGCCGAATGCAAGGAGCTTACATTTGGTTGTACAAGAGTTTTTAAAGCGAGTGGATGTTTTGGTTTGGGATACTGATGTGGCGGAGCATTATGGTGTTTTAAGAGCCCAGTTAGAGAGTAATGGAAATTTACTAGGCTCTCTTGACATGCAAATTGCAGCACACGCTTCTCAGCTTGGAGCAGTTCTAGTGACAAATGACCAGGCTTTTAAAAGGATTAAGCAGTTAAAGGTAGAGGATTGGACTGTATAGTCTGAAAAAATATATTAATGAACAAAATACTGAATTCAGACAAAAAAATTGAATCTGGATTAATCCATTTAGCCGATGTAGTTGATCAACGTCGTGATGCATTTAAGGCGGGCCAAGCAGATCCAAAAACTTCTTATACCGCTTTGCTCTTTTCAAAGGGTGATGACGGGATCTTGAAAAAGATTGGTGAAGAGGCTACTGAGGCTGTAATGGCTGCAAAGGATGCGCGTAACTCGAATTTGGCG
>CAIRXI010000128.1 GCA_903882525.1 uncultured Pseudomonadota bacterium | reverse complement strand
TTAGGTAACAACGTAAGTAGCTAATCATCTAATGATGAACTAAGTAACGAGCAAAAAAAGCGGCTTGAAGCCGCTTTTTTATTGCTTGTTAATTAATTTTTTAACTAAGTAGCTTTCTTTTTTGGCGCGGGCTTTTTAGGGCTGGCTTTTTTGGCAACTACTTTTTTTACCACGGGTTTTGCAGTGCTCGTTTTCTTGGCCGTGGTGGTTTTTTTTGCTACTGTTTTTCTAGTTGAAGCCTTTTTAGCGGGTACCTCTTTGGCGGCTTTGGCATTCAGCAGCTCTAAAGCTTCATCCAGTGTTAGTGATTCAGGCTCTACACTTTTTGGTAAAGTTGCACGAATCTTTCCATGCTGCACATAAGGACCATAACGCCCAGCGTAAACTTCAATTTGTCCGTCCTCAGTTGGGTGGCTCCCTAGAGAGCATAGTGGCGCAGGGCCAGTGTTGGCTTGCGCTAGCAATGTGACGGCAGACTCTAGATCAATAGTAAACACACTTTGTGTTTTAGGAATCGATTTAAACTTGGCATCATGGTTGATGTAAGGCCCGAATCGTCCGATATTAGCAATAATTTTTTTATTGGTGACAGGATGTGAACCTAGGTCGCGGGGTAAAGACAGCACCATAATCGCAGTGTCCAAACTCATATCCGCTAGTGAAATTTCTTTAGGCACACTGACGCGCTTGGGTTTCTTTTTATCCCCCTCCACCGCCAAGCCTAGTTGTAGGTAGGGACCATAAGGGCCATTCATTAGTAAGATGTCTTTTGCTGTTTCTGGATCTGAGCCTATTAGTACTGGATCACTACCAGCTGCGGCTGCGCCGTTTAGGCTGCGTTTGTAATCACATTTCGGCTCGTTGTTGTAGCCAGTGCAGCCAATAAATGTACCAAAGCGACTTAACTGTTTCTGTAGTGGTTGTCCACATTTAGGGCAGGCTTCGTCTATTAATTCATTGCCCGGGCGATCGACATCAGCTTTGCTCAGCAGTTGCTGGTTAAAACCTTGCCAAAATTCAGCCATCAGCGGTAACCACTCACGCTCACCTTCGGCCACGCTATCCAAAGCATTTTCTAAGTTGGCAGTGAAGTCATAATCGACATACTGCGTAAAGTGCTGGGTTAAAAATTTATTTACGACGCGACCTACATCGGTAGGTGTAAAGCGCTTTTTATCCAGTATTACATACTCACGATCTTGTAGTGTGCTGATAATGCTAGCGTAAGTAGAAGGGCGGCCAATGCCGTATTCTTCCAATATTTTAACTAAACTGGCTTCGCCGTAACGAGGCGGTGGTTCGGTAAAATGCTGATCACCGTAAATTTTTTCAACTGTAAGCACTTCGCCGGTTTCAAGATGCGGCAACTTACTTTCGCCTTCCTCTTCCTCGTCGTCGCTACCTTCCATGTAGACTGCGATGAACCCTGGGAATACTAAGGTTTGGCCAGAAGCGCGGAATAAATTAGCATCACTACCTACGCTTAAATCTACACTTACTGCGTCAAATTTAGCGGGTGACATTTGGCATGCCAGTGCGCGTTTCCAAATCATTTCATACAGTTTAAATTGCTCATCTGTCAGGTATTGACGTAATTTGGCGGGCGCATTGTTAATATCAGTAGGGCGTATCGCTTCATGAGCTTCCTGCGCGCTTTTTGACTTAGTTTTGTACATTACAGGTGATTTAGGTAAATACTCTGCATCAAAATTACTTTTTACATAACCACGGATTTGCATTACAGCTTCGGTTGCCATGTTGAATGAGTCTGTACGCATGTAGGTAATTAAACCCACGGTACCAGCACCAATATCAACACCTTCATATAGTTGCTGCGCCACACGCATCGCGCGTGAAGTGGTAAATCCTAACTTGCGCACGGCCTCTTGTTGCAAGGTTGAAGTAGTAAATGGAGCCGCAGGGCTGCGGCTACGTTGTTTCTTCTCAACTCGTGAAACCGTAGTTTTACCTGCACTGGCTAGCAGTAATTTGCCCACAACATCGGTTTGCTGATCATTATTAATCACAGAAAATTGCTCAACTTTTTCGTTGTTGAGCAATATTAGTTTGGCGCTAAAACTGTGGTTATGTTTTAAAGCATCTAAGTGAATGGACCAATATTCTTGTGATTTGAACGCTTCAATTTCTAGTTCGCGTTCAACTATCAGGCGTAATGCTGGGCTTTGCACACGGCCAGCAGAAAGCCCACGTCTAATTTTTTTCCACAGTAAGGGCGACAAATTAAAGCCGACTAGATAATCTAAAGCGCGGCGAGCTTGTTGCGCATTGACCATAGGCATTGAAATGTCACGAGGCTCGGCGATAGCATGCTCAACGGCACTTTTGGTGATTTCATGAAACACAACACGTTTCATCACCTTATTTTTAAGTAAGTTTTTAGATTTTAATATTTCGGCAATATGCCAAGAAATCGCCTCACCTTCACGGTCTGGATCGGTTGCCAGATAGATGCTATCAGCACTTTTTGCGGCTTTTGCAATTGCATCCACATGTTTGCTATTGCGCTCAATAATGTCATATTTCATAGCGAAATTATTGGCCGTATCAACCGCACCATTTTTGGGAATTAAATCTCGCACATGGCCGTAAGAAGCTAACACCTCATAGTCACTTCCTAGATATTTTTTTAGCGTTTTAGCTTTAGAAGGTGATTCAACAATTAACAGTTTGGACATGAATGCCTATGGAAAAAGGGGGGTTACTAAGGAATTAGCTAGATGATAGCAAGGTAAACGGCTTTAAGACAACAACTTACAATATATAGTCTATTAATTGATGATGAACGATGCCGTAATTAAGTGTTTCGCACAAACTCAATCCTAGTGCCGTCGTTGGTGGATAAACTTAAAGCTGCGCCCTCGTTGGCAATGTCGCCAAATAAAGGATCTTCATCCTCAGCCTTAGCCTGTGTTAGATTTTTGAAGTCGTATAAATTAGAATCAGCTAGATGAGAAGGCTCAACATTCGTAATGGCCCGAAAAATATTGTTGATTCGGCCCGGTTGTTCTTGCTCCCAGCCCTGTAGCATATCTTTAATTTTTTGGCGTTGTAGGTTTTCCTGGCTACCACAAAGATCGCATGGAATAATTGGGAACTCCATTTGTCGAGCATAGCTGGCAATGTCTTTTTCACTGCAGTAGGCAAGCGGTCTAATCACAATATTTTGTTTATCATTAGTTGAAAGCTTAGGGGGCATAGCTTTCATTTTTGCACCAAAAAACATATTCAAAAATAGGGTTTCAACAATATCATCCCTATGATGACCTAGCGCAATTTTATTGGCACCTAGCTGTTTGGCGGTAGTGTAAATAATGCCCCGACGTAAGCGTGAGCAAAGTGAACACGTTGTTTTGCCTTCAGGTATTTTTTCCTTCACGATTGAGTAGGTATCAGCTTCAACGATACGGTAATCAATCCCCAGCTGTTCAAAGTAGGCCGGTAAAATATGATTAGGAAATCCTGGCTGCTTTTGATCTAAATTCATTGCGATTAGCTTAAAGTTGATCGGCGCACGCTCTTGCAAGGCAAGTAAGATCATCAGCATGGCATGTGAGTCTTTGCCACCGCTCATGCAGACCAATACGGTGTCGCCGTCTTCAATCATGTTGTAGTCGCCGATGGCTTTGCCAGTTGCACTAATTAAACTATTGCGTAGCTTGATGAAGTTATTGGAATGGTTGGTGGGTAAGTGTTTGATCATTAGATTAAAGGCTCAAGTTTTGTGCGGGGTGTATTGAAAATAATACTAAAGATTGATTGATCTGCCACCATCTACCGCTAGCACATGGCCAGTAATAAATGGCGCATCAGCGATTAGGAACTTAACCGCCTTGGCTACGTCTTCGGCCTCACCAACTCGTTTAAGCAGGGTTTGATTAATGACGCGCTGACGATACACTTCGTCAAATTGGGGATTGCTGTCCGGCCATTGAACTGGGCCTGGCGCAACTGCGTTGACCCGTACTTCTGGGCTTAATTCATGCGCTAGTGATTTGGTCAGTGTGACTAAGCCGGCTTTGGCTACGCTATAAATAATGTAGCCTTTTTTTGGGCGCTCTACGTGCATATCGGTAATATTGACGATGCAACCATGATTTTTGCGTAATTCTGTCGCTGCGGCTTGTGATAAAAATAATGGTGCTTTCAAGTTGCTCCCCATCAGATCATGCCATTTACTTTCATCGATATCGCCGAGTTCGCTTGCGTAATAGGTCGATGCATTGTTAATCAGCACGTCTAAGCGACCAAACTGACTGATGGTGGCGCTTATCAACTTGGGAATATTTTCTATATCTAGTAAGTCACCGTGGACGATGGCTGCTGAGTCAGCACGATGTAAGTTTAGTTCTGCCTGCAAGGCCTGCGCCTCATGGAATGAGCTTTTGTAGTGAATCATCATGGTGTAGCCCTCAGCATGCAGTGAGCGGCAAATTGCCGCACCTACACGTTTTGCACCACCGGTGATTAGCACTACTTTATTTTTATCGCTTAACTTCACTTATTATCCAATCTAATTTTTAGCCATTATAATCTAAGTCTATGAGTACACTGCCCACGCCATCACGAGACGCCCAAAAACACAGCTTGCAACTACAGGCGCTCATTCAGCAGGCAATAAAAAAAGCGGGCGGTTGGATAGATTTTGCGCAGTTTATGCAACTCGCGCTCTATGCCCCACAGCTTGGTTATTACAGTGCGGGAAATCAGAAATTTGGTACAGGCGGAGATTTTGTCACCGCCCCAGAAATTTCTGCATTATTTGGACAAACTCTGGCGCAGCAAGTTGCACAGATATTGGCGCTAAGTAGAGGGTCTATCATGGAATTGGGGGCGGGCACGGGCCGGCTTGCCGTTCACTTACTGCATGCTTTGGAGCACTTAGATTGCTTGCCAGATCAGTATTACATTCTAGATGTAAGTGACCACTTACGCCAAGTGCAGCTTGAGTACTTACAAGAGAAGTTGTCTCCACAGCTACTGCGACGCGTAGTCTGGCTTAATCAACTGCCAGAAACCTTTACCGGAGTGGTATTAGGCAATGAAGTTTTAGATGCGATTCCAGTGCATATGGTGCATACAAAAACACAAGGCTTATGTGAGCGTGGCGTAATGCTGGCAGAGCAAGGCTTAACTTGGTCTGATAAACCATGGGATGATGCGCCTGCTAGCGGGCAGCATTTGTTCGATGAGATTAAAAAGCTAAGTTTGCCTACAGGTTATATCAGTGAATTTTGTCCCACCGCTAATGGCCTTATTGCCAGTCTTGCACTTACGCTAGAGCGCGGTGTAATTTTGATGATAGATTACGGATTTTCGGCATCTGAGTACTACCATCCACAACGTAATCTTGGCACCCTAATGTGCCATTACCAACATTATGCGCACACCGACCCATTGCTCAATATTGGCCTGCAAGATATCACGGCACATGTCAACTTTAGTAGCATTGCCTATGCTGGTGTAGATAATGGATTGCAGCTCAGTGGTTTTTGTAGCCAGGCACAATTTTTAATGAACTGTGGAATTTTAGATTTGATGGCACAGGTGTCACCATCTGATATGGCGGGTTATGCGCCACTCGCTGCTGCAGCGCAGAAATTATTATCCCCAGCTGAAATGGGTGATTTGTTTAAGGTGATCGCGTTTAGTAAAAATATGGATGTACCATTACTCGGCTTTACCTCGGGAGATAAATCTCACACTTTATAGCTGAGTCAGTTATCTAGCGCATAGCTACATTGGATCTAGCTTTACTGTAATGGCTGTCATGTATAATGCGCGATATGAATGATGCCGATTTAAAAATAGAACACCCGCAACGTCCCATCCGCAGTTTTGTCCTGCGCCAAGGCCGCTTAACTAAAGGTCAGGCACGCGCACTTGAAACTGGATTGCCACAATTTGGCATTAGCTATAAACCAGAACTAATCAATTTAAACGCTGAATTCAAGCGTGAAAGCAGCAAAAAAATATTGGAGATTGGCTTTGGCATGGGTGAAACCACGGCCAAAATTGCGCAAACACTTCAAGATTATGACTTCTTAGCAGCTGAGGTACATACTCCAGGTGTTGGTGCTCTGCTTAAGTTGATTGAAGAGTTAGCGCTTACTAACATTCGTATTATTCAGCACGATGTGGTGGAAGTGTTACGGCATATGCTGGCGGACGCCAGTCTAGATGGAGTACATATTTTCTTTCCCGACCCTTGGCATAAAACACGCCATCATAAGCGCCGGCTGATACAAGCTGAGTTTGTAAAATTATTATGTAGTAAGCTCAAAGTAGGGGCTTACCTGCATGTTGCTACCGATTGGCAAGAATATGCTGAGTGGGTGCTTGAAGTGCTTAATGCCGAACCTCAATTGCAGAACACTGCTGAAAATTATGCACAAAAACCGAGTTATAGACCGTTGACTAAATTTGAAAATCGCGGCCTAAAGCTCGGTCATGGTGTGTGGGATATGGTATTTGTACGTAAGTAATCTATTGGGCAATAATTATTATTGTCTAGTGCTAACTAAGATTAAACGATTTGCGCACTAAATCTTCAGGCTCTTCGGCAAACAACCATTTCCCTATAATTTTCTCAGCTTCTTCTACGCCCTGTTTTTTTAGGCTAGAAAACAACTGTATGGTGCACTCACTATGATAATGATTGCCCCAAGTTTCAATCAACTCTTTGCGTACACGACTTAAAGTTAAACCGGCTTCACCACGTGATAGTTTATCTGCCTTGGTCAACAGAACATGTACAGGCTTTCCACTAGGGCAAAACCAATCTAGCATTTGGCGGTCTAAGGGGGTAAGTGGGTGACGACTATCCATGACCAATACCAATCCACCCAAGCTTGAGCGTTCGCTTAAATAGCGCGCTAATACATTCTGCCAGTGCGCACGCATGGCTTCAGGTACCTTGGCGTAGCCGTAACCTGGCAAATCGACTAGATGCCTATCATTGCCTAACGTAAAGAAGTTGATTAGTTGTGTGCGGCCAGGTTGCTTACTGACAAATGCTAAGCGATTATGGTTTGCAAGCGTATTTAGCGCGCTAGATTTTCCGGCATTAGAGCGACCAGCAAAAGCAACTTCAATGCCGCTAGCAAGTGGTAAATCACGAAGATGGTGGGCTGATATATGAAAAGCAGCATTTTGAAACAATGGCATTGGGATCCGATTCTGTTGACTAAGTGATGTTTGTCTTAGCGCTAATTTAATGTAGGTAAAATCTACTTTGAAAAATGCTATCACGAATAGGTGTTTTTCGCTAAAATAGCGTGTTAATTGATTGAATAATTTAGATTAGTCACTTTTGTAAATTAAAGCATGGGTCAGTAAATTTATGATCCTAAATTTAAGAACTAGGAGCAGTAATGCAATTTCGTAATTTAGCATGGTTAGTGTTAAGTCTGACATTAAGTATCTCGGCAAATGCCGCTACAGCATTACCTGAGAAAAAGGCAGTGCCAGCAGTGCCAGAAGTTAAATCTGCAGAAACTCTTGTGAGTACAATTTGCTCGGCCTGCCACGGCACTGACGGTAATAGTGTGCTTACGGCAAACCCTAAATTAGCTGGTCAGCATCCTGAATATCTAGTGAAGCAACTGACAGAATTTAAAGCTGGCAAACGTGCCAATGCTGTAATGTCAGGCATGGCGGCCATGTTAAGTGATGAAGATATGAAAAACTTAGCAGCTTATTTCGCTGGCCAAAAGCTAGCTTTAGGTCAGGCAAAAACTAATGGCCAAGGCTCATTGGGTGAAAAAATCTATCGTGGTGGTATCGCTGCCAATAATTTACCAGCTTGTGCATCCTGTCATGGTGCTACTGGCGCTGGTTTACCTAAACAATTTCCACGTTTAGGTGGCCAACATGCCGACTACACGCTGGCGCAATTAAGAACCTTTAGAACAGGTGAACGTGCCAATGCGCCAATGATGATGACGATTGCTACAAAAATGACTGATGCTGAGATGTCTGCAGTTGCCGACTATATTCAAGGCTTACGCTAATTTTATGAGTGTTTAAAGGGTAGCTATGGCTGCCTTTTTTTTGCACTAAGGTAATCTTTAAATTCTTACCAAAGGACTAAATTGTTTTAGAATGCTACCTTAATAGATGTATATATAACAATTAACGCGCAAGCCATGAATCCCAATATTGTAGAAATCGACAATCTTTCCTTTGGTTACAAAGGACGCCTATTGCATAAAGGCATTAACATGATGTTTCCACGCGGTAAAGTCGTGGCCATCATGGGTGGGAGCGGGAGCGGTAAAACCACACTGTTACGATTGATTGGCGGTCAAATTAGACCTAGTCATGGTGAAGTGCGTGTTGATGGCGACGTTGTACATAAGCAGGATCGCGACGGCATTTTCAAGTTAAGACGTAAAATGGGGATGCTGTTTCAGCATGGGGCTTTGTTTACTGACTTGTCGGTATTTGATAATGTCGCATTTCCTATGCGCGAGTTGACTGATTTGCCGGAATCTATGATTAGAGACTTGGTACTAATGAAGCTTAATGCAGTAGGTTTACGCGGAGCTTCGAAGTACATGCCTGTGGAGCTGTCTGGTGGAATGGCGAGACGAGTTGCGCTGGCTAGAGCCGTTGCACTTGATCCCAATATTATTATGTATGATGAACCTTTTGCTGGACTAGATCCAATCTCTATGGGCGTAATTTGTGATTTAATCCGTAGTCTCAATGATGCTTTAGGTGCGACGTCAATTATCGTATCTCATGATGTTAAGGAAACCTTTTTAATTGCAGACTACGTGTACTTTGTTGCTAACGGAGAGGTTGCGGCAGAGGGTACGCCGCATGACTTGATGCACTCTACATTACCCTTCGTTCACCAATTTGTTCATGGTGAGAAAGATGGGCCTGTGCCGTTTCATTACCCCGCAGCAAATTATCAATCTGAGTTAATGAATAGCAAAACCAATGACTAAATCAACGTTACTGATCGCTGTTGCACGCATGCTACGTGGATTAGGTTCACGAATGATTGACCGTATATGGCGTTTAGGCGCGGGTGCGCG